>CAZMFM010000025.1:0-51945 GCA_964565565.1 uncultured Spirochaetaceae bacterium | reverse complement strand
ACATCATGATGTGATGCGGAGTCCCGTCAATCGGGGCTTCACGCCTCGACGCATCAGTGCCTGGGAGGACAGGGTCCGTGAATTGAGTGAGGAGTGTGTTCTCGGCGTAGGGGACGAGGAGTCCTTTGACGTCATAGATCGATTGGCTGCTCCGCTTCCCATGCGAATCATCGCCGAAATTCTCGGCGTAGATGGTGATCGAATTTCGGATTTTCGCCGCTGGAGTACCGGCATCATCGATGTCTTGAGTGGTAGTACGCGTACGAACTCGCCGGCTCATGCGCTTGATATGGCCGGTCAGCTCTTCCAATACATGCGTACGGTCGTAGATGCCCGCCGCAAGGAACCAACCGATGATTTGATCAGTGTGTTAGTCGACCCCGATCAGGGCGCCGTCATGTCGACACAAGAGGTAATTTTCTTCTCATTGGTACTTCTGATCGCAGGCAACGAAACGACAATGAATACGGTTGGCAGTGCAGTTGAATTGCTGATGCGTAGGCGAGATGTGCTCGACGAGGTGGCTGATGATCCCAGTCTGATCAAGAATCTGGTCGAAGAGATCATCCGAATGGAGTCGCCCTTCCGCTGGATGCCGCGCACAGCGATGCAGGATACGACGATTCGGGGCACCCATGTTCCGAAAGGCAGCGACTTGCTCGTCATGATCGGTGCGGCTAATCGCGACGAACGGCGCTTCGAGAATCCGGACCACTTCGATCTTCATCGGGATACCAGTGGGCACCTGGGCTTCGGCTATGGCATTCACTTCTGCTTAGGCGCTTCTTTGGCGCGGCTCGAAGTGCGAGTCGTGCTCGAGACGTTGGTCCCGTTGCTCGCTGATCGCGAACTGCGTCCTGGCGACGCGACACGCACGGATTCCTTTTTCACCCGTGGCTACTCGCGGATGGAGGTTACCCGCATGGCGGCGACGGCGGCCATTGATGCGGACGCTGCTTGATTCGCAAGGACGTCCGCTTCAAAGCGCTATGGCCTTCGCGAGATTTGGAACGTCTCGACCGTGATGTGCGAAATCACCGAGTTCAGCTCTCTCGACTGATTCACGTCGCTAGTCAGCGAGCCGAAAACGGTTTGCCTCAACTTGCCGTGAAGCGCCGCAGGATGCGCTTGTGTGGATGGTAGGCACTCGAGGCATAGTGCTGAGTCGCGTGATTGCCCCATGACGGACTCGATCCAGGTGCCCACCGGAAGCGGCAGATTGACGAGGTAGCCGTTGAGCCATACGACGCGGGTGATGCGAATGCCTGGGGCCGCAAATTTCGAGAGAGGAAGTCGGGCTACACCTGGGATCAGTCCGCAGGTTCCTGCATAGATCTCCCCAGGGTGAAACGCAGACTGACAGAATCCGGTGAAGTTCCGTCCTGATCGACGGCGCACAATATTTCATACCGCCAGGTCGTGAAGGTTGATTTCGCTCGGTGTCGCGTGGCTGTACGTCCGTCACTGCACGTTCCCTGGGCCCATCAATCGATTGGCCGGCGGCTTGCAACAATCCCGCCGGGCCAATCAACAACTGCCCGGGAGGTCAGCCCATGCTGATGCGAAAACTCAGAATGCTCATCTCGATCGTGAGCCTCGTCGCCATTGCGGCGATACCCGCGGTCGCAAAGGATCACGACGATGATGGCGATCGTGAGCACAAAGCCTCGTCGATGGTCATCGGCGGGGACTTCGACCTCGCCGTACTCGAGGCTGGAATGGTCGAAGCAAGCTTTGTCGCGGATCTAGGACTCTCGGTTTCGTCGATCGAGATTCGCTCGGAAGAGTTGAACTTTGGACCGGCGTATGAAGTCGAGCCCGGAGTATGGAGCGCGACTGCTTTCGCTCCCGATGGGACCAGCTGCTATCACGCGATGGCGGATGTCGTTCTGGCCAAGATCTCGGATTCCGATCGTGAGTATGATGAAGCCGGTGACGACGACCATCGCGACAAGAACAAGAAGAAGTCCCGTTCTCATGATGATGATGACGACGACGATGATGATGAGGGTGACGACGACCACCGTGACAGGAAGAAGTCCCGTTCTCATGATGATGACGACGATCGGGACGACGAAGAGAAGCACGAAGCATCCGCTTCTTTTGCGTTGCGAATGGGAGCGGGCGTCTGCGCGCCGTCGAAAACTTGCGCGCCGCCAGTCACGCCTCCATACGAGCCCGGTCCTGGACCTGGCCTGCCGCCGGGCGTCGCCCCACTTCCCTCGATCCTGACTCCGCTGGGCTTGTACCCGTAGCGATCGGGAGTCGAGGCTTCGGTCGGCCGATGTTGCCGTGGTCGTGGTTGTAGTCGCCGCTGCGGAATCGTCTCAATCGAATCAAGTCCCCTTTCGGAGCGCGTCGGCGCGTCACGGAAGGGGACTTGAGTTCGTTCTGGCTCTGGGTAGATCGGGGTGGCGACGGGCTGGTTCCAAGGCCCTCGCGCGATTCGATCTGTGTCGGCGGCGATGCAGGGAATCGCCGAAGTCCATTCTACGATCGAGTGTTATGCGTTGGATGAAGCGTGAAACGGTTTGTCCCCGCTCACCGTGACACGTCGCAGGATGCGCTTGTGAGGATGGTAGTCGCTCGCGGCGTAGTGTTGCACGGCGCGATTGTCCCAGAAGGCGATCGAACCCGGCGCCCACTTGAAGCGACAGATATATTCCGGCCGGTTGTGCTGCGTCAACAGCGCGCGGACGATCTCCTCCGACTCTTCTCGTTCGAGCCGGTCTCCGGTGCGCACATCGTAGAGTGAGTCGTGACGCAAAAACCCACCGTGGATGAACAGGCCGGTCTTGCCGGTTTCCGGATGGCAGCGCGCGAGGGGATGGCCGACCCCGAACGGGATTTCCTTCTTGATCGTTTCGACCAATTCGTCCGGGAGCTCGTTCGACCCCTGTCCTGCCAGGAAGAGGCGGTAGTCGTTGATGCCGTAGAGGTGCTCGATGCGTTCTTGAAGCGCGCTGGGCAGGCCGAGATAACAGGCGTGGCTATCGGAAAAGAGCGTATCGCCACCGACCGGTGGTCCTTCGATCAGCTGGGCAATCGAGCCGAGCGAGGGTTGCTCCATCCAGGTGACGTCGGTGTGCCAGCCGTTTTCACGACCGGGACTGTTTCGGCCGTGCCGGATTTCGAGGATATAGGGATTCGCCCCAGCAGGACCAAAGGGAAAGGCATCGAGGTCTCCGAACTTCCGGCCAAAGGCGACCTGTTCATCCTCGCTCAAATTTTGATCGCGAAAGAAGATGACCTTGCGTTCCAGGAGCGCGTCTCGGATGAATCTGATCCGCTCGGGCGATTCGATTTGTTTGAGATCAATCCCGTGGATCACCGTGCCGAGGGTCGTACCCAGGTGTTCGAGGTCAAAGCCAAAATCGTCGGCGCGTTCTTGCAGGGACTCGGAGACAGGCCTGTTGCCCATGCGCTCGTACTCGAGTGCGACGCCTAGCCCTGTTCGTTCCAACGGCGCAAAGAGCTTCTCTCGAGGAATTTCCGTGCCCGCGAGGCCACCGAAGAGGGCGCGTCTCGCGACTCCTAGCGCCTCGGAGGTTCGAACGGCGACCTCGTTGTAGTGCTGATGATCGGCGTCTTCCAGCTGTGTCATGTCAGGTGGCCTCCGTGGGTTTCCGAAACGAAACGAATCGGCCTACGCCAATCCTACAATGCCGGGAGACGACTTCGGGGTGGAAAATGAGACGTTGGGCGAGTCTCGCGCCGCGATTTTGCCTTCAGGATCGGCGAGGCGCGGCCTTGCTCTCTCAAGTCACCCGTGGTAATTGCCGACAGGCCATTCATCATCATCAGGATTCCAGGTCGGATGAAGCTTAACCGCACACACAGCATTCTCGTCCTCGCAGCAATGTTCCACCTCCTCGCGGACGTGGCCTTTGCGGGCGGCTCTGTGCTTTGTGTGGGCCCGAACGACCACGCTGAAATCGAAGTAGGGCACGTCGCGAGAGATTGCGGGCCCTCTCAAGAGGTACAGCAGGGGGATGTCCAGGATGGCGATTCACTGCTGTCCATCGGAGATGCCTCCGACTGCATCGACATTCCACTTCATGCCGATGCCGAGATGGTTTTCGAGGACCTCTCCTGGGACCTCGATACTCCACCGATCGTCGACGCTTCGTTTGGCGCCGCCCGGCTGCTCGAGCGGGGACAAGATCTCTACATCGGCCAGGCCACTGACCTGACGCCAGCGATGCGCGTTCACCGCAGCATCGTCCTCCTGCTCTGAAATTCCACCGTTAGACCATTTCCAAGCTGATCACGGGATTCGCGTTTGCGAGTCCGATGCGTGGTCGCGATTTCCATGATGGTTTGCCAGACGCCTCTGGCCAACGGTGTGAGAAAATGATCAAACAGTTTGAGAGAATCCAAGCCGATCGCCGGCTCGGGCGGCTCGCTTCGTCCTCGGTGGCCATGAGTCTGGCCCTGACGCTGGTTGCCTTCGTAGGTCCTGCGGCGGCTGAGACGCGTGAAATGAATGTGCCCTCGGAGGCGTTGGGTGCCGACTACCGGGCAGTGACGGTTCCCGGCGAGGACGGTGCCCCGGATTCGAGGACCGCGTTCGAAGAACCCGAAGGCGCCCTATCGCTTCGCCAGGCCCTTGCGCTATCGCTGCTACAGAATCCCAGCCTGGCCGCCTTTGCCTGGGAGAGTCGGGCGCGTGAGGCGGATGCCCTTCAGGCGGGCCTGCTTCCGAACCCTGTCCTCAATATCCAGTCTGAGAACATCCTCGGCACGGGGCAGTTCAACAAGAGCGACAGCGCTGAAACGACGATCACGTTAGGCCAGTTGATCCAGCTAGGCGGCAAGCGTGCCAAGCGCCGTCGCGTGGCCGAGCTCAAACGTGACCTCGCCGACTGGGACTACGAAGTCCAACGAATCGATGTCTTGACTGCGGTCACCCAGGAGTTCGTCAACGTCCTCGAAGCACAGAGTCGACTCTCGCTGGCCGCAGAGCTCAGCAAGCTCGCCGATGAGTCACTCGATGCGGTGACCAAACGGGTCAAGGCCGGCGCAGCCTCTTCCGTCGAGGAAACACGCGCCGCCGTGAATGCATCGAGTGCGCAGGTCGCGCATCGTCGATCCGAATCGGTCCTGGCCTTCGCACGCGCCCGACTCGCCGCGCAATGGGGCTCGCAGTCCCCGCTCTTCGAGCACGCGGAGGGCGATCTCGGCTTCGTCTACACGCCGCCTGCGTTCGAAGCCATCGCACAGCGACTCGAAAGCAACCCGGACATCGCCCGGTGGGCCAGCGAGTTGGCACACCGAAAGGCCGTCATCGATCTCCAGGATGCCAAGCGAATTCCGAATGTCACCTTTCAGGGCAGCATTCGCCAATTCGAAGAGGGGAACGAATCGGCCTTCGTCGTTGGGATGACGGTTCCCATTCCGGTCTTCAATCGCAATCAGGGTGCTCGGCAAGCCGCGCGCTCGCGACGGTCGAGGGCGTTCAGCAATGAGCGTGCCGCACGGGCGCAAAGCGGTCGAGATCTCGAGATCGCCTACGCCATGCTTCGCGTCGGCTACGACACGGTCGTCACACTTCGCGAGGATGTCCTGCCGCAAGCGGAGAAGGCCTACAAGGGTGTACGGACCGGCTATCTGCGAGGGCTCTTCCGTTATGTCGATGTCCTTGATGCCCAGCGCACCCTCTTTCAATTGAAAGGGCAAGAACTCTCGGGTCTTGGTCAATTCCATCGCGCTGCTGCGGATGTCGAACGTCTGACCGGCACGCCACTTCAAACTCCATCCCCTGATCCCGACGTCGAAGTCGAGAACTAGGAGAAAATCATGACGCACTCCTTCAACTTCAAAGATCCCATCCCGTTCGCGCTGCTCGTCGTGACGGTTTTGCTCGCCTCCATGGCCTTCGCCGAAGCCGACCATGACGCCGAAGCCGGCCATGATGACCACGGTTCGGAGCACGAAGCGTCGGAGGATTCCGACGATCACGGTGACGAGGACTCGGTCTCCTTGCCGGATGATGTGATCGACGAATTCGGCATCGTCGTCGGCATCGCGGGCCCGGGCGCTGTCACTCGCACGGTCACGCTGCCCGCGGAAGTTCGCGCGAACGAAGACCGTCTCGCGCATATCGCTCCACGCTTTCCGGGCATCGCCAAAGAGGTGAGAAAGAGCGTGGGCGACTTCGTCAAGGCAGGAGAGACACTCGCGATCATCGAAAGCAGCGAGAGCCTCGCGTCCTACCCGCTCAAAGCCCAGATCGACGGCATCGTCGTCGAACGCCATATCACCCGGGGCGAGCCGGTCTCTCAGTCTCGAGGGCGAGCGTTTACGGTGGCCGACCTCAGCGACGTCTGGGTCGACATCAGCGTTTACCAGAAGCATTTGAACTCGGTGAAACTCGGCCAGACCGTTCGCATCTCAGCGGGTCATGGGCAGGACGAAGCGACGGGAACGATTACCTACGTCTCGCCGGTCGTCGACGAGGAAACCCGAACCGCGACCGCGCGAATCGTACTTCCCAATCCCGATGGTCATTGGCGTCCCGGTCTCTTCGTGACCGCTGAGATCGACGTGGATCAAGTCAATGTGAAGGTCGCGGTTCCTCGAACCGCGCTCGAACAAGTCGAGGGTTCAACTGTGGTCTTCGTCAAGGGCAAGAACGGCTTCTCGCCACGCCCGGTGACGTTTGGACTGCAGGGACGGGATCTCGTCGAGGTGACCAAAGGGCTCGAGGCCGGCGCGACCTACGTCACGCAAGGCGGCTTTACGTTGAAGTCTGAACTCGCGCGTGAAGAACTAAGCGGTGGCCACAGCCACTAGGGAGGGGAAACCCGATGAAGAGTCTCATTGAATTTGCCCTCTCGAGTCGCTTGCTCGTACTCGTGTTGGGCCTGGTTGTAGCGATCGCAGGATTTCGAAGTTATATCGGCCTACCCGTCGACGCATTCCCGGATGTCTCTCCGAATCTCGTGCAGATTTTCACAGAGACCGAGGGATTGTCACCCGAGGATGTAGAGAAGTACGTCACCTATCCCGTCGAGACCGCGATGAACGGGCTTCCGGGACTGCAAAAGACGCGCTCCGTCTCGAACTTCGGATTGTCCGTCGTGAATGTCTATTTCCGTGACGAGATCGACATCTACTTCGCCAGGCAAGTTGTGAACGAACGTCTTCAGGAGGCGCGACAGCAGATTCCAGATGGGTTCGGCGAACCCGCGATGGGGCCCATTTCCACGGGAATGGGCTTGATTCTCTTCTACTACATCGACGATACGACCGGCAAATATTCGCTCGAGGAATTACGCACGATCCAGGATTGGCTGGTCAAATTTCAGCTCCAGACCGTTCCCGGCGTGACGGAAATCCTGGGCATCGGCGGATATGAAAAGCAGTTCCAGGTTCGCGTTCATCCGGAAAATCTATTGCGCCTCGATGTCACGATGGACGAAGTCATCGAGCGGATCCGGGAGAACAACGTCAACGTCGGAGCGCAATTCATCGAGCGAAACGCCGAGGAATATATTGTTCGCTCGGTTGGCCTCGCCGCCGACATCGACGATCTCGAGAACATTGTCATCAAGAGCGAAGACGGAACCCCCGTCTTCCTTCACGAAGTGGCGGACATCGAAATTGGCGGTGCAATTCGCCGCGGCGTGCAGACCCGAAACGGTACGGGCGAAGTCGTGGCCGGCATGGTCATCAAGCTTTTCGGCGCCAACTCTTCGACCGTCATCGGCAAGGTCGAGAAGAAACTCGAAGCGGTCAACGCCATGCTGCCTGAGGGACTGCGCCTTGTGCCCTACTACGAGCAGAAGACGTTGGTCGAAGCGTGCGTGAAGACCGTGACGGATGCCCTGGTGCAAGGAATCGTGCTGGTTGCCCTCGTCTTGATCGTCTTCATGGGTGGCTTTCGGCCGAGCCTCGTGGTCGCGCTCTCAATCCCCTTTTCGGTGCTTTTCGCGACCTTGTTCATGGGACAGTTCGGCATTTCGGCCAACCTGATGTCGCTCGGCGGCCTCGCGATCGCGATCGGCATGATGGTCGATGGAACGATCGTTGTCGTAGAGAATGTGGACAGGATGTTGCGGGAGGCACCGCCCGGCGAATCGCGTTCGCGAATCGTTTCGCGTGCGGCCCTCGAAGTTGCGCGCCCGATCGCCTTCGCGATTTCCATCATCGTCATCGTCTTTCTGCCGCTCTTTACGCTGCAGGGGGTGGAAGGGAAGACATTCAGACCGCTCGCCTATACCGTCGCTCTGGCGATGGCGGGCTCCCTGATCTTTGCGCTGGTTCTCGCACCGGTGCTCTCGGACCTTTTGATGCGTGCGCCGAAGCGCCGGGAAGAGGGCGACGGCGGTGAGGTGTGGATTGTTCGCGCGCTGCTGCGCGTCTACAGGCCCGCAGTTTCGCTCTTCGTTCGTCAACGTTGGCTCGCCATCGGCGTTTCGGGTGGCCTTCTTTTGTTAGGCGCGATTGTCTTTCCTCAGCTCGGCTCTGAGTTCACGCCTCGACTACAGGAAGGAACGCTCGTTCTGCGACTTTCGATGGCCCCGTCGATCTCACTGACCGAGAGCACACGGGTGACGTTGACCGTCGAGCGGCGACTCATGAAGATTTTTGAGATCGAGAATGTCGTTACGCGAATTGGTCGTGGCGAGGTCGGCGCCCATACCGATCCCGTGAACAGCGCGGAAATGTACATCCTCCTGCGTCCGCAATCCGAGTGGCGATCGGCAACGAATCAACAGGAACTCGAGGACGTCATTCGCGAAGAATTGGGCAGCGTTCCCGGCGTGCTTACCAACTTTACGCAGCCCATTGCGATGACCGTGGACGAATTGCTCGAAGGGGTTCGCGCGGAACTCGCGATCAAGCTCTTCGGTGATGATCTCGACGTCCTGATCGAGACCGCCAACCAGGTTTCGAAAGTGGTCAGTGGCGTCGAAGGCGCCGCCGACGTTCAGGTGGACCAAGTCAGCGGCACGCCTCAGCTCGTCATTCGTGTCGATCGTCAGGCCGTGGCTCGCTACGGCATGAACGTTGCGGACGTACAGCGAACCATTCGCGCTGCGATCGGCGGAGAAGTGGCCGGACAGGTTTTTGAAGGCATTCGCCGATTCGATATCTATGTTCGATTCGCCAGCGACTATCGCGACACCGCTGCGGCCATCAGCAACGTCCTGGTCTCGGGTCCGGGAAAGATCCGCGTGCCGCTCTCCGAGCTCGCGCGGATCGAAGAAGTCGTCGGCCCGCGGCAGATCACGCGTGAGGACAACCAACGCTTCATTACGATCCAATGCAATGTCAACGGTCGGGATATCGGATCCTTCGTTGCGGACGCACAGGCCGCGATCGACGCCAACGTGAAGCTTCCGACCGGATATCTCGTGACCTGGGGCGGTCAGTTCCGCCTGCAGCAGGAAGCGAACCGCCGGCTCGCGATCGTCGTGCCGATCACCTTGCTGGTGCTCTTCCTGCTTCTGTATTCCAGCTTCGGCTCGCTACGCAACGCAGGCTTGATTCTGTTGAATATTCCGTTGGCTCTCGTCGGCGGTGTCGTCGCACTCTGGCTGACGGGGCAGAATCTGTCGGTGCCTTCTTCGGTCGGCTTCATCGCGCTACTCGGGATTGCCCTCGAGAATGGAATGGTCCTCGTAACCTACCTGAATCAGCTCGTTCGCGATGGCGTAGAGATCGATGAGGCATCGATCAAGGGTGCCTGTTTGCGCCTCCGGCCCGTATTGATGACCGCGGTCACGACCATGTTGGGATTGATTCCGCTGCTCTTCTCGAGCGGTACGGGGAGTGAAGTGCAAAGACCGCTGGCCACTGTCGTGGTGGGTGGGCTGGTGACATCTACGGTGCTGACGCTGCTCGTCGTGCCGGCGCTCTACAAATGGTTTGCCGCAGAGGTCGTGCCCGATACGACGACAGCGGTCGAGGCCTCATAGGGTCGAAACGAAAATCATCGAAGAGAGATCGGAGACAGTGCAATGAAAATCGTCAACGCCTACGTGAAATCACATAAGCTTCCGGAAGTCGTCGAAGCGCTTCACCGGATCGACAGCCTCTCCGGCGTCACGGTCTTGCACGCACACGGCTTCGGGCGAACCCGTACACCCGCAGAGGGCGAGCGTGCGGATGAACTCGGGCTATTGGACCCGCATGAGAAGGTCGAAGTGCTTTGCAGCGATGCGCTCGCCGAAGAGGTCGTCGTGGCCATCGAGACTGCAGCCCGAACGGGTCTGCGTGGGGACGGGAAGATCTACGTCTGTAGCGCTCTGGAGACCGTTCGAATCGCGACTGGCGAGCGGGGTGAAGACGCGGACTAACGGTTTCGAGGAGGGCGATCGTCATGGCAAGGGAGACGGCGAAGACTGACCTGCGCCAATGCGAGTTCTTGATTCGTGGCATGGATTGCGCAGACGAAATCGAAGTTTTGCGTCAGGTCCTGTTGCCGGTCGTCGGCGACGAAGAACGCTTGGCCTTCGATCTACTGAACGCCAAGCTCGTCGTCATGTTGTCCGGTGAAGATTCGGAAGCGGAAGTCATCGCGGCCGTCGCAGCCACCGGGATGCGCGCCACCCCTTTCGGCGAAGCCGATTCGAAGGCGGCGGACGCCCGGTGGAACCTGCTGCGAACGATTCTCACCTATTTGAGCGGAGCGGCCCTGATCTCCGGGTTCATCACGCATTCTGTGCTCGCGGGTGGCGCCCTGGCTGCGCTTAGCGGTGAAGGCGCCGACGTTCATCATGCTATTCCGTGGGCTGCTCGCGGATTGTATCTGCTCGCGATCGCGGCGGGTCTCGCGCTGGTCGCCCCCAAGGCGTGGTCTGCGGCGCGGCGCGTCCGCCCCGACATGAATCTCTTGATGACGGTGGCCGTGGCCGGTGCGCTCGGCATCGGCGAATGGTTCGAGGCGGCCGCCGTGAGTTTTCTCTTCGCGGTCTCCCTGGAACTCGAAGCGTGGAGCCTCGGGCGCGCCCGCCGGGCTGTTTCGGCCCTGATGGAATTGGCGCCAGCGATCGTTCTCTTGCTTCGCGAAGACGGCACGCGAAGCGAAGTCAACCCGTCTGAGGTCGCGCCGGGTGCTCGCTTTCTCGTCCGTCCCGGCGATCGCATCGCCCTCGATGGCACCATCCTCGAAGGCGATAGCGAGGTCGATCAGGCGCCGATTACGGGCGAGAGTGTTCCGGTTCCCAAGGCACCCGGTGACGAGGTCTATGCGGGCACCGTCAACGGAAGTGGCACGCTCACCATTTCCTCCACCAAGGCGGCCGACGACACGGCGCTCGCGCAGATCGTACGACTCGTCGGTGAAGCCCATTCGCGCCGGGCGCCCTCCGAGCAGTGGGTGCAGCGATTCGCTCGGATCTATACACCGGCGGTCATGGCCTTTGCGGCTTGCGTATTCCTCGTTCCGGTGTTATTCGGCGCACCCGCGGCGCCCTGGTTCTACCGCGCGCTCGTGCTTCTGGTCATCGCCTGCCCGTGCGCCCTCGTCATCTCGACGCCCGTCAGCATCGTCGCGGGTCTAGCGAGCGCAGCGCGAAACGGGATCCTCATCAAGGGTGGTGTTTTCCTCGAAGCTCCTGCGCGACTTCGCGCCATCGCCTTCGATAAAACCGGCACACTGACCGAAGGGAAGCCCCGCGTTCAACAGATCGTTGGGCTGGCCGGGCACAGCGAAGCGGAAGTGCTCGAACGCGCGGCCGCGATGGAATCCCAGAGTGCTCATCCCCTGGCACTCTCGATTCTCGAGCATGCGGCGTCACTCGGAGTTCACCCCGCAGCCGCCAGCGACTTCCAGGCGGCGCATGGCAAAGGCGGCACCGCGCGCATCGATGGTCGCTCCTATTGGATCGGCTCTCATCGCTTCCTCGAAGAACGCGGACAGGAGACCCCGGCCGTACACGAACGGCTCGAGGAACTCGGCCGAGCCGGCCAATCGGTCGTGGTGCTCGGCAACGAGGAACATGTCTGCGGATTCCTCGCCCTCTCAGACGGGATTCGGCCCGAGGCGGCCGGGGCGCTCTCGGATCTTCGGAAGGAAGGCATCGCGAAGCTCGTCATGTTGACCGGCGACAATGAGGCGACGGGCCGAACCATCGGAGAGCAGGTAGGCGTCGACGAGATCCATGCCGAACTCCTCCCCAATGACAAAGTGGAACTGATCGGTCGCCTAAGCGACGCGCATGGACACGTTGCGATGGTCGGAGACGGCGTCAACGATGCGCCCGCGATGGCTAGGGCCTCCATTGGCATCGCGATGGGGGCCGCCGGGAGCGATGCAGCGATCGAGACGGCCGACATCGCATTGATGGCCGACGACCTCTCGAAACTTCCCTGGCTGGTCCGTCATTCGAAGCGAACGCTCTCGATCATCCACGCGAACATCGCGCTGTCACTCGGAATCAAGGCACTCTTCATGGTGTTGACGCTCTTCGGTGGCGCGTCGCTCTGGAGCGCGATCGCCGCAGATATGGGCGCGTCCCTGGTTGTGACATTCAACGGTTTGCGGCTTCTTCGCTCCAAATAGATTCATGTTGTTGTCAAGGAGCCACTTCGATCCATTCGTCGACGCGCGAGCGCACGCGCCGAGTTCGGGTGCCGAATTCTCGTTCGCCCCTTTTCGTTCTCGCGTTCGATGCCTTTGCGCTGTCGGAGCTACGTGAACGGGACGCCAACAATCAGCAATACAACGAGGGCTGCGATTGAGAAGGTCGAGCGACGCAAAGCGATCATGGGTCGCTACTGGTCGAAGAAGATCGCGAGATCTGCTGGGATGGGCATGGGCGCGATGGCGCTGACGTGGGCGCGGCCCGTATTCCCGAGCGGAACCATTCCGACCAGTGATCCCGCGGAGCCAACGATTCTCAAGATCTGGCCGATGATTTCGCGCCGATCGGCGACCCGGTAGCCGGCTTTCAGCATCCACCAATGGCTCTTTACATGTGGCCAGTAGTTGCGCTGGCCCAGCACGTGCGCTCGCTCGAGATGGGCGAAACAGGCCTCGAAGTCCCGGGCCACGTAGTTCTCCTTGGCCAGATTCATTTCGGATTCGAAGGCGTCGCGAAGTGCTTCATTCATATGAGTCGCCCTTGTTTCGATGATCGCCGTTCTTCACAATATGTGAGGAATTGATCGTATTGTCACCTCGCATTTCAGGAGTCGCCACTTCCTCCGTCCTTCCGCAAGAATCTTCGGCTTCGGGAAATGGCCTTTGCGCGCGAGGTCCAGAACTTGCTCAAAGCGCATCCCGAAGTGTCGACCAGCGATCCTTCTCTCTCGGCGTACGTGCTCGTGCGGACGATCGAAGGGCTCGTGCACGGATAGTTCCTGCATCCGCCACCGGGGATCGATTCGGATGCCCTATCAGAGGAAATCGTCAGGCTTTGTTTTGGCCATTTGAACGGACCAACCGTTTAGGCAGCGCGGGTCATGGGGAATCACGAGGCGGGACGGGTTCGCGACGGCTCAGCGAAGCCCGAGCGTGAAGGGGATTCGCATGCTGAGCACGGCGGTCCAATCGTCTTCCAACTGGGAGCCGTTGCGATCCTGCCAGACCGGAATCTGGAAGGATGCTTCGACGATGGCTCGCTTGGTGATGAACTGGAGACCCGGAGAGAGAAATAACACGCTACCCCCCGAGTCGGCGACGGTCGTTCCCGCGGCGCGGGACTTGCCCTTCCAGCTTCCGTTGAGTTCGAGAAGCCCATTCATTTGCAGGAGGCGCCGTCCGAAGCGTCCGGGCCAGAGCCGGAACCGATAGGCCAGGTCGTAGCGGAGTTCGTCCCCGGCTTCGAAGTCGCGCCGCTCCGTCGTCAGGGTGTAGATCGCATCGAGATCGATTTCATGACGATTGAATGCCCAGGTCGCGACGCCACCGAAGATGGGATCGAAGGAATCCGTTCCGATGCGGTTGGTCCCGGTTGGAAATTTCAGCCCCGCGATCACGGCTACGCGCCGGGTCGAAAGCGGTGCGTAGTCGTCGATGAAAAAGGTGTATCGCCCGAGCATGCGTAGCTCCCCGAGCCCTTCGTCCCGGCGAACGCTTCCATCCGCAGCCTCGATCCTTCGATGAGCCACGATCGGCAACGTCATGAAGGATGTGATCCGAGGGGTCACGCCATAGACGAGCGTCTGGGGTAGTGCGACGACGTCGAGTTCTCGGCGGGTGCCGTCCGGATCGTCGGTCGCTCGTCGATAGCGGATCTGCGAGCGAAAGATGGCCTCGTCCTCGGCGACCGCGAGGGCGACGTTGGTGTTGATTCCCTGGGCGAGCGCGATGCGCGGCAGGACGATCGAGGGCGCGCTCGAAAGCCCGAGCAGCGCGAGCCCGATCAAGCTGGCTCGAGCCCTCAATCGAGCGGGTCCGGCAATCGTTCGAAGACCTGGACGCGGTCGTTCCCGAAATCGACGACGAAGATTCGGCCATCGGGTCCGATGGCGAGGTCGGTGGGGCGTTCGAACTCCCCGGGGCGAGTTCCACGTGAGCCGAAGGTCGAGAGGTGCCTTCCATGGTCCGTGAAGACTTGAATGCGATGGTTCTCGAAATCAGCGACATAGATTCGATTCGAGGCGTCCACGGCGACGCCGATGGCTACGCGAAACGAACCGGGCGCGCTTCCGGGAATGCCCAGTCCGAAGAGGCCCCCCCATCGCGCTACCGCTTTGCCGTCCGGTGTGAAGAGTTGAATTCGATTGTTGTAAGCGTCCGCGACGAGCAGGCGCCCATCGTCGCCTCCGTCCGTGCTAGGCGCGATCCAGTCGAGGTCGGTCGGGTAGTGGAGGCGTCCGGGGAGGACTCGTCCCGGTGCTCCAATGATGCGCTCGAAACTTCCGTCCGGTCGGAAGACGACGATCCGGTTGTTGTAGAAGTCGGCGACGTAGAGTTCATCGTCGGGTGAGATCAGAACGCCGGCGGCCGCGTCGAAACTTCCGGCCACGGAGTCGTCGCCGCGCACCACGCGAAGGAATGTTCCATCCCGCGCAAAGACCTGGACGCGATCGCCGCCGTGCTCAGCGACATAGAGTCGGCCTTGGGAGTCGAGATCGAGATCCATCGGACGCAGGAACTGCCCCGTCCCCGTGCCTCGACTTCCGATTTCTCGAACGAAACCGCCGTTCGCATCGAAGACCTGGATGCGATGGTTTCCGGCATCTGCGACGAAAACGGACCCGTCTTCGCCGACGGCGATGCCGGTCGGCTGGCGAAGTGCTCCCTGGCCGTCGCCCGACTCACCCCAGACGGTGAGCAGCGCCGGGCTGGCCAATGGTTTCGTCCCACAACCGGCGGAAAGCGCGACGGCGGCGACCATCAGACTCAATCGAAGCCCTCTTCGGATTGGCATCCGAATTCCTAGTCTTTCGAGCCGGGAAGGGGTTGGATCCTTCGAACGACGAGCAGCGGCTCCTGTGCTTCGCGCTCGCTCACGGTGCCTTCGATGATCAGCGAGTGGCCGTCGGGGGACGCTGCTGCGCGAAGCTTCCGAAGAATTTCTTCCGAGACGCGTTCTTCGTGCCCCTCGATTACTTCGCGCAACCGAAACGTCATGTCTGGATGCGCAACGAATCGAAATTCTCCGTTCTCTCGGCTCTGGATCGCGCCGTTGGTCTCAACCGTCAATCCGACCACTTCGAAGCCAGCCTTGCGAACGGCCTCCCCTAGATCCTTGACGGTCGCTGCACTCTCGACTTCGAATTTGATGGCGATGCGACCCTCGTCCAGGAAAACTTCGACGTCGGAGACGCCGGGCACATCGAGCAGCTTCTTTTCGATGCCGAAGACGCAGAATGGACAGCTCAGTCCATTGACGCTGAGCTCGGCCGACAAGAATTCGGCGCTGGCCGGCATCGCCAAGAGCAGGGTGCCAACCGAGTAGGCGAAGAGGTGCTTCCATGTCATGTTGTGATTCCCCGCCCGACCCCGACTTCTGGACAGCGTTCAGTCCCCGGGATCTTTGTCTACAAATTCCGCCGTATATTGCCCAGACGCCTCGATCGCTCGAATGACCGCTTCCGGCGATGTTCCCCTATGCGCCTTCACGATCGCAACTTTCTCGCGGAGACTCACATCAGCCTCGGAGACGCCCTTTACACTCATGGCGGCCGCACGGACCGTCTGAACGCAGCCCCCTCACGTCATTCCCTCGATCTTGAAGCGCCAGGTTTGCAGGTCGTCCGAAGCATGGGTTGGCACGGCGCCGGCGAGCAACGACAGCACGAGGACGGCCACGAGCGCCGCCGGGTAGCCGCCTAACTCGCGCAGCATGAAAGCGACTCCACATCTTTGTCGAAGGACAACATCGCTAGCTTCATGGCTTCCCCTTGCGTCAGGTATGGATGAAAATGCTTGGACACTTCCGAAATCGGAAGTCCGAAGCGAATCATCAGACTCGCCTCCATGATCTGTTCCGCCCCTTCCGGCGCAACGATGCGAGCGCCGACGAGACGGTCGCTTCCAGTCTCGCGAAGCAGCTTGACGAAGCCGCGTGTGTCGCGTGCGGCGAGTGCTCTCGGGACGTGCTCGAGGGGCAGCACGGAGACATCCACTTCGATACCCGCCTGCGCGGCCTGTCGCTCGTTCATCCCCACGCCCGAAACCTGCGGATCGCTGAAGACCACCCAGGGAATTGCGGTGTAGTCGCGCGCGGCCGACTCACCAGACAAGGCATTGCTGGCCGCGAGTGCGCCCTCATATGCGGCCGCGTAGACGAAGGCGGGTTCGCCGATCACGTCTCCGGCGCAATAGATTCCGGCGCGGCTCGTCTCGAGGGCGTCATTCACACGGATGAAGCCGTCGAGTTCGAGTTCGACTCCGCTCGCCTCGAGGCCCAGTCCGTCGGAGTTGGCTCGCCGCCCGAGCGCTGCGATGACGGCATCGGAGCAGTGTTGCTCCGTGTCACGCTCTCCTGCGGCGGTGACGACGAAACGCCCTTCGGTGCGTTCGACGGATTGCAATTTCTGGCCGGTCAGAATTTCGATGCCTTCGTCCCGTAGAAATCCCGTCAAGGCCTCTGCGACGTCGGCATCCTCATCTGACAGCACATGGGCGCTTCTCTGGAGAATCGTGACCTGACTGCCCAGCCGTGAATACATCTGGCCGAGTTCGAGGGCGACATAGCTTCCTCCGAGCACGATCAAGCGCTTCGGAAGATGGGCGGCGTCGAGCGCATCAGTGCTATCCCAGACGCCGGCGGCGGCGAGGCCCGGAACGTCCGGCAAGACATTTCGCGTTCCGGTGGCGAGGACGATCTTGCCCGCCTGAAATCTCTGTCCGGCGACTTCGATCTCGTTAGGTCCGACCAGTTCTGCTCGACCATCGATGAAGCGAACCCCGGAGAGGCCCGCCAGGACGTCTTCGTATTTTGCCTTGCGAAGATGCTCGACGAGTTCGTCCTTCTCCTTCATGAGGGCAGGGAAGTCGATCGTGCCCGGACAGGGCGTGACGCCCCGAAAGCGCGCGAGCTGATTCCAATGCGCATTCTCGGCTGCCCGGATCAAGGTCTTCGAAGGAATGCACCCGATATTGACGCAGGTGCCTCCGATCGTTCCCTCGTTGACCAGAAGCACGTTTGCGCCGAGGTCGGTCGCGCGCAGTGTGGCCGCGAAGGCCGCAGAGCCCCCCCCGATCACGGCCAGATCAAAGGAGCGTCGATCGCTTGAATCCTCTGCGCAGCCCTCGCTCATCCCTCTTCCCCCACTTCCGGTCGCGCCATGGCGGCCGAATAACCCGCGCGGCCTACGGCGGAGAGTAGTTCGCTCGTGCTCGGCGGCGTATCCGCGCGAACGAGAACGGTCGCCATGCCGCCGTCGTAGTCGACGTCCGAGCGAAGTACGCCGGGTACGGCAGCGAGTTCGTTTTGAATCGTGACCGCGCAGGCCTCGCAGGTCATTCCGCTGACTTCCAGGACCAGCTGCCTGGAGGCCATGACCTCGTAGTTCTGGATCGGCGGTGTGTCGCCGGCCGTAAAGACCGTGGCATAAGAAGGAAAGAGCGCGAGGACCACGACGGCGACGGTGGCCAACCAGAGCATGCCGCGATTGAAACGCTGAAGCCGGGGGCGCGGCGTCTCGCAGGCCTCGCCAAGCTCGCAATCAGGCTTGCGCAGATAGTTGTAGTAGAAGCCGACGCCCAGCAGAATGGCCGTGACGACCAGCATCAGCGGCCGCGCCGATTCAAAGGCGCCGGCGAGCGCGACGGACGAAAGGCCCGCGGCACCGAGAACAAGCGGCAGGATACAGCAGGTCGAGGCGAGTACGGCCGCAGCGACGGCCCCTCCGGTGGCCCATCGACCGCTTCGTGGTTCCCCTTGTCCTTCCCGTTCCCCATAGGCCTCGTCGTCCATCGAATTCACTCCCTTCCAGCCGGCCCGCCCGGAAACGCCGGGCAACGAACTCGTCCGGGGTTCACACGCCAGCCTTTCATGGACTTTACGGCTTGAACCCAGGTGCAGGGTAAAGGGTTTTTCGTAAGAATTTGAGAAAAGCACTCCTCTTCAACAGCCTACAGACAGACATGCATGTTTGTGAGGTGCCCGAAGGAGGGGCTAGCGGGCGGGACGGCTCGCCCTGGCGGTGGCGCTCAGGGTCTCGATCACCCGGCAGCGCCCGCTCTCTTCATGCTCGAGACACTCGGACAACGAATTCTTGAGTACGCGTTGCACGCGCCGAAGCTCCTTCATTCGGTCGGCGACCTGGGCGAGCCGCTCCTCGATCAGACCCTGCACCTTGCCACAGGCGGCGGGTCGGAGAAGGACCGTCACGTCGTCGAGGGTGAACCCCGCCGTCTGTGCGGCGCGGATGAAGCGAAGTCGCTCGAGTTCTTCTTTGGAGTAGAGGCGGTAGTTGGACTGCGATCTTCCATGTGGATGAAGTAGACCCGCTCTCTCGTAATAGCGGATGGTGGAGGTCGGTACACCCGCCGCGAGGGCAAGTTCGCCAATGGTGAGTTCGGAAGAGGCCATGATTGGATTCTACGCAAGTCGAGACAGGTCTGGGTCACGATCCGTCCACTTCGACCGTATTGCTGAGAGTGGGCCGCTTTCTTTGAGCGCGTCTGGGGCCGTCGCGTACGAGAATTCGACGACACTTGATGTGAGGAGGCCAGGAATGATTCGACTTCGTGTAGGTCGTTCAAGTCGTGCAGACCGCGTAGACCAAGGGGAGCAGCTTCGAGAGAAGCCGCGCTGCCGATTTGCTCGTATCGTCGTCTGGGTCTTCGCAGGACTCGGGCTACTCCTCATGCTTCCAGAGATCGGCGTGGCGGATCAAGCACCGGTCCGCGAGCTGTTCGTCGACTGGGCCAACACGACTGAGGAACATGTCGCATCGGCCCGTTACTACACGAAGAGGGCCGAAGAATCGCGCCAGGAAGTTCTGCGCCATGAGCAAATGGGTGTTCGCTATGCCGAGGGCAATATGGAGACCCGCCGGGAGCAGGCAGCGCATTGTGAGCGCATCGCCTCATTGCACCGTCAGCTGGCGAGTGAATACGAGGCGCTCGCGAAGAACCACCGTCAAGAAGTCGAGCGGCGCGAGCGAGAAGCCGGAGATCGAGCCAAGTAGGCGCTGGTCTTCCCGGACTCGAGGTCTGACCTTGCTAGTCGAAGTAACCGGTTCATTGTCGCGACGCAGTGGGGCCATCTGACATGAGTCTGAGGGAACGATTCGAGGACGCCTTCACCGCGTGGTCCACGGGGGTCCTCGGCCATCGCAAGCTCGTCATCGCCGCCAGCCTTTTCGTCATCGGAGTTCTATCGACCGGGCTGGGTCGCCTGGAAATCGAAACCTCCTTCGAGAGCTACCTGCCGCGTGCCAATCCCGCACAGCAACTGCACGAGAGATTTCGCGAGGAGTTTGGATCGGGCGAACGGATCGTCGTGCTCCTTCAACCCGAATCGCTCTACGATCTGGATTTCTTGAATGAGCTGCGGGCGCTGCACTTCGCACTCGAAGAGAATCTGCCCTATCTCGATGATCTGACGAGTCTGGTCAATGCGCGCATCCTGATTGGCGAATCCGGAACACTGATCTCCGAGGGTTTGCTCGATCAACCCGCTCGCAACGAATCCGACCTTTCGAGACTTCGCGAACGCTTACGAGCGAACCCGATCTACCAGAACGTGATCATTTCGGCGGATCAGTCCGCGACGGCCTTGATCGTCGAGCTCGACGGTTCACTGGGCGAATCCGGTGACTCGATCTCGAGCGGAAGCGCATTCGAGGGCTTCGAAGATGAGATTCAGCCTGAAGCTGTGATCGAACGTGGGGCGATGTTGACCACGAAACAATCCGATCGGCTGGTAGAGGTGCTCGAGGGGATTCTTGCAGACTACGCGCCATCCGGCGCGAAGATGTTCGTTGCCGGTACGCCGCTCCTGGCGCACCGCATGGGAACGATGCTCACCCGGGACATCCTGTTATTCGTATCCGCAAGCCTGGTGCTGACGGCGCTACTGCTCTTTGCGTTATTTCGAAATATCTGGGCCACGATCCATCCCCTGCTCGTCGTCGGGCTGTCCGTCATCGGAACACTCGGCTGGATGGGCCTCAGGGGTATTCCGATCACGGCGGTCACCGAGATTCTTCCGAGTCTGCTCGTCGCGGTCGGAGTCGGGGACGCCGTCCATATCCAGGCCATGTTCTACAAACGTCGAGAAGACGGCGACGACGTTTCCTCCGCGATCGAGTGGTCCATGGGACATTCGGGCCTGGCCGTATTGCTGACGAGTTTGACGACGGCCGCGAGTATGGCGGCCTTCCAGGCGGCCGAACTCCAGCCGCTCATCGATCTGGGCCGGGTCGCGCCGGTCGGCGTTGGCCTCGCCCTGGTATTGAGCATCACGCTTCTGCCGGCTCTGCTTTCCCTCACACCGATGGATCCACATTCCGGACCGTCGTTGAACGTGAAGCAGGAGGCGCAGCCCGTCGATCGCATCCTGCTCTGGCTAGGCGGGCTGGGAATGCACAAGCCGCTCGTCGTTGTTGTTGGAACCGGGCTGCTTCTCATTCTTGCAGTCGCTGGCGCAGCCCAGCTGCGTTTTTCCCAGGACGATCTGAAGTGGCTGCCGGAGGACGATTCGATTCGCCTCGCCACCGAGGAACTCAATCGATCTATGCGCGGGGCGGAGCCCCTCGAACTCTATATCCAGCAGACGGGAGGCCTCGACCTTCGCGAACCGCGCGTTCTCGATGCACTTCGGGAAATCGAAGAGCGCGCGGCCGAATTGCAGATCGGGCCAATCGAAGTCGCGCAATCCCTATCCCTGATCGATGTTCTGGAGGAGACGCACCGGGCGCTGACGGAGGGAACCGCGCTCGATCGCACACTGCCAGAGACGCGTGAAGCCGTGAGCCAGGAACTTCTGCTCTTCGAGATGGCCGCCCCAGATGACCTTGCGCGGCTGGTCGATACCGACTGGAGCAAGACGAGGATCGCGATGACCGTGCCCTTTGTCGATGCTTTGTACTATCCCCGCTTCGCGGACGCAGTTGCCGATCTCGCGAATGACGTTCTGCGGAGGCACGGGCTCGAAGATTCGATCGAGATTGCACCGACAGGAATGCTGGTCGTCGCCGGTGAGACCTTCCGAATGCTCTTCGTCAGTATGGCCCGATCCTATGCGATCGCTTTCGGCGTGATCATGGTGCTGATGTTGGTCTTGATCGGAGATCTGAAATTGGGATTGCTGAGTACGATTCCGAATCTGACGCCGATCCTGCTCGTACTGGGCTTGATGGGCTGGGTCGGTGCGGATCTCGATATCAGCTCGATGTTGGTCGGCGGCATCTTGATCGGAGTCGTCGTCGACGACACGATTCACTTCGCGCACAATTTTGGACGCTACCGATCGCAGACCGGTTGTTCCTATCGGGCGATCCAGCAGACGCTCATGACGACTGGGCGCGCGATGCTGGTGACTTCAACCGTTCTCTCGATCGGCTTCTTCGCGTTTGTCGGCGCTTCGCTTTCGAATATCTCCGCGTTTGGTCTCTACTGCGGGATCGGCGTGATCCTCGCTTTTCTGGCGGACATCGTCTTGTTGCCCGCATTGATCAGCGTGGCCGCGCCGTGTAAGGCAGAATGTAGTTGCCGCGAACGGGCTCGCGCGACTTTGAAATCCGGTGCGGTCCTCGACGTCTAGCAGGTAGCGGGACAATTCTGGACCGAGCGCCTTGAGTCAGTCTCCTGGCTGCCGACCTGGGAATCGGCTCGTGTCGATCGCGGGTCCTTCGCGACGTTGTGTTGAATGTTAGGCCTTGCGTACGAAGCGGTCGAACGTCGAAGGCAGGCGGTGTTTGACGAGTACCAGGATGCCGAAGAGCAGGATCTCTTCGACGGCAAACTGGAGTCCGCTGATAAAACCCGCCAGGACGAGGGAGGTCTGGATCAAGGAGACCCAGACGAAGTCCTGAATCTGGTCTCGACAGATCGGACAAGCCGGGATTCGGAAGAGGCGCACACCGGTCCGCATGCGACAGAAAAGACAACGCCACGGTTGGGGTTCCGCAGATTCATCGGCCACCATTCACTCCTTCTCGAATCGCTCGAAATCACCATCTCTCGCGCAGGGTCGGGTTCCTTGCGCCCCTCATCGACCCGAGCTGCCCACGCCGCTCGGCTACATCTGGAATCGTCGCAGACGAAGCGAATTTCCGATCACCGAAACTGAACTCAGGCTCATCGCCGCCGCGGCGATCATCGGACTCAGCAAGATGCCAAACGCCGGATAGAGGATGCCAGCGGCCACGGGAACGCCGATCGCGTTGTAGACGAAGGCAAAGAAGAGGTTCTGGCGAATGTTGCGCATCGTTGCGCGACTGAGTCGCCGAGCGCGAAGGATGCCGCGCAGGTCTCCCTGCACGAGGGTGATTCCCGCACTCTCCATCGCCACGTCCGTGCCGGTTCCCATGGCGACTCCGACGTGGGCCTGGGCCAGCGCGGGCGCATCGTTGACCCCGTCACCGGCCATCGCGACGATCCGGCCCTCGGCTTGCAATCGGCGTACGGCTTCGGCCTTTTGATCCGGCAAGACATCGGCCATCACCTCATCGAGGCCGAGACGCTCGGCGACGGCTTCGGCGGTCGTTTGATTGTCTCCTGTCAGCATCACCACACGGAGGCCCTCTTTGTGAAGCCCCTCGATGGCAGCGGGCGTCGAGGGCTTGATCGGATCCGCCACACCCACCAACCCGGCAAGTCGCCCGTCTACGCCGACAAACATCACCGTCTGCGCCTCCGAGCGCATCGCCTCCGCCGTCTCGGCGAGCGATGTAATCTCGGCCCCGAGCTCTCCCATCATCTTTCGATTGCCAATGCCAATCTGGTGGCCGTCGAGCTGGCCGACGACACCCCGCCCGGTCCGTGAGTCGAAGTCGGTCGCTTCCAGGAGTGCGACCCCTCGGTCCGCGGCGCCCCTGACGATCGCCTCGGCCAACGGATGCTCACTCCCGCGTTCGAGCGAAGCCGCATAGCGGAGAATTTCTTCCTCTTCGAATCCTTCGGCACACACGATTCGGACCAGCTGTGGCTTGCCTTCGGTGAGGGTGCCGGTTTTGTCGATGACAATCGTGTCGACATCACGCAAGAGCTCGATGGCCTCCGCATTCCGGAACAACACGCCTGCGGTGGCCGCCTTGCCGGTCGCCACCATGATGGACATGGGCGTCGCGAGGCCTAACGCGCACGGGCAGGCGATGATCAAGACGGCGACGGCATTGATCAACGCATAAGCCATGCTCGGGGCCGGGCCGAAGATCGCCCAGACGGCGAAGGTGAGGGCGGAGATTCCGAGTACAGCAGGAACGAAATAGCCGGCGACGATGTCCGCCAGGCGTTGGATCGGAGCGCGGCTACGCTGCGCATCGCTCACCATTTGGACGATTCGTGCCAGCAGCGTCTCGGAGCCTACGCGCTCTGCGCGCATCAAGAGCGAGCCGGTGCCATTGATCGTCGCTCCGGTGATTCGATCGCCTTCCTCTTTCGTGACCGGAATCGGCTCGCCCGAGATCATCGATTCGTCGATGGTGCTACGCCCCTCGAGCACGACGCCATCGACCGGCACCTTCTCTCCCGGCCGCACACGCAGTCGATCGCCAGCTTGAACGGCGTCCAGGGGAATGTCTTCTTCGTTGCCGTCGTCGGCAACGCGCCGCGCGGTTTTTGCTGCGAGCCCGAGTAGCGCGCGAATCGCAGCACCGGTCTGGCTTCGAGCACGAAGCTCGAGCACCTGACCGAGCAACACGAGCGTGATGATCACGGCGGCCGCTTCGAAGTAGACGGCGACGCCGCCGTCGTGGTTTCGGAACGAGTCTGGGAAGATCCCCGGTGTGGCGACGGCCACGGCGCTGTAGACCCAGGCCGCCCCGGTTCCGATTGCAACCAGGGTGAACATATTCAGATGTCCGCTTCGAATGGACGCCCAGCCGCGTTGCAGAAAGGGCCAGCCGCCCCATAACACCACGGGCGTCCCGAGCACGCCCTGCGCCCAGGCCAGTGTTCTCGGGCTGAATGTTTCGGTCAGTGGATTGCCCGGCACCATCTCACCCATGGCCAAGCCAAAGACGGGGAGGGTGAGTGCAAGGCTGATCCAGAATCGATGCGTCATGTCGACGAGTTCGGAGTTCTCCTCCACGCCCGCGTCCATCGGCTCGAGTGCCATTCCACAAATTGGACAGGAATCGGGTTGATCTCGGATGATCTCCGGATGCATCGGGCAGGTGTATCGGGTCCCGGCCGCGACAGGGGCCGTCTCGGTCGGTGGAGACGAGGGGCCCAGGAAGCTCGCCGGGTCGGCCCGAAATCGACTTATGCATTTCTCGGAACAGAAATAGTAGGTGGCGTCTCGATGGACGTGTTGACGCGATCCGGCTGGATCGATGAACATCCCGCACACTGGATCGCGCACGGTCTCCGCTGAGTCTTCCAAATCACCAACCCTCGAGTTCCGAGAGCCTCTTGATTGAGGCCATCGCGGGTCGGTGGACCGCCCAGAGCACGCCCGGGCCGGTTGCTCAGGCCGACCCGGATCTGAGCAGATCCCGTGCATGCGTCCCCAGGACAATACCCATGTAGGCACCCAGGCCCGTACCTAGCATCCATGCTCCAAAAACCCACCAGGATGTATCGAAGGATTGCAGCGCGATGCCCGGGGCAAGTAGCAGGAAGAGCATGGCCGCGGGAAGAATCGGCCGGATTGGCTTTCCGGCTCGACGACTCATCAGCGAGACGGCGGAAACCGTGCCGATGAAGAGCGTGATCACCAACCCAAAACACATCGCACTCAGGGCGGGGCCGCTGGTTGCGAGGATTGAAGCGCCGATCGGCGTATCAGACCACCAATGCAGGAAGTGTTGGTTGGAGCAGGCGGCGCCGCATATTCCGGCCAGCCCGAGTCCGGCAATGCCAACCGTGGCCGCCTCGGCGAGGGGCAGTGAAGGCGTTCTGAGCCGCAGGATGCTGATCGCAATCGCCACGAAGAGCAGGCCTGCCCAAACGGTGCTGAAAGCGGCGATGTGCCAGGGCGGATGGTGACCAAAGGGGTGACTCACGACCAGGCGTGTGACGCCCAGGGCACCCACGACGCCAAGCACCCCGGCCGCTACGAGACGGCGGGCGGTCGGGCCTCCGCGATGTTCGACATCCTCTTTGATGGACGCAAGGATGCCGGCCTTCACGCCGTCGTGAAGGTGAGCCGGCGTTTGTGCCTTCGAGGATTCCATCATCGCACCGTCACCCGCACCCGCTGCATGCTCTGAACAACCAGCGGTACTCTCCTAGTGCGGGACTTCGGCCAGCGCACTCGATCGAAGGCGAATCGTAGCGCGCGAGGCGATTTTCTTGACAGCGTCGACTGACTTCCCGAGTCGGTCCGCGAGTTCCGTATAGCCAACGCCCTCGACTTTCGCAGAGAGCAGGATGTACTGCTCGTCTGGCGTAAGGGCTTCGAGTACCTGGTTGAATTGCTCACGTTGCGCGATGCACTCCTCGCTCGTCGCGTCCGCAGAGCGTGCCCAATCATGGTCGGTCGACGTCTCGTGACTGCGGAAGGCGCGGCGCCTGTCATCGACCAGCAGGTGGTTCGCGATTTGAAAGAACCACGGCGCAAACGGGCGAGTGGGGTCGTATCGGTCCCTGGCCCGATGTATTCGAAGGAAAAGTTCCTGATACAGGTCTTCGGCACGCTCCGGCGCCGCGGTTCTCCGAAGAAAGAACGCGTAGGCGCGGGGCTCGTACCGTGCAAAGAGTTTCTCAAATGCTTCCAGGTCGCCATCGGCGTAGCGGGCCATGAGGCTCTCATCCGACACCTCTTCGTTCTTCGCGTCTCGTGCGATCTCTCGTGTTATCAAAGACATACGTTCGACCCTCCGCTTCGTGACAACCTCTTGCCTGCATATCAATAGCAAGTCGCGTGCCGCTCGCCTGAGGTCCGTCCTGTATGATCGCAATCTTCAACGAAATCGATTCGTGGCAATATGCCTCGAGATGACCCTGAATCGTGACTTATTGTCACGATCTATGTAGTTCGATGGCGAGAGCGCATTCGTGCGCCGAATGGCGGGTCTTTCGTTTTGGTCACCGACTTCAGGGCTCTAGCTCTAGGATTCCGGTTTCTGGGCTCCGATTTCTGGAGAGGAACCGCTAGCCGTGATCGACGTTTCCGGCGAAATATTCGCGAGTCCCGCCGGCGGCGATCGCGACCTCGAGGTGTCGCAAGGCTGTTGCGTAGGCGGCTTCACGCAGAGAGCACCCCTCGTCTTCCGCTGCCTCCCAGACCTTCCCAAAGGCCGCCGAGAGCGTGCTCTCGAGCCGGCCGCGCACTTCGGAAAGCGTCCACGGGTAGCCGCTTCGGTTCTGTACCCATTCGAAATAACTCACGATGACGCCCCCGGCGTTGGCCAGGATATCGGGCACTACGACGACGCCGCGTTCCGTGAGCCGGTCGTCCACCTCGCTGCGAACGGGGCCGTTCGCCACCTCGAGAATGATCGAGGCTCGAATCCGGTCGACATTCCAGGCGCCGATGACCCCTTCGAGTGCCGCGGGAACGAGTACGTCGACGTCGAGCTCCAGTAGTTCATCGTTACTGATCTGCTCCAGCGACATCGGCCCGCAGCAGTGGCAGACCGATCCCTCGCAGTAGACTCCGCCGACCCCACAGGTCGATTGTTTTTCGCGGTAGAGCGCCTCGACGTCGAGACCTGATTCCGCGAAGACCCCGCCCAACACGTCGGAGATCGCCACGACGCGATATCCCGCTGCATGAAGGATTCGAGCGAACTGCGATCCGGCGTTGCCGAAGCCCTGGACCGCGACCCGTAGATCGCCGGGGTCGAGCCCCCGTTCTTTCAAGAGATTCTGCAACACGAAGAATGCCCCTCGGCCGGTCGCTTCCTCGCGGCCCGGACTTCCGCCCAATGCGATCGGCTTTCCCGTGACGACACCTGGCGATTTGGCCCGGTTGATCGTCTGGTACTCGTCGGACATCCAGCCCATGATGCGCTCGTTCGTATAGACGTCGGGGGCCGGAATGTCCTTGTTGGGACCGATCACGTCGGCCATCGCTCTAATATAGGCGCGCGAGAGGCGTTCGAGTTCGAGATGCGACAGGCTCTTCGGATCGACCACGATGCCTCCCTTTGCGCCACCAAAGGGAATCTCGACCAATGCGCATTTGAGGGTCATCCAGAGTGCGAGCGCCTGGATCTCGGCGAGACAAACGCCCGGGTGATAGCGGATGCCTCCCTTCGTGGGGCCGAGTACATCGTTGTATCGCGAGCGAAACGATTGGAAACGCTGCGTTGAACCGTCATCCATGCGGATCGGCAACGTCGCAATGTGGGTGGATCGTGGGTGTCGTAACGCATCGATGATTCCAGGGGGAACGTCTGCGCTCCTGCCTATTCGTTCCAGACGAGCGATCGCGTCCTCGAAAACATCCATGTCCGCCATTGCGCTCTCCCCTCGCGGTTCCTCCGCGTCTGGGATACGAGGCAGCACTCTGAATCGTGACGGTGAGTCTTTAAGTCGGTCGGCCCGTGGCTTGTGTCCTTCGGCCGAAAGGGATCGTCACCCTTTGCGTCGCCAGGTCGTATTAGTGGGCGATCACCACGTCGGCGCCGGTATTCGGCGACCGACGCTCGATAAAAGGGAGGACACGATGTCTAGAATCGCAATCGCAATCGCAATCGCATTGCTCTGCGGGGCAATGGTTCTCGTGCCAGGCGTTGGCTTGGCCGACTCGGAAGCCACGCTCGAGGGACTCGTCATCGAAATGGCCGATACGATGGAAGAACACGCCGCACTCGCCGACTACTATCGCGGGAAAGCGACCGAGGCGCGGGCGGACGCGGCAAAGCACGTCCAAATAGGACGCTCGTACCACGAAGGCAAGCTGCCGCAGCGCAATCAGATGAAGAAGCATTGCCAGAAAATCTCCGATCAATATTCGGAAATGGCCAAGGAATTCGACGCGCTCGCGAAACTTCACGATGCCGGACCGAAATAGCCCACCCTCAGGAATCTGGACGAAATGGGCGTCCAACCTGAAGCATGCCTTGATCCCTCTGATGGGTCTGGTGCTCGTGATGAGCGCATGCAGTCTGCTCCGCTCGGATACGGCCCCCGATGACCTGAGCGTCGAAGACCATCGAAGTCGGTCGCAAGAACACGCGGCGGAGGCCCGCGCACACAGGGAGCGCTACGACGCCGATGAGCAGGTCACGCCCGATCCCGAAAGGCGTAGCGAGCAGGGCAGGTGGGCGCGCGACTACGACTATCGCGGGTCCGGCAATTACTACTGGGGTGCTGGCAACTACAATCCGAGCCAGCGACACCTGAGGATTGCGCGTGAACACGAGGCGCTCGCTCAGACCCACAACGAAGCAGCGCATTTTCTCGAGCAATTCGAGGAGGCGCAATGTGGATCCTTTCCGCCGGAAACCCGGGTGTTATGCCCGCTCCTCGGGCAGTTGGTCTCGGTGGAGGACATTCCGGGCGGCAGCCGGGTTCGCTTCGTAGAGGGTGTCGATCTGAACGCGGCGATCGCCCACATGCGGTGTCATCTCGCCTTCGCCCGCACCCAGGCCGAGTCGGGAATGGACAGTTGCCCGCTCTACCTGAAGGGCGTCCGGGTGTCGGGCGTCGAATCGGGCTCCGAAGTCGACATCTTGATCGAAGAGCCGAGAGACGTCGAGGAATTGAGAGATCGCGTGAAGGGGCATCTGATTCTCGAGTCGCCATGACTGCGGGTTGAGAGGTCACGAGAGGTAGGAACGGAAAGGTTGAGATTACGAGGGGAGGAAAGCGTCATGCGCTTGATCACGATGAAGAAGTTTGTTGGTCTTGTTGTGGGGGTAGCCTTGTTGGTGGTTCTCACTACAGGATGCTCGGCGCTAGGCACGACGATCGAGCCTGGCGAGATTGGTCTGAAATATTTGATCCTGAGCGAACCAGGGCTGCAGGAGAAGCCGTATTCAGAGGGTTTCTACTTCCAATGGGGGTGGAACGAAATGATCGCGTACGACACTACCTGGCAGAGTCGAAACGAGCGCGTCGCGGTCTTGTCCGCAGATAACCTACACGTCCCGATCGTCGCGACGGTCACTTTTCGTGCGAAGCCGGACGCGATCTACAAGCTGCATCTGACGATCGGTCCAAGCTACTACGAAGATGTGGTCCAACCAGAGTTCGTGACGCTCGTACGCAGTGAATTCGCCAAGTACGAGCACAACGATCTCGCTCGCCTCAGTCCCGAGATCGAAAATGCTGTTCTAGAGAGTCTTCGCAAAATTCTCGGTTCAAAACCCATCGATATCGACCACGTCTCGATCAAACACATCGAGTACGATCGCGCGGTGACGGCGTCGATCTCGTCCAAGCTCGTAAAACAGCAAGAGGCAAAGCAACGGCTCTTCGAAGTTGAAATTGCCGAGCGCGACGCCGATATCGCTCGTGCACAGGCACGTGGGACCGGGGACGCGATTCGCATTCAGGCCGAGGGTGAAGCCGAGGCGATCAAGATCAAGGGAAAGGCCCAAGCGGCCGCCCAGGCGGATATCGCCAAGACGCTCACCAAGTCCTATCTGCAATACAAGGCATTCGACGGAGACGCGACGACCTACTACTTCGTACCGGTTGGCAAGGATGGGATGCCCATCATCGTCAACGCCGAGTCGACACGACGTTGATCTCGGTGCGAAGCGGCGACAAGGCGACAAGGCGACGGGGTGTCGAGGTGTCGAGGTATAGTCGCGTATCCGTGGGTCCGGCCGAGCGGCTAATTCGAGTCCGCGGCCCGGAGCGCTTTGACGATCGCTGAGACCTGGGCATCGCTCAGGCCGAACTGCGGCATCACGGTCTTTGCGTTGTGCTTTCTGGGCTCCTGGATCTGGACTTGAATCCATTCGTCGGATTGGCGCTTGAAGAGACCTCCGAGATCGGGCCCGATCGAGCCCCCGGCGCCGCCAACCCGGTGGCAGCCCTGACAACCGTAGGTCTTGATCAGCTCGTCCCCCGAGACGTCGGTGGTGGATTCCAGGCGAGCGACGCGTCGTGGCGACGGGTTGTTGCTGGCGCGAAGGAAAGCTTCGATCGATCTCGCCTGCTCCCCGGGCAATCCCGCGATGACGCGCATATGCGTGATGATCAGGGGCCAGTAGACGTCCGAGAACTCGGAGGCTCCACGTGCGTTGTGGCAACGGCCGCAGTTCTGGGAATACAGGGTCGCTCCGCGAGCCAGATCGACGACTTCCTCGTCCGCTCGGGCTTGGGGCGAAATGAGTAGAAGCGAGATCGCCGAGGTCAATACGATCGATCGTATTGATCGTGTCGATCGTGTCGATGTCAGAAGGCTGGGCGAAAGTCGTCTCATGATGTCGTCTCCTCTACTCACCGAATTGCGCAATGTGCGAGTCACACTCATCGCTAGAAACCATACGCGAACTGAACGATGTATCGATCATCCTTGACTGTACCGGTGTTGCGCTCGTACGTGAACTTGAGCGGCGCGGATTCGTAGACCCAGAAGGCGACGCCAACGGCCAGCTGCTCGCGGTCCTTGGGGTCAAAACTGGCGATCTGGCTCCAACGGATGACGGGTTCCACCCGGCCGAGCAGACTCCACGCACTCTCCGAGGTCGGGAAGAGTGATCGCAAGCGATAGGCCGCCTGGATGTAGTACCCGTTGGAAGTTGCGTTGGTGGATTCTCGGTCGAGGCGCATGAACTCTCCGCGAAGCTCGAGATCCCGCCAGCGATACCAGAGATCCGCGCCGAAGAGTGTGTATCGATTGTTATTGTTGGCGTTGCCGGTGTTGTCGAGCTCGCCAGTCTGGAATGAGCCGCCGATTTCAAGGTTGGGAACCGGTAGGAAGCCGACACGCCCGCCCCCCGCGATGTTGCTGCCGAAATTCGGAGTGCTCGCGAAGTCGATATCGAGGTTCGCATCAGGATTTGTGCCGTCCCCGTTCAGGCTCGGTGAGTTGACTGCATAAAAGGAGTAGGTGAATTTCGAGTTCTCACCCCACATCGGCGCCCCGCCGCTGACCATCGCACCCACCTGTTTGATGACCGGAATGATTCCGGTGCCTCCGTAGAGGATTGGCCTGGAGGCGAGTTTGTTGATCCAGTTCGGATGGAGGCGCTGGCCGAAGGTGTTGAAGGGCGCAAGAAAGTACCCACCACTGAGGACCATCCAGTCGTTGAGCAGGAAATCGATCTGGGCGAACTCAAGCCCGACGTCTGTCGCCGTCGAGCTACCCGGGTCTCGCTCGAGCTCCAATTCGAGTTCGCCGTTGAAATGCAGCCGATCCGACATGCGATAGTGGAAGCCCGGGTTGAAACTAACGCCGAATCCGCTCGGGTCATTCTCGATCCCGATATATTCGACCGTGCCATAGCCACTGACCATGAATCGGCTTGCCGGAGCAGTCTCGAAGTCTTGGATACGCTGATCCACGTCCTCTGGCGTCACCCCGCCCTCGGCGGCCGTACTGTCGCTGCTGGCGCTGTCGGTGGCGTTGTCGGCGTTGTCGGCGTTGTTAGTGCTGTTGGCCTGATCGGTGTTGTCGACCGCGCCGCTATCTGTCGATTCGTCTTGGCTGCTTTTCAGGTCACCGACTTCGCCCTGAAGGGCTTCGATCAATTTCCCCTGGCTCTCGACGGCATTGCGGAGATCATCGAGTTCGTCCGCATGGACGGCGGGAGCGCTTAACAGGAAGGGAGCTCCGAGAAGAAACACGGTCGAGCCGATGGCCGCCGTCGCTGCTCGCAACCAAGTCGTGAGTTTCAACTTCGAATTCTCCTCAAAACAGTGAACGCCGCAATCAAGTCTGCGAGTTCGCCTTGTCGTGCGTTCATGGACACGATGACCCCAAGCGCCTTCCTTTCGGCGAGCACGATCATCCGGTACTAACATCAATCAGATGGCGCCCTCGATGTCTTTCCTTGCTCGCGCCGCATGGCGATTTCAACCCTTGCCGTTGACGCGAAGCGTTTGCTGGTAGAGCCTTAGGTTGAACGTATACGGATTGGTGAAGCAGAAAGGGACATTTTTGTGCCGAACAAAATGATGGGGTCGAATCGATGAGCAGGTTGCAAAAGATCATGTTGGTTGCGTTGGGTGTTGCTCTAGTCATCCAGTTTATTCCCTACGGACATGGTGGTGAGAACCCTGAAGTCACGGGTGAGCCGGACTGGGACCAGCCGCGTACACGAGAACTCTTCGATCGCGCTTGCAAGGATTGCCATTCCAACCAAACGCAGTGGCCCTGGTATGGCTCGATCGCCCCGGGGTCCTGGTTGATGCGCTGGGACATCGAAGAGGGGCGGGAGCATTTCAATGTGTCCGAATGGGGGCGCCCGGAAAACGGCGGGAACGCCGCGGCGAAGATGGTTCGAAACGGCGAGATGCCACTCTGGTACTACCTCCCGGCCCATCCCGAAGCACAACTTTCAATGAAGGAGACCGCGGATCTGGTGGCCGGGCTCGTCGCAACCTTCGGCGATGAGGAGGCGGACGGCGCTTCGTCTGGGCACCACGGGGGTGAGGAGGCGCATCATTGAAAGCGGGTCTCCGGTCTCCGAGCTGATTTGCCGAAACGTTTGGAACAATTTGTCACTATTCCCGTCAAGGGCCGTATTACACGGTTGATTCGGAGGCTTTGGTGCACTTGATTCGATGGGTCGTCCCCTGTCTGTCGGCGTTTTTCGTGTTTTCGGCAGGTCTGGCCGCAGGAGAAGATCAGGAGGACATCACTGTCCCGGATCCGCTCAGCCTTGAGTGGTGTCTCGAGCGTGCGGCACAGGCGAATCCTCGAATCGCGATGGACAGCGCTTCGGCTGAGGCGGCAGGGGAGCGAATTGGCCCGGCGGGCGCGCTCGACGATCCACGGATTTCATACGAGGCGAGCAATATTCCGGTTGGGGACTTCGATTTTTCCTCTACCCCGCTTTCCGGAAACCAACTTGGGCTCAAACAAAAGCTTCCCTTTCCAGGTCTGCTCTCGAATCGCAGAGCGGCCGCCCGAGCCGGAGCGACGGCGGCCGAGTGGCAGCTCGAGGATCGCAGGCTTCGCGTCGCTGCAACGGTTGAGCGCGCCTGGGCTGAATTCGGTTTTACCCAGCGTGCACTCGCGATCACGGATCGCAACATCGACTTCCTTCGGCAATTGACTCGAGTCGCCGAGACGAAATATTCAGTCGGCACTGGTCTGCAACAAGACGTCCTCCGCGCCCAGGTCGAACTCACGAGATTGCTTAACGAACGACTCGCGCGAGTCGCCTCGATCAGTCGTGCCGAGGCGGCATTGGCCAAGTTGCTCGACCTTCCACCAGACCTGGAGTTACCAAGAACCGAGGGACTGGCAGAGCAGGCACCGCTGCCGACGCTTTCCGATCTGCTGTCGCGGGTCGAAGCGCAAAGCCCGCTCTTGAAGGGCCTCGACGATCGCATCGTCGAAGCCGAACGGCTGCAGCGTGTGGCGAAATTCGAAGGCTATCCGGATTTTGATCTGGGCGTTGGCTATCGCATCCGTCGAAACGTTTCAGGGGATGCGGTGGACGGCGACGACTTCGTTTCGGCCGGCGTGACGATGCGGCTGCCGGTGAATCGCAGAAAATGGCAGGCACGCGTGGCGGAGCGTGGGGCGCTCACGCGCAGAGCCCGCGCTGAATATCGCAGCGTCCGCGCGGCGCTCTATGACGTATTGCGCAGTCGCTTCGCTTCTCTCCAGCAGGCTGATTCGGAGGTCGACCTCGTTGGAGCAGGGTTGATTCCCCAGGCACGTCAATCGCTCGAATCAACTCGCTCCGGGTACGAGGTAGACAAAGTGGATTTCCTCAGCTTGATCGATAGCCAGGTCAGTCTGCTCGAGGCTGAATTGCGCCTCGAGCGGGCGTTCGCTGATCGCCGGTCAGCGTTTGCGGCTGTTGAAGCAGAAGTCGGGGAGAAACTGCGATGAAGTCGGTGAATTGGATCGGTGTCGTTGTGGTCGCCGTGCTGGCCGGCGGACTCGGCTGGCTGGCGGCGACACAATTTGGCGGCGGGGGCGAAGCGTCTGGCGGCGGTACAGGCGCAGCCAGTTCGGCGGGCAGCGATGGCCCCTGTCCCGGCGGTGTCGCTCCCGCGTACTGGAAGGCGCCGATGGATCCGACCTATGTGCGAGACGCGCCCGGAAAGTCGCCGATGGGAATGGACATGCTCCCGGTTTGTCCCGGAGAAGCTGGCGGAGATGGAAGTCGAATTCAGGTCGAATCATCCTTGATCCAGAGTAGTGGCGTGCGGACGGCGAAGGTCGAACGGCGCGACCTCGCGCGAAAGATTCGGACCGTGGGCCGGATCGACTACGACGAGCGTCTCGTAACGCATGTACACACCAAATTTCAGGGTTGGGTCGAAAAGCTCTACGTCGAATACGAAGGGCAACTCGTCGAAAAGGGTGCCCGGCTTCTCGATGTCTATTCGCCCGAACTCGTCTCGACCCAGGAAGAGCTGTTAGTCGCACAGACCTATCGGGATACGACCGAAAAGAGCACATTCAGCGACATCTCCGATGGTGGGAGCGCATTGTTCAGGGCGGCTCGTCGACGGCTTGAGTTGTGGGATATCCCCGATTCGGCGATCGAGCGCCTGCTCAAGACCGGAGAAGTTCGCAAGACATTGACGATCTACGCGCCCAATCGCGGTGTCGTAACCAATCTCATGGTTCGCGAGGGGATGGAAATCAGCGCGAACATGAATCTCTATACGATCGCAGACCTGTCCCGGGTCTGGCTCTATGCGGACATCTACGAATATGAACTTCCCTGGGTCAAGGAGGGCCAGCGCGGCGTTGTCGATTTGAGCTATCTGCCGGGCCGGACCTTCGAAGGTGTCGTGACTTACGTCTATCCCTTCCTGGAGGCCAAGACGAGAACGGCGCGTGCACGTATTGAACTCGCGAACCCGAACCTCGAACTCAAGCCTGAAATGTTCGCGAACGTCACGATCGAAACGGATGTTCGTCCCCAGGTCTTGACCGTTCCCGAGGAGGCGGTCATCCGCTCTGGGCGGCGTAACCTGGTCATCATTTCCCTTCCCGATGGCTACTTCGAGCCACGCGATATCGATCTCGGCATCGATTCAGGAGACGGCTGGCTAGAGGTGAGGTCTGGATTGTCGGAGGGCGAGACCGTCGTGACTTCCGGCCAATTTCTGCTCGACAGCGAAAGCAAACTCCAGGAGGCGGTCCAGAAATTCTTGAGTCAGGCGGCGGCAGACAAAAAAGCCGAGGACGAGACCCAGCCGATGGATCCTTCGGCTTCTGATTCGAGTGGCGGGGCCGATTCGTCGATGAAGATGGACATGGACATGAAAAACATGGATATGGACCACTCGGGCCATGATATGGGCGGTTCCACGGAAATGGACATGGACATGAAGCCCGGCATGAAGCCGACTGGCGGGGATGATCCACACGCGGGGCACACGATGCCCGCGATGAAAGAATAGATCGATGCTTCACGCCATCATCGAAGGTTCGGCCAAGAATCCCTTCCTCGTGGGACTCGGAACGCTCGCGCTGATCGCCCTGGGCGTCTACGCGGCGGTGAATACCCCGCTCGACGCGATTCCCGACCTTTCCGATGTTCAGGTCATCGTGTTCACGGAATACCCGGGGCAGGCACCCCAGGTCGTAGAGGATCAGGTCACGTATCCGCTGACGACGGCGATGTTGTCCGTCCCCTTCGCGAAGATCGTTCGCGGCTATTCATTCTTTGGATTCTCCTTCGTCTACATTATTTTCGAGGACGGCACGGATCTCTATTGGGCGCGGTCCCGGGTTCTCGAATACCTGAACTTCGTTTCTGGCCGCCTTCCCCCCGGCGTGAACCCAGCGCTCGGGCCCGACGCGACCGGCGTGGGCTGGATCTACGAATACGCACTCGTCGACCGAACGGGGAAGCACGATCTCGCCGAGCTTCGCTCGATCCAGGATTGGTATCTCCGCTACGAACTCCAGACCGTACCCGGCGTCTCAGAGGTCGCAGGCATTGGCGGCTTCGTGCGTCAATACCAGGTCGAGGTCGAGCCGAACGCGCTCGCGTCCTACGGAATTTCGTTGTCGCAGGTCCGGTACGCGATTCAACGAAGCAACAACGATGTTGGCGGTCGCCTCGTCGAATTTGCCGAGACCGAGTTCATGGTCCGTGGGCGCGGTTACATCACGTCCCTCGACGATCTGCGAGTCGTCGTAGTCGGGACCGATGGAAAGGGAACGCCAATTCTATTGCGCGACATCGCGCAGGTGCACTTCGGTCCGGAGTTGCGTCGTGGCTTGACCGACCTCAACGGCGAAGGGGAAGTGGCGGCCGGAATCGTGATCATGCGCTTCGGCGAGAACGCGCTCGAGGTGATCAACAACGTCAAGCTGAAGTTGGAACAATTGAAATCCGGCCTGCCCGAGGGCGTCGAGATCGTGACCGTCTACGACCGCTCGGCTCTGATCGAGCGGGCCGTCGACAATCTGAGTGAGAAACTGATCGAAGAGATCGCAATCGTCGCAATCATCTGCATTGTCTTCCTAGTCCATGTGCGAAGTGCCCTGGTCGCGATCCTGACGCTCCCACTCGGCGTGATGGTCTCGATCATTATCATGTATTTCCAGGGGATCAACGCCAACATCATGTCGCTCGGGGGGATCGCCATCGCGATCGGGGCCATGGTCGATGCAGCCATCGTCATGGTCGAGAATGCCCACAAACATCTCGAACGCGACGAAGGGAAGAAGCCGCGCCAACAGATCATGATCGAGGCGGCGACCGAGGTGGGTCCGGCGTTGTTCTTCTCTCTGTTGATCATCACCGTCTCGTTCCTGCCCGTCTTCACACTCGAAGCGCAGGAAGGTCGGCTCTTTCAGCCGCTCGCTTTCACCAAGACGTATTCGATGGCCGGTGCGGCGGTACTTGCAATTACCGTGGTGCCGGTTTTGATGATGTGGTTCATCCGGGGCCGGATCGTGCCGGAGAGCCGGAACCCGCTCAACCGATTCCTGCTCTGGCTCTACGCGCCAGTGATTCATTTCGTGCTGCGACGAAAGATCCTTGTTTTGATCCTGGCGGGGTTGTTGCTGGTCGCGACGGCCGTTCCCTTCGGAAAGCTGGGATCCGAGTTCATGCCGCCCCTGAACGAAGGGGATCTGCTCTACATGCCAACGACCCTGCCCGGAATCTCGATCACCAAGGCGCGTGAGATTCTTCAGCAGACCGACAGGATGATTCGCAAGATTCCCGAAGTGCATCACGTGTTCGGAAAGATCGGTCGCGCCGAAACGGCGACCGATCCGGCGCCGCTCTCCATGATCGAAACGACCATCATGTTGAAGCCGCCAGAAGAGTGGCGAGAAGGGATGACGATTCAGAAGCTCATCGCGGAGCTCGAGGCGACCGTGAAGCTTCCGGGTGTCACCAACGCCTGGACCATGCCCATCAAGACCCGAATCGACATGCTCGCGACGGGAATCAAGACACCCATCGGGATCAAGGTCGCCGGACCGGACCTCGAAAAGCTCCAGGAATTGGGTATGGAACTCGAGGCGATCCTGGGCAAGGAGCCCGGGACCCTCAGTATCTACGCGGAACGGGTCGTCGGCGGGAACTATCTCGACTTCGACATCGATCGCCATGAAATCGCGCGGTATGGGCTGACGGTCGGCGATGTCCAGGACGTGATCCAATCGGCGATTGGCGGAATGAATGTGACCTGGACGGTTGAAGGTCTGGAGCGTTACCCAGTCAATCTTCGGTATTCGCGTGAGTTGCGCGACAACATGGCCATGCTCAAACGCGTACTCGTCCCGACACCAAACGGTGCACAGGTTCCGCTCTCTCAACTCTCGACACTCGTAGTACGGAAGGGCCCGCCTTCGATCAAGAGTGAAAACGCACGACTCAACTCCTGGATCTATGTGGATCTCGACGGCGTCGATGTCGGAACCTGGGTGGCCCGAGCCAAGAAGACTTTGGAGCGCGAGTTCGTGCTTCCGGCCGGCTATTCCCTCGCCTGGAGCGGGCAATACGAATATATGGAGCGAGCCGCCGCGCGTCTCCAGATCGTCGCGCCAATTACGCTCGGTGCGATTTTCTTGCTTCTGTATCTGAATTTTCGCCGACTCTCGGACGCACTGATCGTGATGCTGACATTGCCGCTTGCCTCGGTCGGTGGTGTGTGGCTGCTTTGGTGGCTCGACTACGACCTCAGCGTCGCGGTAGGCGTTGGTTTCATCGCACTCGCGGGCGTGGCGTCCGAGCTGGGTGTAATCCTTCTCGTATTTCTCGAAGAGGCGGTTTCTCGCTTCGAATCAGAGGGTCGCCTCAACACCAAGAGTGATCTCCTCGAAGCGGTTCGCGAGGGGGCCGGGTTACGCGTTCGCCCGATCATGATGACGGTGGTCTCGACGATCGTTGGTTTGCTGCCAATCATGTGGGGAACTGGAAGTGGTTCCGAGACGATGAGGCGAATTGCGGCGCCGATGGTGGGTGGGCTGGTCTCGGCGACGATCCTGACCCTGATCGTCATCCCAGTGGCCTTCGCATTGGTTCGTGGATGGAATCTACCCGCAGAGATCGAAGAGCCTTGAGCGAGTCGATGGCTCTGGGTGAAGGGACAGAGGCCTCCTGGTGAAGCGCAAAGAGGCCGCCTGAGGGACTCTTGCGGGACCGCGATCCGCCCTTGAATGGCCGGCGAGATCTCAAGGCCGATCGCCGTTGGGTCGATAAGAACCCTGAGAAAACCTTTGAAGGATCGGCCTGATACATGAAGCACTTGCGTCTCGGAATCCGCGGACGAATCAACGTCGCGTTGGCAGGAATCATCTGTCTCGCCACGATCGCATTCGGGACGGGCTATGCGTGGATCGAGCGAAGCAACCTGCTCGAAGCGGAGCGGGAGCATCTTCATCACCTGGCGGCATTGGCCGAGGGCCAGATCTCGAAGGCGACGAACCCCGACGAGCTGAACGAGATTCTTCGCGCCCTGAAACAAAACCTTTTCGACACAACGAAAATCGCACATGAACTCGAGGTGACCACAGCCGAGGGCATCGTCATCGCGACATCCGTCGGCGACGACGGGAAGTCTTCCCCTCTGCTCACAACCTACAGCGGCGAGCCAGGGCGGCACGATTTCCTGCTTCCAAGCTCGATCGAAGTGAACTCACCCCTTCGTTTTAACCGCTTCGAAGCATCGAGCCCAAATCGTCAACCGGCACGGCTTTCGATGACTGAACCCCTCGATGGATTGAGGCAACACATCCTGACGAGTCTGCTGAGGCACTTTCTCTTCGCTGGGGGGTTGGTGACCATCACGATGCTCTTCGTTGGCGCCATTGTTCATCGCCTCGTGATTCGTCCGGTCCGCGAGTTGGCCGCAGCCACCGAGGGGATTGCCCGCGACGGAGACTGGGATCCGGTTCGCCCCACGACGACTCGACATAACAACGAAATCGGCGTCCTGGCTGACCGAATTGCAACCATGAGCAGGCGGCTCGCTCCGGCCGTTCGGAATGAACGCTATGGCTCCGCGCATTTGATCGCAGAGAGAGTCCGGCGTGAACTCGAAGAGCCTCTTCGTCGAGTTCGCATCCAGCTCGAGATCCTCAAGGCCGTGGCGACGGACTCAGACGAAGCACGCGCCTGTGAGGAGATCGACATGGCGATCCAGGAAATCGCAGCCATCGGTCGACGCCTCGGCGAAGTCCAATCCATCCCACCAGTGTGACCTCGCGATGTGCAACATGCGGCCTGGCTCTTCGTCGCCATCGTTCGTTTCTGGCGCGACAGGTCCACTTCCAGAAAATGATCTCATTGTGAGCGTCGCCGGGCGGTTGCTGCTTCCTCCTCGCTGAGCCCCAGCGATGTCGCGATGTGGCTAGCGAAAACGAGTTCCCAAGCGTGAACCACGCCATCCGCATCGACGATGCGCCAGAGCAGCTCGACTACGGCGAGGCGATCTGAGTTGCAGAGACTCTCGGCGAGGAGCCGCGTCGCGTCAGCTAATCGAGTGTGGGGGGGACGAAGCGAGTGAGCGACTGAGAGCACCCTGTCTACATCCGATTTCGAGAGGCCGAAGGCTCGCTTCAGGCCCAGGACAATCGAACGATGTTCGCACCAAACGTATTCTTCGTCGCCGTATGCCGCCTCGAGGAGCAGCATCGCAGTGACCGCCTGAATCTCGGCATCCTCTCGCGAGTGAGGATCCGAAACGGGTGTGGTTCCGCGGACTTTGATAAGACGTTTGATCTCTTCCAGGATTTCAATCATGGGGTACTCGATCGTTTCCCCTTAATACGCAGTGAGCGGGTGGACCGTGACTATTTTGCGCAACCAATTTTCTCCAGACAGGGCGCACCCACCCATGGGCACGAGAGCGAGGTTCATTTCCTTTCGTCGTGGCCTCCACCCGACGAAGTTGTCGACGTAGACCTACGCGGTCGCGCTTCGAAGCGACGAACAGTGTTGGCCCGCTATAATTGTGCACAGACCAGAATTCGTTGCGCGAGTCCCCGCGCAACGAAAAGTCCAACGAGTCGTGGCCAGTAAAGGGCCCGGATCGCCACAAGGAATGTCTCTACCCATGCGGATCTTCAGCCGTGCTCTTTTGTCTGTCCTCGTTCTCTGTTTCGCTTCCCTCGTTCTCGTGACGTCTTCGGCGCTCGCAGACACGACGACCGTCCAGGTCTACAAAACCCCGACCTGTGGTTGCTGTACGAAATGGGTCGATCATTTGCGAGAGGCCGGGTTCACGGTGGCCGTCACCGAGCTTTCGACCCTGGATGCACTCAAGGCGATGAACGGCGTTCCCGCGAACCTCGCCTCATGTCATACCGCAATCGTCGAGGGCTATGTGATTGAGGGGCATGTTCCTGCTTCGGACGTGAAAAAACTTCTCAAAGAGCGACCCGCAGTCGCTGGCCTCGCCGTGCCCGGCATGCCTATGGGCTCTCCCGGGATGGAACACCCGGATCCCAGTCGCCATGAGGCATACGACGTCGTTTCGTTCGGGGCCGAAGGCGAAAAGCTTTTTTCGAGTCATAAGCCCTGAACCACGAAGCTCCGATCGTCAACGTAGAGTGCGAACGACATTGAAGCCCTGCGCTACGATCGAAATGAATTGAACGGGGAGACCTCCATGGAAACACGTCCGTACTTTCTGTTTGGCGATTTATTCGTGAACGTCACGGTCGGAGCGTTGGTTGGCGTCGCCTGCGCCGCGCTTTTCGGACCCGCCTGGAATATGTGGATTGGGATGTTCGCTGGTATGGCGTTAGGCATGCTGATCGCGCTGGTACTGAGCCTGGCTGTCTTTGCCGTTCTCTTTGGCGCGATGGAGGTGATGGTTCCCGCCATGTTGACGGGAATGGTCGTAGGCATGGTCGTAGGGATGGAGGCGCCGATGATGGAGGTCAGCCTCCTCGACGGCGCTTGCTGGGGCGCGCTGCTGGGAATCGCCTGCCTTGCGGTGACCTATCTGGCGAATATCGTGATTGTGAGACAGGGCGATCGGGCCTGAGGATCGTCGGCAACGACAGGGGAAGCGACAATGGACAATGTTACACGGGATAAGTGGGATCGAGCCGCGGGGACTTTCGATCTGATGAGCAGCCGCGGTCCTGAGTGGCGTTGGGAGCCTGCCAAGCGGAAGTTTTTCTCTGCAATGAACGGCAAGATCCTCTTTCTTGCCGTCGGGACGGGCCTCGACATTCCTTTCTTTCCGCCCGGCCATGAAATCGTTGGAATCGACATCAGTCCACGCATGCTAGAAAAGGCGCAGTCGCGCGCGGACGCCTACGAAGGGAATCTTGAGCTGCTCGAAATGGATGTGCACGATCTCCGTTTCGAAGACAACACCTTTGATCAGATCTTCACGTCCTGCACCTTCTGTTCCGTGCCGAATCCGGTCAAGGGGCTCGAATCGCTCCGCCGCGTACTGAAGCCCGGCGGTGAGCTACGCATGTTCGAGCACACGGGAAGCCGCTGGTTCCCCTTCAACCTCATGATGCATCTGATGACGCCACTCTCACGCCTGGTCGGGCCCGAAATGAATCGGCCGACCGTGGAGAATGTTCGTCGCGCCGGCTTTCAGGTACGCGAGGTGAAAAATCTCTACCTCGACGTCGTGAAGGCCATCACAGCCGAGTCCCCCGCATAGCGGTTCGCTCGAACGTCAAGGAATGGACCGGTCGGTTTCGTCACCAGGTTCCGTTTTGAACTGATCGATTGCTTAGCGATCGCCGTACGCGGGGACTCCACAGCAGCCGATTCGACAGAGACCTCGCCCTGCTTTCACGGGGTGTCGAAATCACGCTTCATCCCGGGGTTCTCGCGCTTGGAAACGGTCTCGCCGAACCACTGCGAATCGGGACATGATGCGCTCGGAATCGTAGTCACGTCCGACGCCGCAGAGATCGTCCTTCCCTCCGAATCGAAAGTCGCCCCCGACGAGAGCCTGGAGTCCAAGTTCCCGAGTGACCTGGTAGCCGTCGAAGTGGGTCCAGGATTGTTGGGCGCCCCAGCCGTAGCGGTCGCCCAGCCGAGAATAGACATCGAAGGGAATACAGATGATTCGGTAAACGATCGGATCGAGACCCAGCTCTTCGCAAACCCCCATTCCCTTCGAAAGCAGGGCGTCTTCGATTGCAAGGCGTGTCAGTCCGCGACGCTGACGCAGCGACAGGGCTTCCAAAAGGGGTGTCTTCGCGTCGGGATCGTCCTCGGGAAAAGTCTCCACGAGTAGAAACTCGGACCCAAACCACGGAAGGTATCGGCTTCCTCCGGACGTCAGGAACGGGTGCACCATCAGGACATCGAGGCTGCTCTTCAGATCCTTCCCGACCTGCGGCGGGCAGGCGTGGCCACAGGTACAGGTTTCGGTCTGACGATTCTCTTCTGTGAGTGGAAGGGCGGGCAGGACGGCGCGATCTACGCAGCTGCAGCTCAGGTAGGCATTCAATTCGTCGCTCGGTTTCAGCTCCGCGGGTTCGAAGCCAAGCTGTCGTGCGCGTTCGATGGCTTGCTCGGGGATCGGTTGTGAGAGCTCGTCGACCCATCCCGAAACCGGATGCCGGGCGCGGATCCGCCCCAGTCGGTCTTGGCCGCTCCGAGCAAGGCTACGCGAGATCCGTAGCACCGCGGCGAAATCCGCACTGTCCGCGGCAGCGAGAGCCGCTTTGCGAAGCGCGGAGGGTTCGACGCGAGGGGGCGGAGCCTCGGGAAGATCGATGACGATACGGTCGAACGCCGCAGCTCGGCGACTGTAGAAATCTCGCAGTGAATCACCACGCTCGGACAGCGCGCGAAGGTCGCTACCGAATCCGGAGATCTCCGGCTTCAGCACCCGGGCCGGTTGCGCCACGACGCCGCTCAGGGCCAGGGCGGTGGTGCTCGGGGTGAGTGATCTCCTTCCATAGACTTCCGCCGCCAGTGAGCGAATCTGGCTGTTTCGTTCGACTCGATCCCGAGTCTCTACGCCTTCACTCGCGAGTTGTTCAGCCTTGGGCCAGTCGCCTCCTGAAATCGCGCGGCGCAGGTCCGCCGCGAGACGCGAGACGTGACTGCGTTGGCCGAGCATCCCGCGAAATTGCTCTCTCGTGCAAAGCGGCTTCATCGCGACTGCGGCCTCCCGCAGGTAGAGGTCCGTGTACATCCAGTCCGCTCGACTCAGGCCGACGAGCTTCTGGACGATCGAAAACTGTGCGGGGTCCTCCATCTACCCTTCCCTCTCGAGAGCGAAACGGAGCGATTCAGTCCGAACTCGTATTGGTGAGTACGTAAGAAATCTCTGAGGAGTGACTTGGGTCGTTCAGATATTTTTGGGATGGTGGAGCTTGGCTCTAGGATGGTCGTCTACTTCTCGGAAGCTCGACGTGCTGTCACCGCTACATCGTCGTCGAGGCCCAACGAACGAGCAATGCGGTTGGCAAAACGCACTCCCATTTGTGTGCCAGCCCATTCGAGTCGACGACGCGCCATAGCGACTCATCCATAACAGGGCGCTCCGACTCGGTCGCGTGCTGCGTCAGGAGACGAGTCGCCTGGGCACGCGCGTAGCGGTTCGCTCAGTCGAATGCTCCCGCCAGCGAAGGGTTCGTCAGCGACGACCGGCGCGTTTCGAGAGCTTCGCCAGCAATTCCTCTTCTCGTCGCCTGTGATCGGCGACCTTGGTTTCCATCTGTGCGGCAACGGCCAAAGCCTCTGCGCGTTCGCCTGATTCGATCGTCTGCCGCAGTCGCGCCAGCTCTTGCGAGATATGAACGTGGTCGCTCAAGAGCTCCCGCAGATCGGCCTGCAACGCGGTTGGAAATCCTTCGACCACCGCGTTCGATAGACCGAGCGCCGAATCGTCCACCTCGTCCGAACGACTGCGACACTCTTTTCCTCGGGGTGTGTGCACCAGCTTCCCGGTTCGATCGTAGACACAGGATCCGCCACCGGTCCGAAACGGATTCGAAATGATCGGCCTCTGTTGGACAAGCTGTGCTTCCGCCACGCTTGCGATCGCCAGCATGAGTCCGACCGCCAGAAACGTCAGGGACGCTATTCGAGTATTCATCTTGCCATTACCTCTCGTTGAGTGTGCTTCCTGGTAAGGGAGGCTCTGCGATCGACCCGGTTGTCCAAGTAGGCTCCCGTGGCTAGGGAACGTTCGCGCAGCCCCCTGTTTGTTTTCCGTGGTCGTCGCCGCCATGGGCTGAAAGATCGCCGGGCCACGAGAAGAATCCGATCAACGCGACGACCAGGATCCAGGGAACGAGTTTTCGCTTCATTGTGCGTTCCTTCCTTGTCGTTCCAGGGCGAAGTTGCCTATGGACTCGACCGCTCATCGGGTCTGACTCGCTGGGAGCGCCGTGTTATTTCCGGCCAGAACAACGAGCTCGCCAACCATTCCCGCTTCGCTGTGGCCAGGGACAGTGCAGAGCAGAGCGTAAATCCCCGGAGAATCCAGCTGATACGTATCCCTATCGGTCGTTCCCGGTGGTACATGAATGTGTACCCAGTCCTGCGCATTGTCGGGGGTCTTGACGACGAGGGCGTGATCGATGCCGCCCGTATTCGCGAACTCGATCCGAGTCGGAACGCCTGCTCGGATCTCGATTCGCCTCGGCTCGAAGCGAAATTGGTCGTCCGCGCGGACTCGAACGGCAGCCTGTGGCGCGAGGTCTACGATGCCAATCGGCCGTTTCATATGTGCGTGCGCCCCGAGGGGTTCCACGGAGGCCGGTACAGAGGAGTGGTCGTGGTGGCCATGCTTCCCGTGGCTCTCGGCTTCCAGGGAGCCAGCCGGATACCGCGCTTTGACCAACTTGAGTAGGCCATCGATTCGCGTTCGCGAATCAAGCGCTGTGCATTTTACTCGAGGCGCACTCGCTCGATCCGCAACAAGCCGACTTCGGCGGCTTCCACTCGGCGGGCGGTGGTGACGTCCTGAAGGCCCAGGTTGGTGGTGGCCAAGGCCTCCGTGACGGCTGCATCCGCCGTCTTCGTAGTGGGTGATGTCTGGGACATCGCGGGGTTCTAAACCGCAATGACTGCCGCTGCCCAAAAAACAGCGCAAGAATCGAGCGCATAGTGCGCATAGCACTTCAGGGTTCAGGAAAGCCCCGGCCAAGCCGGGAAACGCCAGTTGGGTGTTGAACCGGGTGGTGCTCAGATCAGAGAAGGGGTCGGCGTTTTTTTTCGTAAGGCAGCGGCGGCGGAGACTGTCGCCTGGATCGTGGTGCGGTCGCGGTCCCCATGCTGTCTGCGGGCACTCGAATGCTCGTCTCCGCCGTGCTCGTGGGCGACGACTTCAAGACGAGTCGGGCAGACATCCGTATCCATTGACCGATGCGATCCGGGTGGCCATCAGGATGATCAATGTCAGGGCACGAAAATTCATTCCAGGCGTACATTCCAACCTGGGCGGCGCTTGTTGATGCGTGAGTGGTGCTGTGGCAGTGCTGTGATGGAGCTTGCTCACGTCCACGCAATTCCATGGTGTCGGTAGACCGCCCTAGATGCTTGAGTCGTGCGACGAACGTATAGGCCATCGCGTCCGGCGGCAAGTCAAGCGAGGCGCCAACGGCGGTCGCCAGGGGCGAGGACGCCCAATCTACATCTCGTTTACGTGCGGGCGGTGCGCCGCGCTCGCAACCTTCAGCTCTGCGTGGCATCCTCCATGGCATGACGAATACGGCGAAACTTGTACTGAATGGCAAAGAGTTGGAACTTCCGGTCACCGTGGGCAGCGAGGGGGAGGTCGGCGTCGACATCTCAAAGCTTCGCGCGCAGACGGGCGCGATCACGCTGGATCCCTCTTTTGCGAATACCGGCGCCTGCGAAAGCGCCATTACCTACATCGATGGCGAGAAGGGAATTCTCCGCTACCGGGGTTATGACATCGCGGACCTGGCGGAACACGCGAGCTTTCCCGAAGTCTGCCACCTGCTGATCTACGGTCGCCTGCCGACTCGGCCAGAGCGCGAGGGCTTTCGCTCTCAGCTCACCCGTCGTTCCCTGGTCCACGAAGACATGAAACTACTCTTTGAGGGGCTTCCGCATTCCGCGCATCCGATGGTGATTCTCTCGTCGATGATCGCATCACTCTCCGCCTACTATCCCGAGGACGAGACGCCGGAGGTGATCAACCTGAACATCATCCGCCTGCTCGCGAAGGCCAAGACGCTGGCTGCGTTCTCCTACAAGAAATCGATCGGGCAGCCCTTCATCTATCCGAGAAACGATAAGTCGTATCTCCAAAACTTTCTGCTGATGATGTTCACCCTGCCCAGCGAGCCATACGAAGTGAATCCGGTCGTCCAGAGGGCCCTCAATCAGCTGCTGATTCTCCATGCCGACCATGAGCAGAATTGCAGCACGACGACCGTGCGAACGGTCGGCAGCAGTGGCGCGAATCTCTACGCGTCGATTTCCGCCGGAATCAGCGCGCTTTGGGGCCGGCTCCATGGCGGCGCCAATCAAGCCGTGATCGAGATGCTGGAAGTCATTCAACAGGACGGTTCGAATTTCCAGAAATACGTCGACATGACCAAGTCGAAGGATTCGGATTTCAAGCTGATGGGCTTCGGCCACCGCGTGTACAAGAATTTCGATCCGCGCGCCCGCATCCTGAAGGACGCGGCAGACAAAGTGCTCGCCAACCTTGGAGTCGACGATCCATTGCTCGACATTGCTATGCGGTTGGAAGAGGTGGCGCTTGCAGATCCCTATTTCATCGAACGCAACCTCTACCCGAACGTCGACTTCTATAGCGGCATCCTGTACCGCGCGATGGGCATCCCAACGGAGATGTTCACCGTGATGTTCGCCCTCGGCCGGCTACCCGGCTGGATCGCCCATTGGCTCGAGCAACGAAACGATCCGACGACACGCATATCGCGCCCCCGACAGATCTACACGGGCGAGACGGCGCGTGCCTGGGTGGAGCTGGACGACCGCTGACCAGCGGAATACTCGATCGATCGCCGGGCCAACCCGGCGGTCGATTGGTGCGCTCGCCGCAGTGCTTAGGGTGAGTCGGTGTTGGCTAGTGCGGCGAGGTGGCGCGACGTTCCTTGGCTGAGTCATTTCTTATAGGGGAGCCGTCTTCGCCCTCGCGATTCGCAGGAACTCTATCCTGATTCGCGCGGCTGACATTGAAACACCGCGCGGGAGGCGGAAGTAAAGGAGGACGCGCGCACGCCTCGTTGCGCGAAACACCAGGGCTGATCGGCTCGCTGAAATCATCTGAAATGGACGGGTGACGTCGTTTGTCCATAGAATGCGGCCGCCGATCGGAGGCTCCATTTCTTGGCCCGAACCCCGAAAATTTCCATCCTGGTGCTGTTGGTTCTCGCGCTCGCCCCTGCCGTCGCGAAGCTCGTGTCCAGCGAGAGCCAATCCCAGGCGCCACCCGGCACACCGGTCGTGGAAGTCTCGTCGTCTCTCGAATGCGGGCCGCCCGCCGACCTCGGCCATCTCTTCTCTCGAGGTGTCACCTGGCAGAGCAAGCCGCAGGGTATGGCCTCGACCGGTCTGCTCGCAGTGCCCTTCGATCCGACGACGCGGAAGCGCGACCTTGTCGTCTCGAACGGGAATGATGTCGCGCCGCAACCGATCACGATCTATTACGCACGCAAAGGCGCATCGGCCTCAGCCTTCCCGGCGTTCGCGGCGCTTCCAGAGTGGGTTTCTGAGGGACACGCGAAGTACGGGCATCTCGCGGCCGGGGATATTGATCGTGATGGGTTGATCGATCTCGTAGCGGCGGTGATCGTCGGACACCCGGTGAAGATTACGGTCGACAAGGGCGATCTCTATCCGATGGGCGGGATCGTCGTCTACAAAGGGATCGATGGCTGCGCGGACGGCCATAGCAGAAACGATGATTGCGACCGGCGCAAGACGCTCTCGCCGGAACCGGTTGCGTCCCTCTCTGGATTTTCCGCCCTGTCTGTTTCGCTCGGGGACGTCAACGGCGACGGTTGGCTCGACCTCGCCGTGGGTGCGCTCGTCGAATCCGAGACGCCTGTTGCACTCCCGCACGAGCGTCCGAAGGGACCGTGGAAGATCTTCCTGAACGACAACGGGTCCTTCGATTGGAACGACCCGATGACCTCCGAGAAAGATTTCAACGCAACCGATGTTGAACTCGCAGATGTCAACCTCGATGGGTACCTGGATCTCGTGATGGCGGCGAGCCGGGAAATTCGCGTCTTCTACGGCAAACTGGGAGTAGACGGCCAGCCAACGATTTCGCGAAGGGCCGGTTGGGTTTCCGACGATGTGGACCTCGGATCCGCCGACCCAGAACTCGCGCCCTTCATCGCGTCCGTCGATGTCGCTGTAATGAATCCTGCAGTAGATCGAGAGAGTGCGATCGTTGCCAGCATATCCTGCCTCCAAACCAGCCAGGCCTGTCCGGGTCGATATCTGCTCTACCGCCCGGAGCCTGGAGGCCTGAACCGAAAGCCGATCTGGACCTACGCCTGGCCAGGATGGGGGGGCGAGGTACGGCTTCGCGATATGGACGGAGATTGTCTGACGGACCTCGTGGGTGGGTCGTGGTTTGCGTGGGATGCCTGCAGGGAGACAACAACGCCCGCCCAGATCAAGGTCTTTCACGGAAACGGCGTGACACTCTCGGCGAAGCCAGTCTGGGAAAGCGAGGTGGAGGGTGGCTTCGTTGGGCAGGCGATCGGTCTGGCCGATCTCAGTTGCGACACAGCGAAACTCGAGACAGCAAGATTCGTTTCGCCGGGGCACACCACAACGCTGACGATTCCCGACGCGAACTTCGAGTCGATCCATCGCGTACGGATTGGAATCGAGGGATCCGAGAAAACACTCGATCGTCGTGACTACGCGTTTTCAGTCGGTGAGCCCTGGGTCGCTGTGCCCGCCTTGCCGCGCGGTTCTCGGATCGCCGTCGATTACGTCCGCTCGCGCAGTCCCGATATCGCTACGGGCACATTCGGTTTCAATTCGGGGGTCTATGTCTTCGAGCGGTTCGGAGCATCCCCTCGAGCATCCTGTATTTCGGACAACTAGAGGAGTGTCACATGACGGAGTTCACGAGAAGCATCAAACTATTGAATGAACTGAAGAACGACGACGACGTACGCCAGCGATTCCGGGACGATTCAGATGCTGTTCTTCGCGAATTCGGTATCGAAGGCGAGGAGGGCGATCGCTTCCGGAATCGTTTCGAGGAAGGCGACCTGCGAATCCTGGGCTGGACGATCAGTGGAGATTATTCGGTTCTCTCACCATGGCCGATGGCTGAAAGCAATCGCGTCGTGCGCCAGGTGAGCCCCAATCCGATCAAGGGAAACGAGGAAACGGAAGTAGCCATTGTCGGTCGTGGCTTCAAGGCGGGCGACCGCGTTGGATTCCGTCGGCAGGGCGAGGGCGAGGGCGAGGTCGACGTCGAGGCGCACGAGGTGGTGATCGTCGGGCCCGATCTGGTTCAGGCGAAGGTGGTGATGACGATGTCGGGAACCTACGACGTGGTCGTCGGACGGATGGCGGGTGCAGGATTTCTTGCCGGGGGACTGACCGTCAGTGAGGCGTGATGTGGCTTCGCCCGGCGTGATCCTGCTCTCACCTGTCGAACTCGCCGCGATCGGCGCGAAGCACATGCCCTATGCGTTGCTCGGGGAAGGGCAGGAGTTCGCATTGACGACCCTGCCACACTCCCCGGGCCGACTCTTTTCCTTCGCTGCGTTCGAGTGCCGTCTGGATGATGATCCGCGTGTTGACTTCATGGCGTGCAGCTTGGCATCGGATGGCGGGCGTTTCGCGAACTGCAAGAACGATTCACTTGAAGACGGGTGTCCCGGCGCAAACGAGGCGTCCATTCCCGATCTGCTCGCAGCCTGGCGGAAGTCGAGCCTAGCCGCCGAAGACACGGAGGGACTCTGGTTTGAATGGGACCAGCAGCCTGACTCGACCTGGCGACCGTTCCTGTTCATTCGCGCGGCGGATGAACGTTGGCCCGAGAAACGGTCAGCAACGCAATTCGCGCAATGGCTCGATTGGCTTACGTCGAATGCTGAACCGCGCTTCTTGGATGCCGAGGTTCGAGAGCGCGTTCTCGACACAGTCGAACGACTTCCGAGTGAAGCCAGGGTCCTGCATCTGGCTTCGCTGACACCACGCGGAGTCCAGGCGGTACGGATGCACGTGAGCCTGCCGAAGCGGTGGGTCGAAGAATTCGTCTCTGCGTACGAATGGAAAACAAGTGAGGCACTGATCCGGGGCCTGCAAGCGGTCTCGACGTTGCCGGACCCGGTCGGAATCCAATTTGATGTGGCGAACGACGGCCTCGACTTTATCGATCTTGAAATCTATGCCGAGTCCGATCCGACTTCGGACCGACGCTGGCGCCGCGCGATTGATTGGGTGGCCTCGTTGCCAGGCACATCACGAGTGAAGCTCGAATCGGCAATCGAGTGGGCGGCCACGGTGGGCATTGGTCAACGAGACGCGGTCCTCGTTAGGCGCGTCTCCTTGAAGGTTCGGATATTTTCGAACGGGCAAACTGTCAGCAAGGCCTATCTCGGATTCTCGCCGCGCTGGGTTTCAGTGCGAGAGCGGCACAAAGCCTCGAACCCAGAAATCGGGATCCGCCAGACCAGTCTCTTCTAGATCTATCTTGCGCCGAGCGCGTTCGCCGGGGTGCGCGAGTAGGACGTATTCGCACGCGCTGGCCATGGCTGCCATCCTGGCGTCACGATAGAGATTGGCAGCGGTCCGGACCGCGGTCAGTGCGTCTGGTGAACGCGGTCCCTTGTCAAACGTGGCCTGGCAGGCCCTTAGCAGGGCGGCGTGCGCCCGTGAATCGGGACGCTCGATCTTTTCGAGAGAACATGTAGAACGATCGAGCTCGATTTGCCAAGGGTCGCTGTCCCCGGTCGAGATCAACATCGCAGAGGCGATCCGGGCCCGAAGCAC
>CAZMFM010000024.1:0-52260 GCA_964565565.1 uncultured Spirochaetaceae bacterium | reverse complement strand
TCAGGATGAAGACCAGGAAGACCTGCATCAAGCGGCTCTTCCACCAGCGACTCGGAATGGCGAGGTCGTCGCCTATCGTTCGAAAATCAGCGACCCGCGGCGGTCGGGCCCATAGCTGTGTAAAGGCCGCGACGTAGCCTGCGCCGATCAGGGGCGACAGGCTGGTAAAAGGCGCTGCGAGTGCGGCGGCGACGATCGTGAAGGGATGACCGAGGGCGATCATTGCGCCGATGCCACTGGGAATCGCGTTGGCCAGAAACCAGATCAGAGCGTTTTCGCCGGCGGCTTCGGCACCCTGGGTCCAGGCGATTGCGACAATCGAGCCGACGATGAGGGCTGGGACACCCCAGCCGACGACCTTCCAAAACTTTCCGTCGGCGGGAATCGAGGTGATCTCCGCCATGTCCGCGCGCTCTTCGCCTTCGAGTCGCTTCTTCATGCCTACGATATGACCCGCGCCCACGACGGCGACGATCTTCTGGCCTTCGCATTCGAGAATCTCATGGGCCAGATATGCGTCGCGTTCGTCGATCAAGACGCGCTTCAAGTCGGGCATCATTCGTCCGAGTTCATTCATGACCTCGGTCACGACGTCCTGGTCGCGAATGCGCGCGAGCTCGTCTTCGGAAACTTCCGGACTCTCAAAAAGACTGGCTCCGAGTTCGGACAGCAGGCGAATTCGTTGCCACCATGAGATCGATTGCCAGGCTCGTCGCAGCGTGATGCGAACATCGCGGTCGCATAACACCATCGGAATTCCGTTCTCGTCGGCCACCTTTGCTGCTTCGAGCAGTTCGCTGCCAGGGGTTACGCCGAGCTGGAGTCCCAGCCGGCGTTGATAGGAAGCCAGGATCAGATTGAGCATCAAGGTCGCGAGCTGCTTTTTCTCAAGCACCTCGCGCAGGTCCTGTTCCTCGAATTTCTTTCCCTGGGAGAGCGCTTCGTAGCGTCCGGCATCGAGCTCGATGCAGACGGCGTCGGGCTTTTCACGCTCGATCACTTCGCGCACGAGGTCGACGGAGCGCTGTGAGACGTGCGCGGTGCCGACCAGCCAGAGTTCACGGCCGCCGACGTCGACGCGGTGAACGTCAGTGGATTCTTCTGGTTCGGGCTGGCTCATCCGTTCTCCACGTGCCTAGAAAGCGATCAGGCCCGCATGTTCGGCCTCGATCGGGGCCAGAGAATGCACTTCGCGAACCCCCGAAGCAAGCACTCTCATCGGCTGGCAGCACATTTCAGTGAAGCGCCGTGAAAGTACATGACCGGGACCTGGCGGCGCGTCCGGAGACTCAAGTTTTCTGACGAGCCCGCCAGAGGAGGCGGGCTCCGAGCAGGCCCGCAAGGAGCGAGGCATGCACGATGGCAGGCCGGTAATCGGCCTTGATCAGCCAGAAATGGTGAACGACACCGAGGATCGCGGCTGCGTAGACGATCCGATGCAGCAGGATCCAACGTTGACCAAGCCGCTTCATCCAGGCACGCGTCGAGGTCAGCGCAAGCACGGCCAGCAGCGAAAACGCCGCCATACCCACCATGATGTAGGGACGTTCCGTCAGGTCCTCGACGATCGCGCCCGTGTCCAGGCCGAGGTCGAGAAAGGCCCAGGTCAAGAGGTGCAGGGTCGCGTAGGCGAAGCCGGCGAGACCCAAGGTACGCCGCAGAGGAGCGATCTTTCGCAGGCCCAGAAAATGGCGGGCCGGTGTGATCGCAAGCGAGAGCAGGATCAGGCGCAGACCCCACTCGCCGGTCGTGTGCGTGATCTCTTCGATTGGATTGGCGCTGGGACCGTTGATGGCGAATTCGATCGCGAGCGCGATGAGGGGAAGCGCTGCGATGGCGATCGCGATCCAATGTTGGGACTTTCCGCGCACGAAAATATCCGATGGATTGAAGAGGCCCGAAGCGAACGCCATTTGCGCCCTAGAAATTTCGCCGCAGGTCCATGCCCGCGTAGAGTGAGGCGACCTGGTCGCCGTAGCCGTTGAAAGCCACGGTTGGGCGTTTTCGATATTCGCCGAGCTTTCGTTCGCGGGCCTGGCTCCAGCGCGGATGCGCGACTTCCGGATTCACGTTGGCATAGAAGCCGTATTCGTCCGCAGCGAGGTCGTTCCAGCTCGTCCGTGGCTGGTTCTCCGAGAAGTGGATCCGAACGATCGATTTGATGCTCTTGAAGCCGTATTTCCAAGGCACGATGAGTCGGATCGGCGCACCGTTCTGGTTGGGCAGGACCTTCCCATACATGCCCACGGCGACCATGGCGAGGGGATGCATGGCTTCGTCCATTCGCAAGCCCTCGCGGTAGGGCCAATCGATGACGCGTCGGCGTTGACCGGGCATTTGTTCACGATCGACCAATGTCTCGAAGCTGACATAGCGTGCCTTCGAGGTCGGCTCGAAATGCTTCAAGACATCGCCTAACGAGAGGCCGACCCAGGGCACGACCATCGACCATGTCTCGACACATCGGAAGCGGTAGATGCGTTCTTCGAGTTGCCCGTAGGCCAGGATGGTTTCGACGGGCACACGTCCCGGCTTTCCGACCTCGCCGTCGACGACGATGGACCAGGGCTCGGGCCGGAGCGTATGGGCATTGCGCGCCGGATCTTTCTTGTCGGTTCCGAATTCATAGAAATTGTTGTACTGGGTCGCGTCCTGCTCGCTGGTCGGGGCTTCGTCTGCGTGGTAGGCGTGGCCGACGGCAGGTGCGGATTTGATGTTCTCGAGTTTTCTGGGTTCCGTCGCGGCGGTCGCCTGATCCGCAGCCGGGCAGCCCGCGAGAAGGGCTCCAGCAGCGGCCGTTGCGCCGAGACGGAGTACGTCGCGACGATTCACGAAAGTCGTTTCGTCCGTGACTTCGCAGTCTCGGATCCTCGGGTTTTCCATTCTTGATAGCTCCCAAAATGGCTTCCGGATCGGGCCCGGAGGTTGCGAAGGCTTTGGTGGTCGGACGCCGATTCCCGGAATTTCCCGTTCCCCGGAGGGAGGATCGTTCGAGATTCGACGCTTCTCGAAAGTGATTCGCTCAGGGGGTGCTGGGGGTTACAGCTTATCTGGCTTTCAGACGATGCAATCCAGAAGAAGACGCCGGCACAAAGCCCCCTACCACTGACCCGCCACGAGTCAGGCATCGACCAGAGGACCAAATCTTGAAGGCCATCTCCGTTCAGGCGAACACCCCCTCGACCCTCCAGATCAACCCATCCAACCGAGCGCCACAACGATTGGGCCGCGCTCCCGGGCATCGGTTCCCCCTGCGAGCCGCGCTCGTTTCGAGCCTGCTGATCACCGTTTTCAGTCTGGCAACGCCCAGTACCGCGGATGCCCGTGATAGTTCGGCGCGAAAGATCGGTCGCGGCGCCGCCAATTTGACACTCGGCGTGCTCGCGCTTCCGGGTGAGATCGTCCAGACGACCCGCGAACGGGGTCCATTCGTTGGTGCGACCTGGGGATTCATCAAGGGCACCGGAATGTTCGTTGCTCACGAAGTCGTCGGGCTATGGGAAATCCTGACCTGCCCCTTCGAGACGCCACCCGGATTCAAGCCGATTCTCACACCCGAGTTTCCTTGGGGCTATTTCTATGAGGGGCAACGATCCGGTCGCAGCAACAGCAAGGTCTCGCAACGCACCCACCGCTGACGCGCCGCCGCGGGTAGCCATGGTGCCTACGCCTAGCCCGCGCGCGCCCTACCTTGTTTTACCCACTGCCACCACGGCGTTTCGTCTCAGACCCCTGAGCATTGTTTCGTCGAGATCTGCGAACTTCCTTGGCATCCGTCTTGGCGGCGGTCTTGGAGAACGATGCCAGCGGCGAGAAACGCGCGAAAGGTAGGAAGCGTTGTTGTAGGCGGTCGACCAGGCCGGGCGTGATGACGTCGCTGAAATCATCCAGGCTCAGTTCGAAGCGCAGGACGCCGTGGTCGTGCCGAATGGCCGAAAGGCGCGTCTGTGGGGCGAGTCGCGGCAACGGGATATAGGTTCGAAAAAGCGAAATGAGTCGAGCTCGAACGCCGAGAAACTCGGCCTGCTTCGGCTGCAAAACGAACCATCCGCGACGAATCTCCAACTCGGTCGTGGTTCGTGCAATCGAAATGCGCCCCAATTTCATTTGGAATTCGATGGCCTCCGAGGTGAGTTGCAACGCGAAGGGTGCGCGACTTCGACGAAGCCAGATGTCGAGCTGGCGTTGGTCGATGGTGATTTCGATTCGTGCGCGGCTGGCTTCGATGCGTGCCGGCATTCCGGGCGTGAACTGAAAACTGTCGGCGCACAACACGAGCCGCTCGAAGGGCAGGGCCAGGATGGCAATGCCAGCCAGTTCGAGGCGAACGCCTTCGAAGTTGCCGCGAACCGAGTCGGCCAGGGCCCCCGTCCAACTGACCTTGGCCGGCATCTTGAGAAACGAACTCAGCAGGTCATCGATGGCATCAGAACGCATGGTTGCACCGATTCATTCCGCGATTTCTCGCCCGCGTGAAGGATTGCCCGAATCCGAGCCAGCGTCGAGCGCCGCATTCATGGCCGCGAAAGCGTGGGCCGCCCTTTGGGCAAGATCTTCCCGGGCTGCCGGGGAGAGTGTTCGATTCTGACGAAGCGATTGTTGAAGCTTCGCGACCCGAAGAGAAACCAACGCGAAGACCTCGCCGCTTTGCGCCCGCCAGACGGATTCTACCCGACATGCGGGCAAGGATGTGCTCGTGAGCTGGTGGACGATTGACCGGAGAACGCCGTCGTTCGAAGCATCACGACCGGATTCGAGTCGGACGAGGCTTTCGATGGTGACTTCGATGCTGCGGGCGATTGCGGACCGCGCGCGAGTGATCGCTGTTTCGCGGGCCGCGAGGGGATTGCGATTGGGACCGGCTGAGCCGATGCCGCAGACGACCTTGACTTCGTCCGCCTGATCTTGCCAATGGACGCGACAGCCCTTCGTGACCCAGTCCGGGGCCTCGGCGAGCGGGTCCTTGTTGTCGGGGGCCGCCGCCGGGCTCGCACAGCCTAGGGCGCTCGCCAAGATCGAGACGACGAAAAGCGAACACCAGAATGCGCTGCGAGCGGATTCCTGTGCGGGACGATTCATTGCGGCGACCTCATGAAGCGGGAACCTAACGAGTTTCCAGGTGTACTGTCGAAGACCGGTGGCGAAAGTCTCGAACCGTTGACCCCGCGGGCACAAAGCAGGATCATTGCCCGACAGCTCCGAGTCGACGGGCACTCGACGAAGCGTCAACAAGTTACCGACCGATGCCAGCAAGGTCTCGATCACTGGGGAGAAGGTTTCATGGATTGCGTTCCACATTGCGTTCGAAAAGGAGCATCAAATCGGCGGTCTACCGGGCTTCGGCGGGTGGGCTTGCTCGTCGTCGTTGCCGTATTCGCGGCCTGTTCGAGCACACCCAAAGTGACCCGAACGGCGAGTGATGAGGTGATCGACGTTTCCGGCTATTGGAACGACTCCGATAGTCAGATGGTTTCTCAGGAGATGATCGACGACTCGCTGGGTCGGGTCTGGATCGATGAGTGGCGGGGCGCGACAGGGAAGAAGCCAACGGTCATCGTCGGCGCAGTCCGGAACAAGTCGAGTGAGCACATCAATACCCGGACCTTCACCAAGGATCTCGAGCGCGCATTCGTGAATTCCGGCCGTGTGCGACTCGTCGCTTCGAGCGATGAAAGATCAGGAATGCGTGACGAGCGGCTCGATCAGCTCCGCAACGCCACGATCGATACTGCAAAGAGCATGGGCAAGGAGATCGGGGCCGACTTCATGCTGATCGGTGGAATCAACAGCATCGTCGACGCGGCGGCGGGAACGAAGGTTCGCTTCTACCAGGTCGAACTCGAGCTGGTCAACCTCGAGTCGAACGAGAAAGTCTGGATCGGCCAGAAGAAGATCAAGAAGGTCGTGACGCAATCACGCTTCGGATTCTAGGCCGCGTTTCGGTGGCACCCGTCTCTTGGAGACTTGCACGTGTGAGTCTGGCGATGATGCTAGTCATCGTCGCGTCGGGTTGTGCTTCGACCCGCAAGGTCCAACAAGAGATTGTCGACAAGATGCGCGTCGGCGACTATCCGGGCGCAATTGAGCTTGTCGAAGCTGAAAAAGATGGCGCTTTCGACGGGAAGAATCGCCTGCTCTACTACTTCGAGCGGGGTATGTTGCTGCATCTCGATGGATATTATGCGGAAAGCAACGTCGCGTTCGAGAATGCCAAACGGGTTGGCGACGAGCTCTACACGGAGAGTGTGAGCAATATTGGTGTTTCGTTTCTCAGCAACGACTACGCCCTCGACTATGCAGGTGAGAATTTCGAACGAACCCTCGTTCACCTCTTCTCAGCGCTCAATTACCTGCTGCTCCGAGAGCCCGATTCGGCGTTGGTTGAAATTCGTCAGGTCGGCGAATACCTCCGGAAACTGCAGGTCGACAGTCCGAACGAGAATGTCTACCAGGAAGATGCCTTCGCGCGTTATTTGTCGGCGCTAGTCTACGAGTCGAGAGGCGAAATCGATGCCGCTTTCGTCGACTACAAGAAGGCGGCCGTCGCCTATCAGGACTATGGAGCCGACTACGAGGTGACACGTCCGACCTCGCTCCTTCCCAACGCGGAAAGAGTTGCGAGACGCCTTGGCCATTGGGCAGAGGATGATCTTCGGGATCTCGGTAGCGACGGAGATTGGCGGGGTTTGCCATCCGGTGCGGGCGAAGTCTACGTGCTTCACTACAACGGCCTCTCGCCGATCAAAGACCAGGACAAATTCTCGATTCCCTTTTCGCGTGCCTGGCCCCTGGCCCTGGCTTTTCAGGCAGGGACGGCCGGCCACGATCGTGCCAACGTAAACCGTGCCATCGCCCTATCGTCTTCTATCTCGGGCTTTGACGTCATCTCCGTGGCTTTTCCGAAATTTGTCGAGCGGCAATACACGATCGCTTCGATGCGGCCACGGGCCGATGCGGCCCTCGATATTTCAGATCCCGAGTTGGTCGAGGATATCGGTGCAATTGCAGAAAAGGATCTCGCGGATCGCATCGTACGCATTCGCACCAAGACGATTGCCCGCGCGGCGTTCAAATATGTCCTCCAGAAGGGGGCAGAGATTGCTGCGCAAAAGTCGAGCTCTGAATACGGAGACCTGCTCAGCCTGGCGACGCAGATCACCGGAAATATCGTGCGCTACGCCTCCGAGCAGGCAGACAAACGCGTCTGGTCGACGCTCCCCGACCAGATCTGGATGTCGTCGATGGTGTTGCCCACCGGAAGTCACGACCTCACGATCGACTTCTTGAATGCACAGGGCACGATCGTCGAGACCCGAATCCTCTCCGGTATTCAGGTCTCGGACGGGAGCCGTCAATTTGTGATCGTCAGGACCGTGAGATGAGCAAGCGCTTCATGATTGGCATGATTGGAAGGGTGGGATACTGAAATGCTGCATCGATTTTCTGCGATTGTTCTGGCCGTCATTCTATCGGGTTGCGCGACGATGAGTTCGCAGCCCGGCTGGGTAAATGGTGAACGACCGCCCGAGTACTCGAAGAAGAATTTCGTGACCGCGATCGGGACGGGCGACGGTTTCGAGGCGGCGCAGGTCGCAGCGAAGGCTGAATTGTCCCGCGTCTTCTCGGCTGAATTGAAGTCCGAGATCGAGCTCATCGATCAGGAGTCGGTTGTCGCGGGTCAAACGACCACGCGGAGCGATATCCTGGTCAATACGAAGATTTCGACGATGGCGGAATTGCAAGGTGCCGAAGTGCCGCTTCATTGGCGTGACGCGAAGACGGGCGACGTCTGGGCGCTCGCAGTGCTCAACAAACGCAAGGAATGTCTTCGCATTCGCAGCGAGGGACGTGATCTCCTGACAAGGCTCGATGCGCTGGCCTCGGATTCGCGCAGCCAGGAGAATCCGCTCGTTGCGATCCGAGCATCCCTGCAGGCGGCCCAGGTCGGTGCCGAACTCGACACATTGCAGGCACGCAGTCGCGTTCTGGGAAGCCAATGCCTGACATCGAGATCCATCTCGACCGGCGCCTTGAAGACGCAGGTCGACCGAGCATTGCGTCGCCTTAGTTTCGTCGTCTCAGCGCTCGAGATCGACCCACGGTCGGGCCAGACGATTGGACCGTTGCCGCAACTGCGCGAGCGCATCGCCGGAAACCTGACCGACATGGGCTTTGCGGTGGGTCCAGCCCGCGACGGAGAGGAAGCCAGGAATATCGCGGTGAACGCTCGCCTGCGTTTGTCTCGCGTGCGGCGGGGCACCGACTGGATCGAGTATCGCTGGGAGGGATCGGCCGAGATGGGAAGCGCCGGGTCGACGGGGCCGGCCATCATCGCCGCGGAAAGTGAGGGCGCCGAGAGTCATCCTGAGGATTCAACGGCCCGGTTGCGGGCACGACGAAAAGGCGAGATCGATCTATCGCGTCAGCTCGACACGCTGTTGAAGGCCTTTCTGGCCGAAGGCTGACCAGACTACCCCACTCTTCCGCCGGCTCGGAACGAAACCCGACCGAGCCTACACGTACGCTGCTGAGGAAGACCGACGGCGATTCCGCCATTCCCACGCGATCGGGCAGCGCTTCGGTGTTGAGCTTCCGTCGACGTGGGCGGTGCAGATTAAGACCGAGGGAGCTATCTCCCATTCAAACGCGGGATGCGATCCTTTTCGAGGCATCGCGACGGCGTAGGACGAGGGGCATCATGCAGAACGAAGATTCCACGAAAGCGCATCGGGTTGGGCGACTGAATTTCAGGTTGCCAAGCGGCCCGCGCACCCTGTTTCGGGCGAGTCTATTCGCCCTCGCCATCATGACTATGACTATGACTATGACTATGGCCGCCGCCGCGCAGACCTTTTCGGCCGCCGAGATCTACCGCAACTCGTCGTCGTCGGTCGTGCTGATCTTTGGTTTCAGCGAATCGGGTGCGGGCAGTTCGGGTACAGGATCCATTCTGACTTCCGACGGCCTCGTCTTGACGAATAATCATGTTGTCACGAACAGCGCGACGGGCAAGCTCTTCCCGAATCTCGTCGTCTACCTCAAACCCGTTCCGATCTCCGGGGACAATCGCAAGGATCTGACGACCCCCTATCTGGTGGACGTGTTGGCTCGTGATCCCGATCTGGATCTGGCTCTGCTCCGCATCAAGGATGCGCCGATGGGCTTGCGGCCGATTGCCGTTGCCGATTCGGAGGAGGTGGAAATCGGGGAATCCGTGGCCGCGATCGGTCATCCCGGAGGTGGTGGTTTGTGGACGCTCACGACCGGGACGGTTTCGAGCAAGCGTCGCGAAAAAGCGCGTGACATCTTTCAGACCGATACCGCGATCAACCCGGGCAATTCCGGTGGACCCTTGCTCGATGAATATTCGCGTCTGATCGGTGTGAATACCTTCGTTCGTCGTGTCAACGATCAGGGATTGCCGCTGGAGGGCTTGAACTATTCATTGCGCAGCTCCTTCGCCTTGAATTGGGTGAATCAGCAGGGCGTGGCGAGGGTCAGCGCCGTTTCCCGCACGATGGTTTCGAATCCGGAGCCGAGCGGGATGGCGCCCGCGATCACACCCGCGCCCCAGGCGAAGCCTCGTCCGGTTGAAAAGGCCGATACAGAGCCGGCACCGGCACCGGCACCGAAGGCTGAACCCGCGCCCGACCCCAAACCGATGGCCAAGCCCGTCGTTCCCCAAGCCGCACCCCCGGCACCGCCCGCAGACCCGAAGGCCCGGGAATTCGAAGGCGCCAATGGGGAGAAGATGTACGGCGTACCGAATCCGACCATCGATCTTCATGAAGCGTTGGTCGAGGCGCGCAAGGGCTATCAAGCCTTGATCGAACGAGCCGATGACTCCGTGGAGGAGATGGATCGGCTTCTGGACGACTACGATAATTTCTAGCGCCGACGGCTTGCCCGCATCGCGCCGCTCGCCTCGCCGGCCGACGTCGCTCGATTGGGGTCGTTCGGGCATGTTGTGAGGTCGCGCGCTCAGCCATGGCGAATCTACTTCCACGGAAGGCGGCAGCGAAGCCCTTCTCGAGGCTCGATCCCGAGCAAGGCCAACGCCTCGCCGATCGCCTGGAGACGCTGGTCGACTTGCTCGAAGAGCCGGAGGGTTTTGCGCGACTCGCGCGTCGGCTCTCGGTCTTCGAAGTCCCGCTCGAAGAACTCGAGAGCGCGCCCTCGCTCATCACCGCTCATGATCTGCTCGACGGCCTCGATCGCGTTCGGCGTGAGATCAGAAGCCAGCGTGGTAGTCCCGATGAGCCTCGTGCCCGTGCCCGTGTCGCCGAGTCGAGTACATCCGGTGCTTTGGTGGATTCCGGGGATAGGCCGCTGCCCGGCGAGCTGTTCTGTTATTGGCCCGGGCGATCTCTTTCGACCGGCGAGTCCGAGGTGGCTAGTCGCGGATTCTTCGACGTGATGGATCGGCCGCCCCTTGGCTATTGGTTGGAAGCGATCGCGCGGCCGATCGATGCGACACATGAGACGTTCGAGGTCGCGATTCTCGTCTGGGTGCCGGCCGCAGAATTCGCCCGTGCACAAGCGGGTCGGCGGGCTTGTGGCAACGGATCGCTGGCGCTGTTGAGAGAAGTTTCGCCAGACCTCGTGGAACAGATCGGAGCGATGCTCCGCGAGTGAAGCAAGTGGATAGCGAAGGCGCTTCGGACGGATCGAAGTGCGTCGTGACGAGAGACATTCTTCCGCAACTTGCTAGTTCTGGGTCCTGCGCATCGTCGTGAGCTGGACCATTTGCTCGGCGACTTGCTTCTTCTGTTTGCGAGCAATGCCGCGCTGACGAACGATCTGATCGGCGCCCTCTGCAATCACCTGGTAGTCCTGCCCCTCGATTCGCGTCGGACGGGTCACCAGCATGGCCGGTTTTTCGCTATGGGCCATTCCGTGAATCATTTCGACGCCAAAGGGGGCGACGATCTCGAAGGCCACGGGGTACTCGACGAGTTGGTTGACCTTGCTGTTGTCGATATACCAGGCCTCTTCGATCGGTACGTGCTCGCCATTGGTCAGGACATAGATCAAGCGAACCCAGGCCGGTTGATTCACCCGGACGTAGATCTGAAGGTCTTCGCCTTCATCGAAGACGAGCCCCCGAATCCCCTTATTGGTTCGCAGCTCGATTCGCAGGTCGCCGGAAACAACCTCGCCGCCCGATAATTTGTCCGCCGCGTTGGCGTACGCATCGAAGTTGGGCGGACGGATGGCCAGGCTCTTGGGAATACCCTCTCGCGTCAAGTCGAGCTCCGCGCTGGCGAGAAGTCGCCCGGTTTCCGCTTCCTTCGCGGTCGCACGAATTGCGATGCGATCCTTCTTTTCGTGATAGGTGCCTCGCACGACGACGGCGCGTGGCCGGGCTTCATTCTGCCCGGTCCCCGCGCCATGGATGTCGCTTGGATTCGAGCGTCCCATCGCCGCCTCGAGCGCGATGGCCATTTCGCGGCCGAAGGGACTCGACACATCGCGACTCTGAAAAAGAAAGGCAGGGACCGTGAGTTGCTGTCCGCGTCCGATGCCCGCGCGTGCGAGTTGAGTCGCCAACCCGTCCGCCGCGCTGCGAATCGATCGGGCATCTTCGTGGGGAATGGCCCGAACGCGCCGACTGATCTGGGCGGCGTGTTGGACCAGCATTTCGCTGGCTTCATCCGAGAGCAGCCCCGTGCGTGAAAGCGCCGCAGCAACGGCTTCGTGCTCGAGGGCGCTGTCAAGCGGCGTGCGGCAACCGCGATAGATGCCGAGGGCTCGATTCGGGTGGCCGGCTTGCTCTTCCTTTTCGGCTTCGCTCAAACAGAGCTTTGTTGAACGAAGGGCCTGGTCACGCTGTTTGCGCCGGGCTCTCGCCGCCGGCAATCGTTCGAGCACCGCGAGTACCCAGACCTTCTTTCGTTTGCGGTAGGTCTCGAAGTGAACGCCCTCGAGACGGATATCCGAGGTGGCTCGAATCTGACTGGTCAAATCGCTTTCGATTCGACCGTTCGTTTCCTTCGTCACGTCGACGATGCTGGATTCGATCTGAACCGAAATTTGTCGCGCGAGGTCGGCGGTCGCGAGTTGTTTCGCGCTTTCGAGAGCATCCTGCTTTCCCTCGGCCTGGGCGAATCCGGTCAGATAGCGACCCGACTGATAGGCCGTGCTGGCCCCGCCTCGCTCGACCCAATCGGGTGCTCCCTTCGCGGTTGCGACCACCGGCAGGAGCCCAACCAGAACGATGATGAAGATTCCTAGCGGGGCGCGGCGTGCCAGTCGCTGTTGCGGTCTGATTCGGGTGTCTGGTTGTCGATCCTGCCGGTGTTGCGGGTCGCGCCGTTCGGTCATGTGGGGAAATCCTCCAATATGGGCTCTGGCGTGAAATCCGCACTCCATCCCAGCCGAGACTCATCCTAGGTGCCGAGGCGGACTCCCTGGGTTTCCCTCAGAAAGTTGCTGCCCGGGGTGAAACCTAATTGGGTGGATACGCTACTTAATCTCAACAGTTGGCGGGGAAGCGCTCGGCCAATCAGATTTTTCCCGCGCAAAGGCTGGCTGGGTTCAGGTGGACACGGCGGCGCGCGCGGAACGGACCCGGAGCGATTCTTCGGAATCGCCCCACGACTCTTAAGAGGCGAACCAGAATGCGTGTCCAGAACCGAATGATTCGACTGATTCTTGGCGTGACGGCCCTGGCGGCTGTCGTCGCGACCGCCGGTTGCGGCAAGGATGTCACGACGCCCGACGAACAGCTGCCCAATGAATTTGCCGGCGCCCCGGGTTGGGTATTGCAGGGTTGTAGCGCCTATTGGGGCGATGACGGCGGCGCCCGGCTCTGCGGTGTAGGGAGCGCGAAGGTCGGCAGCAATATGTCGATGGCCCGAACCAAGGCGACCTCGCGTGCGCGGGCCGAGATCAGTCGAACGCTCGAGACCAAGGTCAAGAGCATGATCAAAGACTTCCAGGAGCAGGTCACGGACGGCGAATCCGAGATGACGGCGGAACAGTTCACGAGCACCACGGTCTCCTTGTCGAAGGCGACACTGAACGGCACGACGCCCATCGATACCTGGTACTCGCCGACTCGTCAGATCTACATGTTAGTCGCCCTCGACGTCGAATCCTTCTCGAATTCCGTCAAGGCGATGGACGAGATGTCGGACAAGCTGAGGACCTTCATCGAAGCGCGGGCCAAGAAGTCCTTCACCGAACTCGACGAGGAGATGGAAGACTACTAGCAGCAGGTTCTGCTCGATGTCTCGCCCAAATCGAATTGTATGGATTCAGGCCGTTAGCCTTCTGGGGCTAACGGCCTGTGTTCTATCGACCTCCGCAACGGCGCCAGGGTCGTCGACTTCATTGGCTTCGGACACGTATGCCCAGCAGGCTTTTTCGGATCTGGTGCTCGATGTTCCGAGTGGCTGTGCGGTGGGTTCTTCGGGCCCGACCCGCAATCCGGGACATGCGATTCGCAACGCCCGCTTGTCGGCCATCGAAGCCCTGGCCGCGGATTTTCTCGAGGTCGATGTCCAGACGATCTCCGGCATTGGCCCCGATGGGGGTGCATTCGAAATCGCCGCACAGGCGCTCTCTGGCACGCTGGCCAACGCACGGATTCTTGCGCTGTGGGCGGAGGTCGATCGCGCGGATCGGGACCGTCGCCGCGTTCGTCGGGTTTTTGCGTTGGCCTGTTTTCCGGATGCATCGGTTCCCGATCTTCCGGATTCGGCCTATCCGGATTGGCTGATCGAGCCACCGCGAGACGGCGATCGGATCTGTGCCGCTGGAATCGCCGGGCCGACCCGGAAACGGGCGGAACAATCCGAGGTCGCGCTACGAGATGCTCGCCTTGCGCTGGCGATCGCCCTCGAGAGTCGAATTGAAAAGAGGATCTTCGATGACGGTCATGGCGTGGCGAAAATTGCACGTCAGATCGACGCCTCGCCGGCAGCACTCGCGCGAGCGGCCGGGGCGAAAGAACTCGAAGATGAGTGGTACGACGCGTCGGGACGTGGGCCGGTCGGATTGCCCGGCCTCCTATATGGACTCGCCTGTATCGAAGACTGAGTCGAGGTGCGCGTCGATCTCCGCGTCGCTCTCGACATTGGCGCGGAGGGCGTCTTCCAGGCCTCCGGGAGGATGGCCCGAGCTGCTTTCGTTCGAACTAAGGGTCTCGATCATTTCGGCCATGACGATCGATGGGTTGGTGCTCTCTGGGTCAATGAATTCTTCGGCGCTTGCGTGGACCGGGAGACTGCTCTCGATGATCTTTTCGAGGTCTTCGGATTGGGTTGGCGAAAGGTCGTCGAATGACAGGATCAAGCCGTCCTCGCCGTCGTCTCGAAGCGCACGGGCGACGATGACGACCGGTTCCGTCTGGGTGCCACTGTGCAGGGCGACGCGGAGCACATCACCGATGGAGATCGAAGGCGTTTCAGCGATTCGCATGCCGCCACGTGACAGATCGCGACCGACGAGTACGCGTGCGGCTTCTTCGCCTAACGCTACGATTCTCTGGTCGTAGGGGATTCGTGCCTCTCGACGTCGATCTTTTGATTCCTCTTCCGGCTCCTCTTGCGACTCCTCTTCTTTGGTCGCTCCAGTGTCCGGCGAAGCGGGCGGTTTCGAGATCGTTGTGTCGAGGGTGATCTCTTCGACCGGCTCCGCGGCCACACTCGCAGCCTGAGAAGCTTCCGTCCTCGCGCTTTCGTGCTGCTTCGAAGCGAGGGGCGCCGTCCGGTCAACAATCTCCCGTGTGGGCGTTTGCGCGGCTTGCGCATGACTCGGGGGCAGACGTTGTGTGGCCACTTTCTGTGCCTGTTCGGTCGAAGTGGGCGAATTAGGCGCCGCTGCCTGAGTAGCGGGTACTACCGGTGTGGACACAGACGCGGATGGCGTTGGCAGGGTTGCGCTCGATGCGGAGGATGCGGTGGTGGCTCCGGCCTCGCTCGCGCTCGTCTTCGAACTCCATGATGCCGGCCCGAGCGCAAAGCGATTCAGGATGGCCTTGATGATCTTCGCCTGTCGGTTGGCATCGAGGATCGCAACGCCGATCTCGGATTCCCCTCGTTTCGAATCTTCGGCAGAGCGGATCAACCGGACGACCTTCGCTTGTAACTTGATCGGCTTTCCCTTGGTCAGGTCCTTGCCGATCAGGATGCGAATTTTCGAGCCGACAGCCGGGGCGTTGGCCAATTCAAGTCGGGCACCATTCGGTGAGAGATCGAGCAGCGTCGCATGGGGACGGAAGAGGCCTCCGCTGAGGCGTATCGGATTTCCAATCAGCACGCGTTGTCGGATGCGACGCTCCGGGCCCCGATAGATTTCGTGGAGCAAGAGCAGGCGAAGCGCGCGGGGATGGATCGGACGTCGAATGACCATCGCGGCGCCGATTCGGCTGAGTTGAGAAACGAGGGTCTTGCTCGCGTCATCGATGACGGCGATCGTGCGCGGCCATAGGCTCAGGTTCGGAGCACCTTTTTCGAGCAGGCGATTTCCGCAGACAATGACAAGGCGAGCGCCCGCGAGATCTGCTGGCCTGGGCAGGGACCCTGCACATTCCTCCACCGGCACCGCCAACTCGGACAACACACCCGAGAACTCCGAGAGTTCGCCGGCATGCTGAAAGAGCACGACGCGATCCTCTCTTTGTTCAGGTGTGGACTGACTCACGAAGGCACGCTTCCCTTGGTTGGCCCGAACAGGGGCTATTCCGGTGAGCTGCTCGCTGATACGCAGATTGGCGGCGAGATACCAGTCACCTCACAGACGAATCGTCCGAAAGGGTGCGAGTCTGAAGGCCGATTGGCAGGGACTGTGGCAGGTGAAAAGCGCCCGAATGCAGGGGGCGAGACCGATTGAGGGCGAGGGCAGGATGGAGAGAGCGCGCGGGGGACGAGATGTGGATCTAGCGCTTTCCGGCGGGAATCGTATTCCGGCGGCCGAGATCCTTGAGCTCGCCAGTCGATCGAGTGGGCCTGGCGGGCAGCACGTAAATACATCGAGTACGCGGGTGACTTTGCGCTGGAATTTGCGCGACTCACGCGGGATCAGGGCCGAGGTTCGAGAACGCTTGCTCGCCCGGCTGAGGCCTCGGCTATCAAAGAATGGCGTCTTGATCGTTCACGCGGATCGTCATCGCAGTCGTGAGCGAAACCGGGAAATGGCCCGCGAGCGACTGCGAAGCCTGGTCGAGACCGCCCTCTACCAGGAGCCTCCACGTCGCGCGACGAGGCCAACGCGGGCCTCGAAGCTCCGTCGGCTCGACGCAAAACGCCATCGCAGCAAGGTCAAGAACCAGCGGCAAATTCGTAAAGATGAGCACGATTGAGCCCAACTTGCGGTAAACGCCCCGCTCGACCTGTCTAGTTTTCCCGATCGAAAGATTTCTTCGACCAGCCGAATTCATGGAGAGCTTGCAGGGCCGGGTGATCTGGCTTTCGCGCCGAGGCTTCGGGCGATGTCGTCCGGCCGTTCGGGGGGTAAGAGATGAGCGCAAAGAAGGCCGCTGGTTGGGGCGGTTCGCGGCACGGCGCAGGTCGGCCAAAGGGATCGGGAAGTGGCCCGTCTCCGAATGCGCGAGTCAATCGGGTGGCCGTCATGTTGACGAACGCGGAGCTGGCCAAGCTCGAGCGCGTCGCGCGTCGCAAGAACGTCCCGGTGGCGACCCTGGCCTACAACCTCATGGCCGGAGGCCTGCGCCGAGCCCGATAACATCTCCGTGACCCCCGGGGACGACTCTCCTTCGATCTTAACCGCTCGTGAAATGCGGCTGGTGTGGAATCATACGGGCTCCCGGCCGATTCGATCGGCGTTTGGAGGCTGTCCTTGTGTCCACCTGGCTGAAGGCGTGGCGAAATCGAAGCACGCGGGAATCGACTGGCCAGATCATGGAATTGATGGTGCTGGCCGGTGAGGACGCCGGCAATCAATTCACACTCGAGGGCGATCGCGTGCTGGTCGGGCGAGGCCAACCGGAGAGCGGCCAGACGGACGTGGTTCGTCTCGATGACAAGAGTATTTCGCGTCGCCAGGCATGGATCACCCGCGAAGCCGGGGGTACATCGATCGAACATATCGAGTCCGCCGCCAATCCGACCCTCTTGAACGGCGTTGAGATCCAGCGCAGCCGACTCGCAGTGGGTGATCGGATCGAGATGGGCCGCATCGTGATCGATGTTCGTGCACGCGGCGGGATGAATCTTCGCGGTCTCACTGAGATCATGGAAGACGCCGCTCGTGAGTCGACGGTCAGCGGAGTGATTCGCGAAGCGGCGTCTTCGTCGGTGTCGAGAGCAGAAGAAACGACGGCCCGATCAGAGTCCCTTATGACGTCGACACACTCCGGCGCTGTGGCGAGCGAAGTGACCGACATTCGTCCAATGGAAGTCCAGATTGGCGGACTAAAAATCGTTCGAGGTGTCGATCCCGAGGCCGATCACAGCTTTCCCATCTTCATGGGTACGACGCGACTCGGACGCGCTGAAGATGCGGAGGTTCAGATCTCCGAGCTCGGTGTGTCTCGGTTGCATGCGGAGATAACGGTCGATGGCCGATCGATTCTCTTGTCACCCAAAAGTCAGACCAATCCGACCTTGTTGAATGGCTTTCCCCTGCATGGGTCGGTCGAGCTGAGCGATGGCGACGAGATTCAGCTCGCGGATCAAGTCGTCCTCGAAGTCAGTCTCGCGATGGCCGGACGACGACGCGACGGGCCTTCGGAGTCTGGGTCAGCTTCCGTCTCCTCTTCCCAATTGTCCCGCCGGATGGAACACAAGATCGACCTCGATCGTGAAATCGAAGAGTACAACGTGATGGGTAGCTTCGTGGATGTCGACGTGGTCGCCTCCCGTGCCATGAAAGGCGGTGGCGAACGGGCAGAACACATCATCGTGTCATTCGAGCGATTCAGGGCCTATGTCGGCGGTATTTGCGAGGAGTGGGACGGACAGGTCCTCAACAGCAATGGCGACGAGTTGATGTGTTTCTTCGAATCGGCGACGGCGGCAGTTCTGGCAGGGAGTGCCATTCTCGAGCGTTTAGCCGATTTCAATCGAGATCTGAATCTACTGAGCAAGGATTTTCAGTTTCGACTCGGCGCACACACGGGAGTGTCGCTCGTCGATCTCGACGCGGGGATTGCCTACAGCGAAGTCCTGGACACGGCCGGTCATATCCAGAAAATCGCGGAGCCGAATACGCTCGTCGTTTCGCAGATGACCCTCGACTCGCTCCCGGGAACCATCCCCACGACCGCGGTCGGAGAGATTACGGGTGAGACCGGGCAGCTCTATCGAATCGATCGCGCCCTGCGTCGAAGTGACTTCGAAGAGAACGCGGCGACTAGCACTCCGTAATCAGGAAGATATCCGAGCCGCCGTCTTCGGTCGGTGTAACGAGCATGGAAGCCTTGCACTTTCCGTTGCTGGCGGAGATTGCATTCTTGCCGCGGAAGTCCTCGCGGTCCTCGATCTCCCAGCCGTCACGCTCGAGATTCTCGCGATAGAACTCGTAGACGGTCTCGGGTGGATCCATCGTCAACAGCTGGAGGGCAGCCATCGGGACGCCTTCGACATCGACACCACGTCCCTGCGCAGGGGCCGAACCCGGGTAGAGGGGAAGCTCTTGGGGGAAGTTGTCGGGTACGGTGCCACGCACGCCCTCTGGAATATTTTCGGGGTAGCGGGATTCCGGAAACCCGCTCTCACTTACGTCGACATTCTCGGCCGCGCCGGATTGTTCAATGTTCAACGGTTCCGCCGCCGGGGCGTCCGGTTCTTGCGTTCCGGAATCGCAGGCCGCCGCGAGCAGGCCAGTCATGGCGAGGGAAACGATCAGGAAGGAAATTCTTTCAATGCGAGCCATCTGGATTCTCCGTGGTTGAGAGATCGCAGAGCATACCAAAGGAGCCCGCCCGAACAGGGGGCGTTTCAGTTCTCAGCGCTTTTGCGCGGGCGCTTCCTGTTGCGGGCGCGTAACGGCCGTTCGGACGGCCTGCACGGTTCGCGACCAATCGCCGCGGCGCAGGGATTCGGAGAGCACCGGCCGAATCTCGACCCGTCGCCATGCCGGGTAGCACTCCCGGCTGCGCGCGGGGCACGCAGCCGGCGGACGGGAAAAAGACGCTCCGGAAACCATGGCGAGGCGTTGTAAGTCGTTTTTGTCGGGTTCGGCCAAGCCGCCGGGCCCAACCAGGAAGAGTAATACGCCAAGGGCACGCTGCTGGGAGCCGACCATATTCGTCATGTAGGGATCCCGGACGGCCCGAGGATCCGTGTGGCCGCTGATTTCGATCGCTTCGAGACTATCCCAGAGCGCCGGGAGTCTGCGCAGACGAGACAGATAGGTCGTCATCGCGGCGGCGACGTCTTCCTGGGCGATGGTCCCGAGCTGGGCACTGCCGTAGCCGTCGAAGAGCTCGTCCGAAAGAACCATGACTCCGGTTTCACAATCGGGTTCGAGCTCGAGCGCCACCAACACGGGTTCCTTGCACAGGGAACTGAATGCCGACTCGATGGCGCGCAACGATCGCGCGGCTGGATCCAGCGCGGCGAGAATATCGGGTACATGGTCGGTCGAAACCGGGAGCGTCTGCTCGTTGTGGCTGCCCGTGAGCGACATGATCGCGGCCGTGGCGATTGCGAGCACCGCGACGGCCGCCCACCATTCACCCAGACCATCGCCTCGAACGATCCCGGCGTTCGAGGAAGCAGCCCGCGACGAACGGCCCCTGAACCGGCTGGCCATCTACGTCGACTCCGGTTCGTCCGACGAACGAGGAGAGCGGGCGGGCGGACCTGGATCTCCGCCCTTGCCCTTGCCCTCGCCGGAGGCTTCGGAGGGTGTCAGTCGCTCATCTTCGGTGCTGGACGCGCGCCCGCTCGGTCCAAGCAGCCCGGAAAGTTTCAGGTTGTCACCCAACTCACGGTCCGGTGTCGGAAAATGTCGAACATTGGATGGCGTCTCGCCCTCGCCATCAAAGCGACTATATGGATCAGGCCCTTGAGCGCGCGGCGCCCCGACCCGGTAGCCGGTCCGTGTAAGTTCCCTTCCCGCGCTCGCACCCTCATCGCTTGATGCGTGATCACCGTGGCTGTTGTCGCCATCGCGGTCTTTGCTGTCTCCACGGTCGTTGCGGTTGCCCTGATCATTCTCGCTCGTGGGATCGACGCGGTCGCTATCACTGCCATAACCGACCGCCCGTGCCGGATCGGGCACGCGGTGATCGGGTGCCGGCGACCAACTGCGTTCGCGCGAGGCAGAGTCAGAATCGCTTTCCGATGCCGCAAATCGCGATGCTTTTTGGGTGGTCGGCATGGTCGGCTTAGACGATCTGGTCGGTCTGGTCACATTGGTCGACGTCATCGGTCCAGCTGCCTCCAGCAATCCCACAGCGTCCGTGGCGAGCTTGATGCGTCGACTCAATTCGCTTCCGGTCCCTTGCAAGCGTCGGCTTTCTTCGTGGATCTCTTCTCGCAGTGACTCCATGGTCCGATCGATTTGATGCGTGTGGTTCGAGAACTCCGTCATCGTCCGCGCAATCTCTTCCGCGCGTCCTTCGACATCGCTCAGCCCGCTGCGCAAGGGTTTGATCGTCTGGCTCAGCCATTGTCCGAGGGCCTCGACCTCGGCCTTGACGCGATCAAGCGCTAGATGTGTTTCGCGCGTCGATCCCTCGGCGGCGCGAATAGGCAAGGTGAGTCGCTCGATCGTTTCGTTGCTTTCGGCCAAGGTGTCGCGGAGTTGCCCGATGGTGCTGCCGAGGACGTCGTCGACCGAGCGCAGGGAGCGCTGCAGGCTCTCGCCCAGACCATCTCCGAGTCCGTGTAGGGCGTGTCTGATTTCGCCGAGTGAGACTTCGATGAATTGACGTTGGGCGTCCACGCCGCTCGCCGCATGTTCGAGCGAGCTGCGAACGCCTTCTGCGGTGCGGGCGACGACTGTCTGGGTATCGGAGATCCGGTCCGCCGTGTCGGAGAGCCCGCGACTCGTGTTGCTCAAGTGCTCGAGAATGGGCTGCATCTCCGTTGCGGACCCACGCATCGCACGGGCCGCCTGATCGACCGCATTTGCGCTTTCGAGCAGCGTTCGAGCGACACGGTCCTGCGTCTTCGAGTTTTCGACCATTCGTTCGAAAGTCTCGGCGAGCCCGCCCGTGACCGAGCTTTGGTGTTCCACGGCGCGTTGGAGCGCGGTGCGCAATTCACTGAGATGATGTTCGACGCCCTGGCGCACCGAGAGTGAAAGCTCCTGGACGACGGTATGCAGGGCGCCGCGCTGCTCCTGGGAGACGAGATTGGCGGATCTCGCAGTCGATTGTTCGATCCGCTGAAGTCCGCGATCGAGCCTCTCATTGAGCTCGTTGGCGAATTGCCCGAGCTCGCGGCCGAGCGTGTCGATGCTTTGTTGTTGTGTTCGTCGTGTGATCTCGGCGAGTTCGCCAGGGGAGACGGAGCCGAATGTTCCTTCGATGATTTCGTCGAGATCATGACTGCGCGCATCGAAGGAACCTTCGATCAGGCGCCCCATCAATGACGCCGCCATCGCACAGAGAAAACCCCAAGCAGAGGCGCGCAGCGCCAAGCCGACCTGAGTGACCATCCAGGTCGTCCGCGCATCGCCCGACAGCTCGTCCGCGGCCATCGCCGTCAGCGTTGGGATCAGTCCCATCAATGCGGCGAAGACACCCGTCGCGAGGAGCAAGCCCGGAAGGATCGGGAGCAGGCTCCGGCGCGGACCGAAGGGAAGGAGCGGGCGCTCGTCGAAGATATCCATCAATCGAATTGGCGCGCGTTCGGTTGTTTCTCCCAGCCGGGAGGTCGCCCAGCGTCGCTCGAATTCGTTGTAGGCGGAAGAGATCGGCGAGTTGGCAAAGGCCGCTCGCAACTCCTCGGGCTCGATCGTATGGTCGGATGCGCCGGATGCGCCGGATGCGCCGGAGCGCGCAGTGCCCAGTGCGTAGTCGACCAATTCCAATAGTCGACGCTCGAGTAGATAGAGCCGGAGCAGTCGAACGAACAAAGGAATGTAGACGGCCGAGAGCGCCATCAAGGCGAGCCCGAGCACCATGCCAATCGCACGTTGGGTGCCGGGGTCCGTCGACCAGAGAATTTGTGAAATCGAGTAGGGGTCGCCCACGAAACGTACTCTCCGCAGTTGCGTGAAGCGCGAAACGCTAGCACTCCTCGACTGATCCCCATGCCCGTGGATGGGCCGCGCTCGGGCGCTCAGCGTGAGCGGGGCAGAAGAACTCAGCGCGCGCCGTGCAAAAAACTTCAGCGCGGGGTGGAGTCCTCGGGGGGTGGGCAGGTGCAGACGAGGTTTCGGTCGCCCCAGGCGTTGTCGATGCGAGAAACCGGCGGCCAGAATTTGTGTTGGCGTGTCCACTCAGTCGGGTAGGCGGCCTGTTCCCGGGTGTACGCGAAGGGCCATTCATCCGCGCATACAACGACGGCAGGATGTGGAGCATGTTTGAGCGGCGAATCGGTTTCTTGGTGGTCGCCGCGTTCGATCGCGCGAACTTCGTCTCGAATCGAGATCAAGGCGTCACACAGGCGATCGAGTTCTTCCTTCGATTCGCTCTCGGTGGGTTCGATCATCAGGGTTCCAGGAACCGGGAAGGACATCGTCGGGGCATGGAAGCCGTAGTCGATGAGTCGCTTCGCGATGTCCTCGACAGTGATGTTTGCGCTCTTTTCGAAGGGTCGACAATCGATGATGAATTCGTGTGCAACGCGGCCGCCGGGACCGGTGTAGAGCACGGCGAAATGGTCGGAGAGTCGCCGCGCCATGTAATTCGCGTTGAGGATCGCGATCTCGGTTGCCCGTGTTAGGCCCGCGCCGCCCATCAGCGCAATATAGGCCCAGGAAATCGGTAGGATCGAAGGGCTACCGAAGGGAGCGGCGGAGACCGCGCCCTCTCCGAAGATCGGATGCCCGGGGAGGAAGTCGCGCAAATGTTCGGCGGCACAGATCGGACCCATGCCCGGGCCGCCGCCGCCGTGGGGAATCGCAAAGGTCTTGTGCAAGTTGAGATGGCAGACGTCGGCGCCGATTTCAGCGGGCGAGGTCAGCCCGACCTGCGCATTCATGTTCGCGCCATCCATGTAGACCTGGCCGCCCGCTTCGTGAATCAACGAGCAGATCTCGCGCACGGACTCTTCGAAGACACCGTGGGTCGAGGGATAGGTAATCATCAAGGCCCCGAGCCGGTCGCGATGTTCCTCGATGCGCTCGCGCAGATCGCCGACATCGACGTTACCGCGATCGTCACACTTGACAGCGATCACCCTGAAGCCGGCAATCACCGCACTCGAAGCGTTTGTCCCATGTGCCGAGACCGGGATCAAGCAGACGTCGCGTTCGGCGTTGGTATCGGCGTTGGTATCGGCGTTGTCGGCGGCGTTGTCAGCGACGTTGTCAGCGGAGCCGCGATCCGAGACGAGACTTCGGTGATATCGCCGGATTGCCAACAGACCGGCGTACTCGCCCTGCGAGCCGGCATTGGGTTGCAACGAAACCGCGGGCAACCCAGTGATCTGCCCGAGCCAGGTCTCCAATTGTTCGAATAACACGGAATAGCCAGCGGCCTGGTCAGCCGGGGCATAGGGGTGGAGCCCGCCGAACTCCGGCCACGTCACCGGGATCATCTCGACCGTCGCATTCAGCTTCATCGTGCACGACCCCAGCGGAATCATCGAAGTCGTGAGCGACAGATCCTTCGCTTCGAGACGATGGATGTAGCGCAGCATCTCGGTCTCACTGTGATAGCGATGAAAGACTTCGTGTTCGAGAAACTTCGAGGTCCGAACGAGGGCGTCCGGCCATGCGGTGGTTTGCGTTTCCGGGCTGTCGCTTCCGGAATCGGCGAAATCCGCGATCTCAGCAAAGTCGAAATCGACATCGCCGTCTTCAGTAAAGGCCGCCAAAATGTCGAGTACGTCCTGGGTCGTCGTCGTTTCGTCGAGCGCGATCCCGATCGTACCGTCGGGTGTCGCGCCGAGGGAATCGCTCACGGACGGATCGGAAGGGTCGCCGGACGTGGATTCGCTTCGAACATAGTGGGTGCGAAAATTGAGCTCGCGTTCCCAGCCGGCCGACAGGATTTCGGGCACGCTCCGCCCAACCGGCCGTACGCGCAAGGTGTCGAAGAACGGTACGTCGGCGACTTCGTGACCGAGGCGTCGCAGTCCGCGGGCGAGACTGCGAGCGAGATGGTGAATCCGCCGCGCCGTTCGCAAGAGGCCCTCGGGTCCGTGATAGACGGCGTACATGCTGGCGAGGATGGCGAGCAGGACCTGCGCGGTGCAGATATTGCTGGTCGCCTTCTCGCGGCGAATGTGTTGTTCGCGGGTTTGAATGGCGAGGCGGTAGGCGACTCGGCCTTCCTGATCGCGCGAAACCCCGACCAGCCGACCTGGGATTCGCCGCGCGTGCTTTTCCTGCGTCGCAAAGTAGGCGGCGTGGGGTCCGCCGAATCCCATCGGGACACCGAAGCGTTGCGTCGTTCCGAAGGCGACGTCTGCGCCGAGTTCCCCGGGCGGAGTGAGCAGCGTGATCGCCATGAGATCGGCGGCTACGATGCCCAGGGCGCCGGCGTCGTGTGCGCGCTCGATGATCTTGCGTGGATCGAAGACTCGACCATCGCTGGCCGGGTATTGAATCATCACACCACAGCAATCGAGGGCCGCAAAATCGGCCTCTTCCGGATCGCCGATATGGAGGGTCACCTCGAGCGCTGCGGCGCGTGTGCGCAATACGCCAAGAATCTGGGGGTGGCAGTCGGCCGAGACGAAGAAGCCCGACTTGCGACCTCGCGTGACGGCACGACACAGGCCTAACGCTTCTGCCGCCGCAGTCGCTTCGTCGAGTAGCGAGGCGTTGGCCAGCGGCAGCCCGGTCAGGTCGGCGATCATGGTCTGGAAATTGAGTAGTGCTTCGAGGCGGCCTTGGGAGATCTCGGCCTGATAGGGAGTGTATTGTGTGTACCAGCCGGGATTTTCGAGCACGTTGCGCTGGATCACGCCCGGCACGATGACATCGTGGTAGCCCATGCCGAGATAGCTTCGATGGACCCGATTCTCGCTAGCGATTTCATGCAGCGCCTTCAGGAGTTCACTCTCTCCCAGCGGCGCACTCGGAAGGCCGTCGAGTACCAGCGCTTCCTTCAGCCGGATCGAGTCGGGTACGGTCGCCCGGGCGAGATCATCAAGCTGATCGAGCCCGATCGATTGCAGCATCTCGGAAATCTGTTCGCTGCGCGGACCGAGATGGCGACGCGGGAACGTGTCGGAGGGCTGGGATTGAATTCGCTTGGCGTCGCTTAGAGTTTTTTCGGGCATCGGGCGGAGAGACTAGTCAGACCCTTGCCAGGTCGCCAACGTGAGTGGGCCGCTCGCGAGAGGCAGGCCTGCCGATCTAGCCGCCGCGTACCTCGCCGAGCAGTTGCCTGAGCCGCAAGAGATTCTCCGCGCCGCCCAGCACGAGGAGCCGGTCTCCACCCTGCAAGGCGAAATCCTGGGCTGGGTTCGGGTGGCTACTCGCGCCGCGCTCGATGACCAGGATGTTGACGCCCGAGCGGGCGCGAATATCGAGTTCGCCCAGTGTGGGTTGCCCGACGAGAGATCCGGGGACCTCGATCCATTCGGTGTCCGTATGGTCGAGCAATTCCATCAGCCAGGGGTCGATTGGCAGGGCGGCGGGCGCGCGAATCGCGCCGTAGCCCTCTTCGCGCAGGGCCTCGGTGAAGCGTGCGATCGCGCCGGCGGGGATGTCGAAGCACTCGAGCGCTCGGGCGACCAACTCGATGCTGCCTTCGAACTCTTCGGCCACGACGACCGAGGCGCCAGCCGCACTGAGATGGTCGACCTCACGCATGTAGCGCGTTCGGGCCAGGATCTTCGTATCCGGCGCCATCGCGCGGATCCGTGAAACCACCCGGCGGGTAGCGAGCGGATCCGAAATGGCGACGGCGACGAGTCGCGCATCCCGGACTCTCAGATGCTGAAGGACCTGCGGCCGCGTCGCGTCGCCATAGATCACGGGCTCCTGGGAACGGGCGGCCTCGAGGGCGGCGGTCGGATTCGTGTCGACGGCGATGAAGGGAATATCGAGAGAACGGAGTAGGCGAACGAGCGTCTTGCCGGCAGGGCCGTAGCCAATGACGACGACTCGTCGCTGCGCTTCATCATCATCGTCGGCCGCTTTAGGCATGGCAACGCCGGGATGGCGGAGTCGTTCGGCGACCGCGCCCGCAATGGCGGGCGCGTAGCGAATCAAGAAAGGCGAAAGAAGGAGGGTCGCAATCGAGGCCGCAATCATACGCTGATGCAGCACGGGTTCGATCAGGCCGGCTTGTCCCGCGACGCCTAGCAAGACAAAAGAAAATTCACCCATCTGACAGAGCGATAGACCCGCTTCGAGACTGACCCGAAGCGATCGGCGCAACAGGAACATTCCCGCAAAGAGGACGATCAGGATTTTCAGGGCGGTGATCGTGATGACATCAAAGATGAAGGTGGTGGGCGTTTCCAGGACCTGTTGTGGATCAAAGTACATGCCGACGGCGAGGAAGAAGATGCCGAGCAGGATTCCACGCAGGGGGACGACTTCACTGAAGAGCTGGTGGGCATAGGGGGACCCGCTCGCGGCGACGCCGGCCAGAAAGGCGCCGACCGCCAGGGTGAGTCCGAGGGACTCGGCAGTCAGCGCAGAGCCCAAGACGATCAACAGGGCCAGCAGGCTGAAGAGTTCGGCGCTGCGGGTTTGTGCGACGCGGTCGAGTATCCGCGGAACCAGAAACCAGACGCTGAAGCCGATGAAGGCGAGGGCGCCGCCCATTTGGCCGATTGCGCCCACGAGGCTGCGGGCATCCCCTCCGCTCGCCAGTAGCGGGACAAAGAGCAGGAAGGGAACGATCGCCAGATCCTGCATCAACAAGACGGCAACAGCGAGTTGGCCGCCCGGCGCATCGATCTGTCCTTCATCGGCGAGCAGTCGCAGTACGATCGCCGTACTCGACATCGATACGCCAGCCCCCACCACCAATGCGGCAGGCCAGGCGAGTCCGAATGCATGAACGGCAAAGGCAACGACGCCTAACGTCATGGAAACCTGGAATCCGCCTCCGATCAGAGAGGATCGCCACAGTGTGCGCACCCGCTCGACGGGGAGTTCCAGGCCAATTTCGAAGAGTAGGAAGATGACGCCGATTTCGGCGAGATCGCGCACCCGCTCGGGCTCGCTGACCAGGCCTAATATGCCCGGTCCCGCGATCGCGCCGACGATCAGGAAGCCGACGACCGAGGGCAGCTTGAGCCACTCCGTCGTCACCAAGGCGGCAGAGGCCAGGCCAAGTAGGACCACTGCTTCGATCAGGCCATCCGATGCCTCCAACCGGCTCTACCTCTCTCCCGTTCTATCTGCTCATCGTGTGACGGAGTCTACGGTGCTTCGAGCGGTACATGTTCTGTCAGCGCTTTGTCGGCGAGCGATTGTTGGATTTCTTCCAGGACGAGACGTGAGCGCGTCTCGTCCCCGAGCACGCCGATCCGTATTCGAAGTTCCGTTTGCTTTCGGTTCTTCGCGGTCAGGTAGATCTCGATCAAGTCTCCGCCCGGTGTGCGTGCCTGCCACCGAACGTGCTCTGGCTCGCGCTTTACTTCGACGATGTCGCAGCCGATGGCTTCGATGGCCGAGCGCGAGGCCGAGTCGAGATCACTCAGGGTCGCGGCCTCAGTAGAGCGGAGTTCGCCGGTCTCGAAGGAAATCGTTTCCGCGTCGGGACCGCCCACGAGAAGCATTCCGCCGCATCCCGCGACCGACGTCGTCGCGAGAAGGGTCAGTCCCAGCATCGTGATTGCAAATCGATTTCGCACGCGCTCAGTCTCGTCCTTAACCGGTCTTCTGTCTAGCCGTTGGCGTCCGAGGATGCCGCGTGGCGGATGTGCTCTCTTCTCGGTGGCTCCAAGAATTATTGGGTAACGAAAAGAATTTCGAGTCGCGTCGAATCGGCTCGTGCGAAGAAGTGCAGGGCTGCCTCCGTCTTTCCACGACTCGCACGGAGCGCTCTGCCTCGTGCGACCGTTCCGGCCCGAACGACTTCGTAGCCGTTCTCCCGGAGTGCACCCTGGTAGGAATCGAAGGCTTGATCGACCGAATCGGGCAAATCGATCAATAGAAGTCGGCCGTCGGCTCGACCATTCGTGTCGGCCAGCACCGAAGCCCCCTTCGGTCTCGGCCAATTTTCCGGTAGATCGCGTGGCCAGGGCTGTGGTCCGATCTGGGATTCGAATCTCGTCTTGGAGCTGTCGAGCACGTCCATACCATCGAAGGCCGCATCCGCTCGATTCTGGATCGCGCGAGTCGCTTCCAGGGAGAGCGGACGGTTCTCGGAGCCTTCGACGCCGCAGTCGGGGCAGGTCGGCTCGGGTTCGGGTTCTTCGACTCGTTCGCAGCCGCCGGATGCGACCAGGAGAAGCGCACAAATCGTCACCTGTATTTCATGAAGTTTCATCTTGAACGTTCTTCTCCAACGTGAACGAAGTGTTTTGGAAATATCAGCACGCTTCAGCGCATCAGTGCCGGAAGTAGGCAAGAAGGGTCCATGCGCGTGCGAAAAGCTTTCAAGACTCGGGTGCCAACTCGCGATAAGTCTTTTGTTGTCGCACAACCAAATCGGCCGTTGGCTCGCGCTTCCCGCAGCAGGAGAATAGGACGCATGACAGATCAGGATCGGATCGCAGCAAGCGATCCAGCGTGGGGCAGGCTGATGAGTGAGCCTGAAAGTCACACCGAGCATCAGGCCGCCCTCGACGCGACACTCTTTCGCGCCTGCGATGCGTCGGAGGAGCTGGTCCTCGAACTCGATTCGGGAACGCTTCGAGTTCGCCCTTCATTGGGCGGTTGAGGTTCGCGGTCAATCTGCACAAAAATGGCCCGCAGGTCGGATCCGACTTCGATACATCTGAAACTTCCCGGTCACCCCTAGGGGAAAACCGGGAAATCTCCGATCAGCGGTGTTAACGTCCTCCTCGGGGCCCCTCGGAACACGACGGGGCCTCGATGTCATTCAAATGGTGTCCAGGCCGGCTTCCGTGCAATTCCCGTTTCCCGTCCCGCTTCTGATTTCAGATGCAGGCGGGGTGCGGTCCGACCCTTGCCGGCCCATCGCCCTGTCCACCTACCAGGAGATTCGTTTCGTGAGTCTGCATCCGCTCATTGCCCTCGTTTCTGATCGCGACGTCAAGCAAGCCAAGGGCTTTCGCGCGGCCGCAGAAAAGCTGACGGGCAGTTCCATCGAGGCCGACTATCAAACAGAGGTCGCCAACTCCCCCAAGCGTTCTGAGGAAGAACTCAACTATCTCGGCGTTCGCTCCGGACGGAAAGCCAAGGGACGTCAGCACGGTCGAGACGAAAAACATCTCGCTGAAGCGATCGCCCGTGCCGCGCGCGATGGAGGAGAGGACAGTCTGGTCTCGGCCTCCCTCGAATTGCCTTCCGGTGAGTCGATCGTCTTCATCGATAGCTCGGTACCGATCAGGACCGCGGCGCCCGACAAGGAAAAGGGCGATGCGGATCCCAATGCAGGCATCGAAGATCTGCCTCTTCTGGCGATGGTCGGTGAAGACAAGATTGCGGTCGTCGTCCTGAAATACCTCGAACCCGAAGCGACACGAAGCGGGGCCGGGGATACGCCGCTTCGTTTCTTGCTTCAGGGTTTGGCGCATGCGGCCGCCATCGACGCGAACGGCGAAGCTTTGCGCGCGGAAATTTCCGAAGCGGTTGGCAAGACCACGGGCGGCGAAGCGCCTGCCGTGGTGATTGCCGCGAGCCCGAAATATTGGGAGCTATGCCGAAAGCGCGAAGCCCAAAAGGGCGCTGGATGGATTCGAGAACTCGAACGAATCGCACGAGAAATCGGCGAGACGATTGGGACCGAGGTTATCTTCGTCGGCATGACACTCGAGACCGAGGACGCCGAGCTCGGCTGGGAATACGACGACGAGGGGCCGAAGCTTTCCAGTAAACTCGGATTCGTGAAGGCCTGGGAGACGGGTGCCGGAAAGCTCAAGCCGAAGCCCAAACCCAAGAAGATCGATCCCGCGGATGTCATCGTCGAGGCTGATCTCTCCAAGCCATTGCTGCCCTACTCGATTCGGGATTCCTACGAACGAGGGGACCGGATTGCGCATACGAAGCTCGGTGACGGCGTCGTACAGGGCGTCGTGGGCCGCGGAAAGATCGCCGTCATGTTCGGCGAAGAAAAGAAGCTTCTCATCCACGAGCGGGCATAGGCGCAATACATGTCCGCAGCAGCGACCGACACACAGCGCTTCGAGCGCTTCGAAGGAACTAGCGGCTACATCGCATCCGGCGCACTCGTCGACGCGGTGAACTGCGCCTTGGCACTCGAGCGCCCACTGCTCGTCAAGGGCGAGCCTGGCACGGGGAAGACGCTTCTCGCGAAGCATGTCGCTGAGGGGCTCGGCTTGCCGCTTGATAGCTGGCATATCAAGTCGACCTCCAAGGCCGAAGACGGGCTCTACGTCTACGACACGGTTCAGCGACTCAACGACGCACGCTTCGGCGACGGCGATGTCAAAGACATTCGCGGCTATATCCGGCTCGGTCCGCTGGGGAGGGTCTTTTCGGCGGAGAGTCGGCAGGTTCTCTTGATCGATGAGATCGACAAGGCGGATCTCGAATTCCCGAACGACATCCTGCTCGAACTCGACGAAATGCGATTCACGGTGATGGAGACCGGCGACGAGGTCCAGGCGATTCAACGCCCGATGGTCATCATCACCTCGAACAACGAGAAGGAATTGCCCGACGCCTTCCTGCGCCGCTGCGTCTTTCACTTCATCGACTTTCCTGACGTCGAACAGATGAGAGAGATCATCGCCGTCCATCATCCGGATGTCGAAAAGCAGCTTCTCGAACAGGTGCTCGTGAAATTCTATTGGCTGCGCGAGCAGAAGGAGTTGCGCAAGCGCCCTTCGACTTCGGAGCTGATCGACTGGATCACCGCCTTGTTGCGCGCCGGCGCCGATCCCAGCGCGCTGGAATCGGAGCTGCCCTTCATGGGCGCCTTGCTCAAGAACGAACAAGACACCCGCGCGATCCGAGCCTTTCAAGACCGTGGCGGCAAGACGCCCGGCAGCTTCGAGGAGCTCGACGGCGCCCGCCGTTAGTTCCGGTGGGCATGGGTCGTTAGTCAGCTAGATGGTCTTTCTCGACTTCTTCTACACACTCCGGGAGGCGGGCCTCAAGGTCACGCTACAAGAGTGGCGAATGCTGCTGACCTGCCTCGAGCATGGTCTGCACGACTCGAAGATCGAGGGCTTCTACCATGTTGCGCGGTCGTGTCTCGTCAAGAGCGAGAGCGACTTCGACACCTTCGATCAAGTCTTCGCACACTATTTCAAGGGCATCGAAGGCGTCATCGAGCTTCCTCCCGAATTGCTGGACTGGCTCGCGAACCCCAAGCCCTTCGAAGAGCTGTCCGACGAGATGCGTGCGGCGCTCGAACACCTCGATATCGACGAATTGATGCGACGTTTCCAGGAGACGATGGCCGAGCAGACCGAACGCCATGATGGCGGCGGGCGGTGGGTCGGAACCGGCGGGCGATCGCCCTTTGGTCATGGTGGCGAGCATCCGACCGGAATTCGCGTCGGTGGGCCAGGCCAGAACCGCACGGCCATGAAGGTTGCCGAGGACCGTCGCTTCCAGGACTACCGAACGGACGTTGCGCTCGATGTGCGAAACGTGAAACTGGCTTTGCGACGCTTGCGGCAGCTGACGCGAACGGATGGCCCCGTCGAACTGGACATTGCCGAAACCATCGACAAGACCTGCCGGGAAGCCGGCGAAATCGAGCTGGTCTTCCGTCCCAAGCGCAAGAACGATATTCGCCTGCTGCTCCTGCTGGATGTAGGCGGCACGATGGATCCCTACTACGAACCGGTCAGTCGGCTCTTGACTGCGCTTCACGAAGAGCGCGGTCTACGTGACTTCAAGGCTTTTCACTTTCACAATTGCATCTATGAACGCGTCTTCGAAACCGGTCGTTTGATGCGCTCGGAATCAATATTGACCGCGGACTTGCTGCGGCGTTATGGCGAGCGTTGGAAGGTCATGATCGTCGGTGATGCCGCGATGCATCCGAGTGAGTTGAGTTCCGCTCGCGGCAATATCAATCCGCGAATGGAAACGAATACGACCGGGCTGGCTTGGTTGAACCGGATCGAGCGGCATTTCGATCGGACCGTCTGGCTGAATCCTGATCGGCCGCCCGAGTGGGCGATGTCGAATACCTGCCGAACGATTTCGACCTTGTTTCCGATGTACCACCTCTCCGTCGATGGGATCGAGGACGCCGTGAAAGCCTTGGTCGGGGCGCGAGCGGCGACGGTCAGGCCGATCATGGCGCCGGGTTCGGCGTCCCTCTAGTCGGTTTCAGCCTGCCCCGAGTGCTGGGTCGCCGGGCGCGATACGGCTGTGTAACTCCTCGTAGATTCCGCGAATGCTGCGAAAGTTGAGCGGGAACTCGAGTACGACGTGTCCGAAGCTCAACAGGAAGAGCCAGCTGAGTCCCAATACATAGTCGTAAAAGTAGAGTCCGAGAGATGCGACCCAGATCGTCAAGATAAGGATACTCCGTGCGGCTGAGATCTGATGCCACCCGATGAGCGAGGTCTTCGAGAACCAGTTCAGATAGTGGTAGGTGTAGGCGAAGGCCAGAAAGCGCACGACGGGAATCGCCTTTGGATGCGTGAGTAGATCGATTCGGAAGACCCGGTCCGCTCGTACGCTGCCCGTGTCCATCAGCAGCGAGGCTGTGAGTGATTGGAATGCCGCGCTGAAATTTTCCCGGCCCCAACTCGTGACAGTCGTGAAGTCGAATGTCGGACTGAGACTGGCGGCGACCGCAGCGAGTACGAAGGCGGCAAAGGTCGCATAACCCCATCGACTTTTCGCTTGGAGAGCCCCTCGCAGCATGAAGAGCCCCGTGAAGATGAAAACGTGGACGACCGTAGGGAGGTAGACCGCGAAGATACGAATGAAAGTGGGCTCGCTTCGATAGACGATCAAGGTCAGAAGGACGAGTAGCCACAGCGCGACGCGAATTCCCGTTCGCTGGCTGACGACCAGGGACATCGCCACGCCTAACGCGATGAAGCCGACATCGAATCGCCAGGCGTACAGCCACTCCCCGAGCCAGGGGACCTGAAGTAAAATTGGATCTGCGCCAAAAACGCCCGGTGTGAACCCGGCACCCGCCAGTCCGAGCAACCAAAGGGGAATCCACTCGCGACGGCCGGAGACATAGTAGTCCCGATCGTGTAGCCAGGAAATTTCGGTCAAATAGTGCAGTGGGCCAAGAATCGCGTAGGAGAGAAGGAAGAGGTCGAAGGGGATGACGAGGGCGGCCGCGAGGGAAATCCCGATCAGGGTGAAGTTCAATTGTTCGAGGCGGGTCGCGTTCACAGCCCTAGGATACGCGGTGGATTTCCGGACCGCAGCCATCTCCGACCGGCGTTCAGCGGGCGGCAACTTGGCGGCAGGCGGCGTAGCATCCTTGGGCATCCCTTTCCCTTGTTAGGAGTCCGGCATGAAGATCTTCAGAATCGTAACCATCGCGCTTGGCGCAGTCTTTGTGATTGCGCTGCTCGGCGCTGGGGTCGCTCGACTCGTCATCAATGGACCGATTGGCCCCCTCGCGGGTGGGCGGCTGACGGGCAATGAGCGCGTGGTGCCGGAGGATTGGCGCTTCACGGACGATCACGACACGATTGCGGTCGAGGTCGGGCCCGACGATCCGCATTCGGTGACCGTGATCTGTTTCATCGTGGACGGCGACCTCTATATCCCCGCACAGGACGCCGCGGACAAGGATTGGCCGCAAATGGCCCTTGCTGATGGCCGAGCCAGAGTGAGGATCGGCGAGGATCTGTATCCAGTTCGCCTCGTTCGGGTCGAGGGCGCGGAAATCCGCGAAGCCGCGTTTCAATCGGCGAGCCAGAAATATCCGCAATTCGCCGATCGTCTGTCTGCGGGTGTGCCCGATAGCGTCTGGCTGTTTAGAGCGGAAGGGCGCTCTTGATCGGCTGACTGAATCACCGCCCATCCGAAGGCAGCGCCGGGGCCAGGCGCTTGGCGGCCGCGACCAGAAGCTGCAAAGCGTCGGTCGTGCCGTCAGAATCGCCTTTTTCGAAGTCGCCCTCGATCTGTCCCATCTGATTGGTGACGTGGGCGAAGCAGATGACGGATTTCTCGCGCGCCTGGGCAAACGCGTAGAGCGCGGCAATCTCCATTTCGACAGCGAGCAATCCCTGTTCGCGCATGGCTTGGATGGCTTGATCGGTTTCCCGAAAGGGGGCATCGGTGGTCCACGTTGCGCCGCGAAGTACGGCCGTATCGAGACGATCGAAGGCGCCTTCGAGATCGTCCAATAAATGGCCGGGCGCATCGCTGAAATCCGAAGGCGGGAGATAGTGGTAGCTCGTCCCTTCGTCTCGCAGCGCTCGATCGACCAGGATGAAATAGGGCGGAGGCTGGGTCTCCGAGATCTGACCGGATGAGGTGATGCTGATCAGGAGCCGACACCCCGAAACGAAGAGTTCTTCCGCGACCAACACGGCAAACGAGGATCCGACCGCGCAGCCGAGGACGCCGAAGGTGAGGCCCTCTTCTTCGAAGACGTAGAGGTCGGTGTGGTAGCAGACCCAATCATTGTGGAGTTTTGCACGGCCCTCTCTCCTTAGTCGACGAACGATGTCGCCGTCGGGGTCGAGGAGGCAGATGTCGGGAACCGGTTCGGACGCTGCCGCCTTCTGTCGCCGCGCCTCGCGGAGCAGGCTCTCGGGTGTGAAGCAGGATGGCGCTTCATGGTTCTTCCCTCGCAGGATTGGGGGAAGGTCTCGATCGTTCATCGGTATTGGTTGTCCTATCCGTTGCCCGGCCATCCGTAGCCCGCCCGCCGGCAGGTCCAGGCTGCGCGACGGGCGCGCGACCGGTGTGCGGATAGTAGAGGAGAAAGGAGAGGGCCGAACGAGACACGCACCAGACGAATCGGGGCGACCGAACATGGGGCAATTGGGATCGAAGCGAGGCGAATTGTCATTTCCTTTGCGCCGGATGGCGGCTCTGTGCGGGCTGGGTTCGCCCGACATGGCGCGAAAATTGCTCAACCACTCAAGAGCACGAGACAGTCAGGAATCTGTCGAAGCCCTGGTTGAAGCGTGCTCGGATGGCGCGATGGGCCCTCGGATCGACGGCGCATGGACCCCGTCTGGGAGAGACGATGGAGATTGAAATCGACGAGGGGATGGAAACGATCACGGTCGAGGAATGCGAGCAGTTCCTCAAATCGGGTGGTGTCGGTGTCTTGGCCTTGGCTGGCACCCCGGCTCCCATTCTTCGCCCGGTCAATTTTGCGGTGTTCGAGGGCCAGGTCGTGATTCGTACTGGCGAAGGTCAAATCCTTTCGGCTGCGAAGGGGAGTGAGCCGGCTTCTTTCGTATTGAGTGCGTTGGATCGCTTTGAACATACGGGCTGGAGCGTCGTTGTGACTGGCAAATTGGCTGAACGACCGGGACTCGGCGATCTGGCCGATCTGCCGCTGCGTCCTTGGGTCCGAAATGGAAAGAATCGTTTCGTCGCGCTTTCGATCACCACGCTATCCGGTCGACGTATTGCCCATGAGTGCTTCGCTGAGGAAGCGTTCTAACTCGAGATGAGCCATGCAAAAGAACGATCGCTGGGGTCGAGCCATCGAGGGAACACCGCGCATCGCACTTTTTGAGGCGGCCTATCGGTCGTGGTTTCGCGTTGAATGGGAGGGGCTCGAAAACATACCCAAAGAGGGAGGGGCTCTACTCGTCTCGAATCACGCAGGAATGATGCCGGTCGACGGCGGCCTCGTTCAGCTCGGCGTCGAGAAGGAGAGGGGCCGTCGCGTCTACATGTTGGCGCACCACGGATTCTTCGCCGTCCCCTATGTCGGTCGAATACTGAATCGACTAGGCACGGTTGTCGCGCATCCGAATAATGCGCATAGGTTGCTCCGTGAAGACGAACGGTTGGTACTCGTCTTTCCAGAAGGGGAGAAGGGGCCCGTCAAACCGACATCCGAACGCTATCGACTCCAGCGATTTGGTCGCGGCGGCTTCGTCGAGACGGCCATGCGTGCCGAAGTCCCGGTGGTGCCGATCGTGCTGATGGGAACCGAAGACACGACTCCGACCCTTGCCAGGCTTTCAATTGGCGACCTCCACTATCCGATCACACCCAATTCCCTGCTCTTCGGTCCAGTCCTGGGCCCTCTCGCTCATCTTCCTGCAAAGATCCGTGCTCGGGTCTTGCCGCCCATCGATGTGGGCGCGGCCAGCGGATCTCGAAGTGTGGTGATGGACCATGCGGAATCGATCAGGAGTGAGATGCAAACCGCGCTCGACGAAATGTATGCGGATCGGCAAAGCAAGTGGTTCGGGTGATTCGATGAGGCGAATCGTGGTCGTCGGAGGAGCGAGCCCTCTTGGTCGTCGAATCATAGACAGGCTGCGAGAGGATCGAACGGTGGAATGGGTGCGCGGCGTCGAGCCGCGGCCGTGCGCTGAGGCCGCCTCCGATGACACGATTGAAGTCATTTCGATCGTCCCCGACCATCGACCCTTCGTAGAATTCCTCGAGCGCGAGCAGGTCGATACCATCGTCCAATGCGCAGTGGCCTCCGATCGTTCCGGAAAATCGACTCGGACGAGCGAAGCCGATGTCATCACGACGATGTGTATTGGCACTGCGACGATCCATAAGGGATCGAGAGTTCGCAACTGGGTTCTGCTCTCGTCGAGCGCCATCTACCCGATCGAAAGCAGGTCGAGTCTGCTGCAATGTGAGGAGCAAGAGACGAAGCACGAGGGAGACGAGGCCGTCCAGTCGTTTGTCGAAGCGGAGGACTACGCCAGAGATGTCGCGATTCGAAATACGCACATCAGTGTCTCGATCCTTCGATTGCAACAACTGATCGGGCCAGGCGTGCGTGGGCCGCTCAGTGCGCTCGTTTCCCAGCCGTCGGTTCCTACCCTGATTGGCTTCGATCCACCGATTCAATTCTTGCACGTGGACGATGCCGCCAGTGCGGCCGCCTTCGCCACGATCCATGAATTGGCCGGCGTCTACAATGTGGCCTCCAGTGGAATGATTCATTGGCATGACGCGCTGCGGATCTCGAATCGCCAAGCGATTCCGGCTCTTCCCATGGGCACATCATTTCTCGAACCCGTTCTTCGAAGAATGAAGGTCCCTTTCGTTCCCGCCCCGTTGCGAAATCTCCTGCGTTTCGGGCACGCGCTCGACACTGCGAAGATCGAGCATGCCGGATGGCGACCGAGCTTTGATCAGCGTCGCTGCATGGCGGCGCTTCGCTCGGATTGATCCGCCCCGGTCGCGACGCGCTGCGCTGCGCGAACGGCGACGATCGGGTCCGGTATGCTCCCGTTCATGATTGAACAGGACCGATCTTTCGTCGAGCAGATGGGCATCGAAGGCGCTTCGCCCACGTGAGAAATCGATACGGTCTGCAGACATCCCGGAACGCCGTGCATGCGGCCTGGCTAGGCCTGCTCGCCGTGATCGCGATGGCACTCTTCATTCAGTCTTTCGAGCGCTGGGGCCATCCCATCATCGATCTCGGGCGTGATCTGACGGTCGCCTCGGAAATCGCCGAAGGACGTGCGCTCTATCGCGAGCGCCTCTACAACTACGGGCCGGTCGCTCCCTATGTCCTGGCGGGGGCGGTCTCGCTGTTGGGAGATCAGCTTTGGGTATTTGAGATGGTCGGCGTGATCGTGATGATCGTTTGTGCCCTGACGCTTTACGCGATTGGAGCGTCGCTTCGAGGTCCGATTGCCGGCGCCGTGGGCACGCTCCTCTTCTTGATGCTGAGTGCCTTTGCGAACAGCACCTGGGGTAGCAACTTCATACTCCCCTACGCCTATGCCGCCACGATCGGGCTTGCCTTCGCGCTGCTCTCTTTCTATTTCCTGCTGCGCTACGTCTACGGTGGGGGAAGCAATTGGGCGTTGGCGGCGAGTACGTTAGGTCTTTGGGGCGCCCTCGGAAGCAAAATCGAGATCGGGGCGGCGATCGCCGGGGTCCACGTCCTGGCCTGGTGGGCACACCGGGTCGACGTGCGAAAGGTCGGTGTCGTTCTGGCGACGTCACTGGCGCTGTCCGTAATTTTTTTGTCTTCATTCGGGAGTCGCGATAGCGCAGAACACACTGTTCTGGCCGACAACCTCTTGCGCTTTGGGCCACAGATCTTCAGCGAGGCGTTTTTCGCGGACGTGGCCGGTTTTGACCGACCGTTCGAAAACAGCTTGCGCGCGCTCGCAATGGCCGCCGGGTTGATGCTGCTCCTGGGCGCCTCTCAACTCGTTGCGGAGTTCAACAGTCGATGGAGGTCTCGGGAATTTGGTCGTGCCGCGCTCGCTACGACCTCGGCGCTTGTCATCGTTGGCCTCGTCTATGTAATGGCGCGGCCTCACATTTTCTCAGCAACGATCGTCATCGCTCCGGTCGTCTTCGTCACGGCCATGATTCGGGACCGCCGCGACCCGCTACTGCTCCTGACGGCCTTTGCGCTCTTGTGCGGAGCGCGGATTCCCTTGAACTACCACCCACTCTGGTACGGGTTCACGCTTTGCGTTCCCGCGTATCTGCTCGTCGTCTACGGGGCGGCTCGCACGGTCGACCGTCTACCACGGCGAAACGCGGCCGTTTTCGCGTTGGCCCTGCTCGCCGTGGTCGGCTTGGTGCGCTTTGAAATCTTCAACTATCAGAAATACGCGGCCATGACGAGTCGCCTGGAGACCGAGAAGGGGACGCTTCGTGATTTTCCCGGTGGGCGTGCGGAAGCGATCCAGGAATTTCTCGAGGATTGGCGAGCGATGCCCGATCCCCCGGAGACCCTCGTCGTCTTTCCTGAAGGCGCCACGCTCAACTACTTCACTGGCGCGACGAACCCGCTGGCCTACCAGCTCTTCATCCCTCCTGAGATTCCGAACCGTGCAATCGAAGAAGATATCCTGCGCGAGCTTCGGCGGTCACCTCCCGACGCGATCGTGATTGTTTCGAGGAGCCTGACAGAATTCGGTAGTCGTGGATTTGGTGTCGACTACGCGCGGCGGTTGGCCGTCTGGTTGCGAAAGCACTATCGCAGTGCGCGTCGCTACCCAAAAGCCGAATCCGGTGGCTACCGCATCAATTTCATGCGACTCGCGCGCGAAGCCGATTCGAAAAAGGGTTGATTCCATAGGCTGTCGGACCAGCACAACTCACTCGCCAGGCACGGCACGCGCTGCGCTCGAAGCGGTTCGACCAGGTCTTCCGTTAGGCTTGCTGACCAGGGTGGTTTCGAAACCCGGCATGGGGTTGCGGGGAACGAATCGCGCGAAGACCAGGCTGATGACGGACATGCCTGCGCCGGCCAGGAAGACTGCGTGGGGCGCGACCATCCAGAGCATTCCGAAAGCCGCGGGGATGACGACCGCCGCAATATGATTGATGGTGAAGGCAACGCCCGCTGTGGAGGCCAGGTCCCCGGGATCGGCGATCTTCTGGAAATAGGTCTTGATGGCGATGGCCATTGCGAAGAGTGCATGATCGATGACATAGAGAATGGCCGCGAACCAGCCCGACTCGACGAAGGCATAGGAGACGAAGACCAGGATCAGGCCGACATATTCGAAGGTCAGGGCCTTTCGCTCTCCAACGCGACCGACGAGCGCGCCGATGCGTGATGCGAAGAGCATGTTGATGGTCGCGTTCACGATATAGAGCAGGCTGATCGACTCGACGTCGTAGCCGAATTTTTCGACCATCATGAAGGCTGCGAAGACGATGAAGATTTGACGCCGCGCCCCACCCATGAAGGTCAATGCGTAGTAGAGCCAATAGCGCTTGCGAAGGAGCAGGTGTTTTCGTTGTGGCGTTTTCGTGGGCATGCTTGGAAAGATCGCGAAGGCCGCGAAGGCGACGAGCAGCGTGCTTCCGCCGCCGACCAGGTAGATGACGGCGTAGTCGAAGCCGAGCAGCCCGTGCAGCAGATAGACGAGCGCATAACTGGCCAGGGAGGAGGCGCTGCCGACGGCAATCATTCGTCCGAGTACACGTGGCGTGTCGATCTTGTCCAGCCACTGCAAAGCGAGTGAGCCCTGAGCCGTCTCGTAGTAGTGGAAGCCGACGGACATGATCACCGTCGTCATGCACACGCCCAGAACGCTTGGAAAGAATCCCGTGAGCGCTGTGCCCAGGCCGAGCAGGGCGAGCGAGATCAGGGCGAAATGTTGTTCGCGCACGACCGCCAGCCAGAGCACGAAGGTAAAGGCCAGAAACCCTGGCACCTCGCGCAGGCTCTGGAGCATGCCCATATCGGCGCCGCTAAAGGCGACGGTGTCGATGGCAAAATTGTTCAGCAGGACGCGCCAGACCGCGTAGGAAAACGGTACGGCCGCGGCCATCGTGATCAAGAGGCCTTCCGGAGAGCGCGAAGGGGTCATCCTGTTGGGGTCTGCTTCGCCGATTGGAGGTGGCTCAGCCCGCCAGCGCCTGGTAGACGGCCATCGCAATTCCGGCACCCCGCTTGTCGCCCACCAGATTGGCCTCCATGTGATTCATCACATAGGCAATGGAGACGCGCGCATCGAGATCGATGATCGCCAATGAACCGCCCCAGCCGCCCCAGAAGAATGTGCGTGGATTGGGGCTGATCGGAAAGGAGGCGTCGTTCAGTCCAAAGCCCATGCAGAAGACGACGGGAATACCCAGGACCAGATCCGTTCCACGGGTTTGTTCTTCGAGGATGCGCGCTACGCCCGCTTCGCTCATGAGTTTGACGCCGTCTATGCTGCCGCCACAGGCGAGGGCGGAATGGATGCGGGCGACGGAGCGTGCATTGCCTATGCCGCCGGCGGCGGGAATTTCTGCCGCACGCCAGGCGCGCGTACGGGGCTCGGTTGCATCGAGATTCGGACCGGCAAAGGTTCGTGCGGCGATCGACCCGGGTTCGGTCGCGGCGGCGCCGAGGCCCATGCTAGGCGGAATGAGTTCGCCCACGCGTGCGTCATTCGTCGCGTCCAAGCCGATGTGGAAATCCGCGCCCAGGGGTTCGGCGACTTCCTCACGGAAGAATTGGCCGATCGTGCGGCCCGAGACACGCTTGACGATCTCGCCCTGCAAAAAGCCCTGGGTGACGGCGTGATAGCCCGATTGGGTTCCCGGCTCCCACCATGGGGCCTGGGCCGCGAGTCGGCCGACGAGGTCTTCCCAATCGTAGAGGTCGCTGGGCGTTGGCTGGTCGAAGCCCGAGAGTCCGGCGCTATGGCTCATGACATGGGCGATCGTGACACTTTCCTTGCCGTTCTGTGCGAATTCCGGCCAGTATTGGGCAACCGGAGCATGAAGGTCGAGTTCGCCACGATCTGCGAGCATCAAGACACAGGTCGCGGCCATGGTCTTGGTCGTCGAGTAGACGTTGACGATCGTGTCTTCGACCCACGGCGTCCCCTTGGCGTCCGCATCACCGGCCCAGAGATCGACGACCGGCTCACCGTCTCGGGTGACGGCCACGCTCGCACCCACGTCGGGGCCCTGTTCGAAGTTCGCGACGAAAGCGTCTTGAACGGCTTCGAAGCCCTGCTTGCAAATTCCGTTTACCTCGGCCATCGCGTCTCCTCTGCTTTTCCGTGGATCTCGTTTCGACGGGACGCAGCCTAGTGAATCTCAATCCCGATCCACAGGAGCCGATCGCGGGGTCGCGTCTTCAGGGCACCCGCCGTGTATCCGATGAGTTCCGCAGGCTGGCGGCGCGAAGACGTTGCCGGAGGCCGTGAGAGCCGCGAGGACAACGATAGGAGGTGGTCGATGGGACCGATGGCGAAGTTAGGCGTTGCGGTCGTGATGGTCCTGGCCGTTTGGAAATTCGTGACAGGGCCGAGCCAGATTCAGGCCGACGTAAGCTACCCGCTCAGCTACCGGACGCACGTCGTCGGTCAGGCGGGCTCCGGGGATCGGCTGCCGCTATTGGTCGTGTTGCATGGTGCGGGCGCAGACGAGGAAGATCTCGACGGTGTCTTCGCGGACTGGCAATTCCCGGTGCGGATCGTTTCATTTCGCGGACCGGCGCGAGCGGGCCGGGGGTATACGTGGTCCTACGGAGAGGGCTCGACGCCGGAGGAGGCCAACGCGGTTCATCAACAGATGTTTCGTGAAGTGGCGGAGAGCCTTGCGGTCGGTGCCCGAGAGGTGGCCGCTCGCTATCCGACCGAAGGCAAGCCGATGGTTTTCGGGTTTTCGCGCGGTGCCTCGATGGCTTGGTACCTGGGCGCGCGTCATCCCGAGCGCTTCGACGCGATCTTCACCGTGTCGGGCGAACTCGAGCAAGCCTTTCTAGAGGGCCTGGACCCGGCGATTCGTCCGCCCTTTTTCGCCTATCATGGTCGCGCCGATCCGGTCGTCAGCCTCGCGGGTGGGAAGCGAACGGCCAAGGCGATCGCGAGCCTCGCGGGCGACGTTGCCTTCGAAGAATTCGATGGAGGACATACCGTTCCGGCATCGGTTCGCGCGGACGTCGAGCAGAAGGTCAAAGGCTTGCGCGGCGGTTGAGGACCAGGCGGGAGCGGTTCGAATGGCGCCGCGGCGTCTTGGGTCAGGCGCCTAGGGATTAGGCGTCATTCCAGCGGAGAGTAGCCGCCAGGTCGTCGGCCAGGCCTCGAGCGGGTCGAAGGACGGGTCGGCCAGGGCTTGCAGTAGCAGCCCTTCGATCACCGCGGTGAGCATGGCCGCCGCGTGTCGGGCTTCGCAGGGCACGATCTCCCCTTGTTCGATTCCCTTCTCGAGGGTGTGGGTCAGCCGGTCGCGCGAATGGTCGTAGATCGCCGCGAAGCGTTCCCGGGCAAGGGGATGCTTCAGGAATTCGCTCCACATCTCGACTAGCGTCCGATCACTGATCAGCGCGTTGAGCACGATTTCAGACTCGATTCGCAGGGTTTCGAGGATGGGTCCGCTCGGAAGTTCATCCCAGGCCGCAAAGATCTCGCGGTCGTATTGATCGAAGAGCGCCAGGAAGATCTCATCCTTGCTCTTGAAATGCCAATAGAGAGCACCCTTCGACAGACCCGAAGCAACAACGATGTCGTCCATCTTGGTCTTGTGGAAACCCGTCTTGCCAAAGCAGGACTGAGCGGCCTTCAAAATCTGTTCTCGGCGAACCTCTGCAGTCTGGTGGCTTGCCATCAGTTCGCCGCCGCAGCTGCTGTTGCCGCTGCAGTACCGTGCTCGGCGGCAGAAGAAGAGTCGACGGGTGTCGGTGCGTTCGCGAGTTTCCGATTGGCTTTCGAGTCTTCCGCCCGCATGGTCCGGTAGAGGGCGATCGCTCTATCCGAGTGAACGAAGACATAGGGAAAGTCGTCGATCGTGCCCGGAGTCATGGTGGCGAAGAGCCGCCAATCCTGCCTTCCGCTTTCACGAACTCAACCACGATTCCGGCCAACGCCTCTCCTCTTCCTTCTTGGAGAAAATGGCCACCCCCCTCGATCGTGACATGGGGCTGGCCGGCGGCGCCCGGCACTTCTTCGCGGAATCGCAGATCCCCCCCGGCCGTCACCGGATCGTTATTCGTAAACGCACAAAGCATCGGCTTCTGCCATTTTGCCAGGGCTTCCCAGGCCGCCGCGTTGGCCACCAGCGACGGATCATCCGGCAACAGGGGAACCTGTCGTGGCATCGCCCGCGGACCCATCTTGAACGTTCCATCCGGAAAGGGCGCATCGTAGGCAGCGACTTCCTCGGCCGAGAGCGTCCGGCCATCGATCGCGCCCGCAATCATCATTCCGACAGGCAGGTCCTCGTTGTCCCAAGCCCATTTTTGCCAATGGGCGAAGGCGATTTCGGGACATTGCGGATCCGGACTGGCCAGGGCGGCCATCACCTCGGGCAGGCTCGGGGTCGGCTTGTTTTCCCAGAAATCGCGCAACCCGTCGACTCGTTCCTGCGAAACCGGTCCAGGCGTCGGCAATCCTGTGTTGGCCACGACGACCCGCGCGAAGCGCTCCGGATTTTCGGCGACCAGGCGCAAGCCGATCAATCCGCCCCAGTCCTGGCAGACCAGCGTCGCGTCCTTGATGTCGTTCGCCATGAGCCACGCCGTCAGCCAATCGACCTGCCGCTGGTAGCTGAAGTCTTCGCGCGTCGCGGGTTTGTCCGATCGGCCGAAGCCGACGAGATCCGGCGCGAGAACGCGAAAGCCTGCGGCATTCAAGAGCGGAATCATATGTCGGTAGAGGTAGCTCCAGGTCGGTTGACCGTGCATGCACAGGATGATTTCACCGTCCCGCGGCCCCTCGTCGACATGGTGGATGCGAAGGCTTCCGCCCTCCCCGTCGGGCACTTCGGTGTAGTGCGGGGCGAAGGCGAAGTCGGGCAGGTTCTCGAAGTGTGAGTCGGGGGTACGAAGGACCTTCATCGGGGGCTCCTGATCTTTTGCGGATGAGTTGGGCCTGGTCGTTCGGCCTGGCGATCGATCAATATTGGCAGAGCGTATGCCAGTTCCCGACTTTTGTCCGAGTCGTCTTGACGACCCCGACAAAAGCCGGCAAAGGCTTGTGAACACGGTGGCTTGGATGAGTTTTGTCCGCCGACAGAACCACCCCATCCGGCTGGCAGGCGAGGGGGACAGGATTTTGTCGGATCGCTTGACGCCGACCGATGTGACCGGGAGCATTGCTCCGCCCGCGGAGAGATGATCATGACGACTGCAACGCCCCACGCCTTCGGCGAGAAATTCGACAAGACATTCGACTACGCCTTCAACTACGCCTTGAACTACGGCGATCAGGTCGAAGACGCCATTCGAGACGACCTCGTCCTCGCCCACCGACAAGCCTGGAACCGAATCGCTTCACCCGGCACCTGGTGGACGGGCCGTGAGCGTGTGGCGATCGCCGCCGAGACGCGGGCCGCCGACGACTGCGCCTTTTGCCGCAAGCGTCGAGAAGCGTTGTCGCCCTACAGCGAAGAAGCCGATCACGACACTGTGACCGGTGACGTGCTTTCTGAGGTTGCGATCGATGCGGTTCACCGAATCGTGACCGACGCGACGCGCCTGACACAGAGCTGGGTCTCCGGGCTTTCGAGGCAAGGCATTCCCGACACGCATTATGTCGAGCTCCTGAGCGTCGTCGTTTCGATTCGCAGCATCGATGGCTTTCATCGTGCCATGGGACTCCGCCCGGAGCCCCTGCCCGAAGCGCGCTCCGGGGAGCCTTCGCGAGAGCGGCCGAGCGCCGCGGCGCCGGGCGAGGCCTGGGTTCCCATGCTGCCCAACGGTCGCTTGAAAGGAGACGAAGCCGATCTCTGGTCCAGCCAGACCGGCAATGTGATTCGCGCCCTGAGTCTGGTGCCCGAGGCCGTTCGCTGGCTGAAGGAGTTGAGTGCAGCGCACTATCTGAGTGAAGAAGCGATGACCGACTTCACGCGCGGTCGCGGGCCGCTCTCTCGTGCGCAAACAGAATTGATCGCCGGTCGCGTGTCCGCGATCAACGAATGCTTCTACTGAACCAGCTCCCATGCATTGATGCTCCGTGCGAGCGTCGAGACCGAGGGAAATGAAGTCGACTATCGAGGCATAGCGGATGCGGCCAGCGCCGAAGAGAGTTCCGTTCCCGGGGCTGGCGCGTTGATCGGTTTGGTCGAGGCGACCTTCTCTTCGAACGAAGAGAGTGGGATTGCGGCGCGAGCACGTGTGCGAGACGAACTCGGATCGCCCTCGCTGGTGGACGCAGCGGGCGTGATCGGAAATTTCGAACGCATGGTGCGGATCGCCGACAGCACCGGCATTCCCCTCGATGCGCCCGTCAACGTGGCGACGGAAGCCGTTCGCGGCGAGCTCGGGATCGACACCTATGCGTCGGCAGAAAACACGAAATCGGTACGCGGCTGGCAACGTATGATGGGCAAGGTCATAGAGCCCATCGCGCGGATCGTCCTGCGGCGGATCGGACGGCGAGCGCGAGTGCGGAGTGAAACGGCGACCGAAGGTCGTCGCGACGGAGCCTGAATTGTTCGAACAACCCCAATGGTCGAAATGGTCGGGACTGAGCCTCTTCGCGGGCGTGATCTGGATCTCCCAGGCGATTTCCTTCGGCTTGATCGCTGCGATTCCGTTCTGGATCCTGGGGACGGCGTTTCTGGCTTCCGGTGCCTCACAACTGCTCTGGCCTGGTGACGATCGGATCGGGCACACGGGCGCCCTGGCGGGTGTGCTCGGACCGGTCCTTGCCTTGCCCTATTTTTTCGTTCTCGATTACCCGATCTTTTTCGGACTGGTCGCGAGCGCGCTGGGCGCGGCGTGGGGAGCGAGTCGACTCTCGTTTCAGCTCGAGCCCCACTACAAAGGCGTGCCCGTACCCGAGCCGACCTTCCAGCTGATTGCGAAGGTGGCCGTTGACGAAGCGATTCTCGGTTTCGAGCAATTCACGTCGACCGGCTTTGCCCTCGACGGAACCCTCGAGCGGGTGGTCGAGGAAATCGACGAAACCCATGCCCTCTTCAAGGCCCGCGGTTACCTCGAGAAGCCCGAAAACTATCACCGGATGCCGCCGGATCTCGAGGACCCCGAGCTTCGTGCAGAGACCGTCGCGGGCCAGTCCGTCGAGATGATGCGTTTCGAGAGTGGTTATGCGCCCGCCGAGGGCGAGCCGGGTCGCGCGAGGTGGCTCGGCTATGAACCGTGTCGAGAGGGTCGTGCCTATGTGCTTCGCCACGACGGCGAGCCGCGGCCCTGGATGATCTGTACCAACGGCTATCGCATGGGTCATGCGCGAATCGATGTCCAACTATTCAAGCGCTTTTATCAAAAGCTCGGACTGAATGTCGTGATTCCGGTTCTTCCCCTGCACGGTCCCCGTCGCATCGGATGGCAATCGGGCAGCGGATTTCTCGGGATCGACCTCGTCGATACACTGCATGCCGAGGCGCAATCGATTTGGGATATGCGCCGGCTGCTTTCCTGGGTGCGCGCGCAGGGCGCGCCTCGCGTCGGCGCCTTCGGCTTGTCCCTGGGCGGCTATACGACCGCGGTCTTCGCGAGCATTGCCGACGGCCTCGATTGTGCGATCCCGGGAATCCCCCTGGCCGATATCCCGCGTATGCTCGATCGCCATGGATCCGCGCATCAGATGCGTTATGCGAAGAGCAAGGGTTTCGATCTGGGTCGCGCAGGCGAGATGCTTCGCGTCGTCGCGCCGCTCGTTCTTCGGCCGAAGGTTCCTCTCGCGGGTCGAATGATCTTCGGTGCGACCGCCGATCGTCTGGTTTCTCCGGATCATGTTCGCGACCTGTGGCGCCACTGGGATGAGCCTGAGATCGTCTGGTATGACGGCGCCCATGTGAGCTTCGGATCCGAGCGCCAGGTCTGGTCCGGGGTCGATCGGACGTTGCGCGAGAGCGGCGTCTCTTTCTAGCCGTCTCCCGACCGTCTTCCAACCTTTTCCCGATCGCATTCGTCGGGCTTTGTTCTCGCGACGACCCCGCGTATCTTTCCGGTTGTAGAACTGAGACAGCCTGATGCGCTGAATCAGATTGGTCCGTCGAATCATTCCGGGGGGAATTCGGTGAAGACTCCGAGGGCATACGCGCTCGACGATCGTTATCTCGCAGACGAGGGCCGCGTCTTCCTGACCGGCATTCAAGCCTTGGCGCGTCTTCCTCTCGAGCAACTGCGCGTCGATCGACGCAATGGATTGAATACAGCGGCTTTGATTTCCGGTTACCCGGGCTCACCCCTCGGCGGATTCGATCGCACCGTCGCTGCTGCTGCGCGTCTGGCCCCCGAATTGCCAATTCGCTGTCGTCCGGCGATGAACGAAGAGTATGGGGCGAGCGCGATCATGGGATCACAGCTCGCGGCGATGCAACCGGATTGTCTCTACGACGGGATCGTGGGTTTGTGGTACGGCAAGGCCCCGGGCGTCGACCGCGCGACGGACGCGCTCCGTCACGCCGTCTATGCCGGGGCTTCGATGAAGGGCGGGGCGGTGGCGATCGTCGGAGATGATCCCGCTGCCAAGAGTTCGACGATTCCCTCTTCGTCGGCGGGGGTGCTGGCCGACATGCATTTGCCGCTTCTCTATCCGGGCGATCCCGCCGAGGTGTTGGATCTCGGGCGACACGCGATCGCAATGTCTCGCTGTACCGGGCTCTGGTCCGCACTCAAGATCGTCGCCGATGTGGCGGACGCGACCGCCACGGTCGATCTGCATCCCGATCGCATCTCGCCGGTCCTGCCCCGTATCGACGGTCAAATCTACGAGCACTTTCCGAACGGAAATCTGCTGACGCCCCGCACGATCGGTGTCGAGCAAGAAATCTATGAAATCCGAACACAATTGGCGCGGGATTATGCGACGGCGAATCGGCTGAATGCGGTGACGGTCGATTCGCGAGAGGCCTGGATCGGAATCGTTGCTTCGGGAATCACCTATCGCGAAGTGCGTGAAGCCTTCACGCGCCTAGGGTTGTCCTCCGACGCGGAAATCGGGGATTGCGGCATTCGTCTTTTGAAGATGGGCATGCCGATGCCATTCAATCCACAGACGGTTCGTGACTTTGCCAAGGGTCTTTCGGAAGTCCTGGTGATCGAAGAGAAGCGGCCGGGGGTCGAGTCCCTGGTGAAGGACGCGCTCTACGGGATGGCGGACTCGCCGCGAATCGTTGGGAAATTCGATGAGCGAGGAGAGGTGTTGGTGCGCGGGTATGGGGCGCTCGATGCGGACCTCGTGATGACCGTCCTGCGTAGTCGCCTGGCCGGTCGATTGGGTGATCGACTTCGGCCTGTTCGAGAAGACGTTATGTCGACGGTTGCCGAACTCGCCGTCTCGCGAGCCCCGTTCTTTTGTTCTGGCTGCCCGCACAACCGCAGCACGGAAGTTCCGAAGGGTTCCCTGGTCGGCGCCGGGATTGGCTGCCATACGATGGCGCTCTTCATGGACGAGGACCGGGTCGGGAATATCGGTGGGCTCGGTTGCATGGGCAATGAGGGCATCCAATGGATCGGTATGTCGGACTTCCTCTCCCGGGAACACTTCATCCAGAATATCGGTGACGGAACCTTCTTCCATTCTGGACAGCTTGCGATCCAGGCCTCTGTGGCCGCCGGCGTCAACGTCACCTACAAACTGCTCTATAACGGGACGGTCGCCATGACCGGTGGACAGGATCCGCAGGGTCAGCTCCCGGTTCCCCAACTGGCCGAAATCCTCTTGGGGCAAGGCGTTTCGGAAGTTCTCGTGACGACGGATGACGTCGAGCAATTTCGTGACCCCGGCCGGGTCCATGGTCCGCGGCTTCCCCGCAGCGTTGAAGTCTGGTCCCGGGATCGTATCGTCGAGGCCCAGGAGCGACTCGCGAAGGTTCGAGGGACGACGGTCCTGATTCATGTTCAGGCCTGTGCCGCAGAAGAACGTCGCGCGCGGACGCGGGGCAAGGCTGCTATGCCGCCGCAAAGAGTCATCATCAACCATCGAATCTGCGAAGGCTGTGGTGATTGCGGACGCGTCAGCAATTGCCTGTCAGTGCAGCCGATCGATACACCCTTCGGCCGCAAGACGACGATCGATCAGACGACCTGCAATCTCGACTATTCATGCCTCGAAGGGGATTGCCCTTCGTTCATGACGATCACCCAGCGAGTGGCGAAAGCGCCGGCCGTGGTCGCGCCGACTCGGGAAATCCCCACGCCCCGAAGCGATCTGCCGGAGCCTGTTCGGATTGTTCCCGAGGATGACTTCGCCATGCGGATCACGGGTATTGGCGGGACCGGGGTCGTCACGGTCGCCCAGATCGTGGGGACCGCGGCGATGCTCGACGGTTATCACGTGCGGGGTCTCGATCAGATCGGTCTTTCCCAGAAAGCCGGTCCTGTAGTCAGCGATCTTCGGTTCTCGCGCACGAAGCCGACATCGACGAATCGTCTCGGAGCGGGGCAGGCGGATCTGCTGTTGGCCTTCGATCAACTGGTCGCTGCTTCAGAGAAGGGCTTGTTGACTGCGGATGCCCAGAAGACGACCGTCGTCGGTTCGACGACGAAGACGCCCACTGGCGACATGATTCGTCATCTCGAACTCGAGTTGCCCGAGAGCGATGAACTTGGCAAGCGGATCGCCGGGCTGACGCGCAACCAGGCCCAGTTCTGGGCGCAGGCCGCGGAAACGACGAGAGATCTTTTCGGCAGCACGACGACCTCGAACATCTTTGTCGTCGGGATGGCGGTCCAGGCGGGCTGCCTGCCCATAGACGGGGCGCGCGTCGAGGAGGCCATTCGGCTCAACGGAGTTTCGGTCGAGGTCAATCTTGCGGCCTTTCGCTGGGGTCGGGTTCAGATCGCGGACGCGGCGGCCGTCGATCGCGAGCGTGCGCGATCGCATGAGCGCATCGGCGTTTCGGCCGATGGGCAAGCGTCCTCGGAATATGGTTCGGCAGGTTCGGTGAGTGCCGAAATCACCGAGCGAATTGAAGGACTGGATGTTGAGCAGGATGCTTTGCGGACGCTCACGCGTTATGCGATGGAACTCGTCGCCTGGGGCGGCGAGAAGCCGGCCTTGCGCTGGCTCGATGTGCTTCGCCGAATCCAGAAAGCCGAAAACGAGGTGCAGCCGGGAAGTCGGCGACTGTTGCTTGCGGTCGCCGGGGGTCTCTATAAGTTGATGGCCTACAAGGATGAATACGAAGTGGCCCGCTTGATGACCGACGAAGAATCGATTGCCCTGGCCAATCAGATTTCAGCGGGGGGAGGGCGAGTCGCCTGGAAGCTGCATCCGCCGCTGATGAGGTCCCTGGGTCTTCGAAAGAAGATTTCCTTCGGACTTTGGACGGCCCCCTTCTTTCGAATGCTCGCGCACGGCCGCATTCTTCGCGGCACGGCATTCGACCCCTTTGGCTACGCGGGCCTGCGTCGGATCGAACGCGAATTGCCCGGCGAGTACATCGCCGCGCTCGATGAGATACTCAAACGGCTGCCTTCTTTCAGCCTGGATGCCGCGGTCGCATTGGCAGAGCTGCCGGATCAGGTTCGAGGCTACGAGGAATTGAAGTTCGAGCGGGTCGCCGGCTATAGGGCGGCCTTGGAAAAGGCGCTTGGCGACGCGTCGGACAGGCGGTCGGACGAAGGGTGAAGGCCGCGCGACGAGAAGCCTGATGAGCGTGTTGTCTAGCGCGCTCGACAAGGCCAGCGGTGTTCGCGACTGTGTGCCCCCGTTCCCGAAGGTTCCCGAGGTCTGAGCAGGTTTGGATAAAGACATCCTCGCAAAACCATTTCGCCCCCTACCCATTCGCGTGATGAACGCGCTCGGTCGTGCCTTGGCCCGGGTCGGGATCATTCCGATTTCACTTCGCGACGAAGATCTGATGCGGCAGGTGAGCAAGCAGACCGGGCTCTCCGATTTTGGCCCCGATAGCTTTCGGCCGGCTCTGGCGAAACTACTGGAGTCGATCGAGTCCGACGGTCGGCTCACACTCTTCGGGCGCTATTTCGCCAAGCGCCAGATGGTCGAATTGCTCACCCATCGTCTTCAACTCGTCGACTATCGAAAATCCCACCCGGAAATCGCCGCCGAAGTCATTCGCCGCCCACTCTTCATCCTGGGTCTGCCGCGTACAGGGACAACGCTTCTCTACGGACTTCTTGCAGAGGATCCCGCCAACCGCGCGCCGCTGTCTTGGGAGATCGACGATCCCTGCCCGCCGGCCGAAGCCGAGACCTACCATACGGACCCGCGCATCGAACGGACCCAGAAGCGTTTCGATCAGGTGGACCGACTCGCGCCGGGCTTTCAGGCGATTCATCCGGTCGGCGCCTTGATGCCGCAAGAATGCATCGTGCCGACGGCCTCGGAGTTCATGAGTATTCGCTTCGAGATGTCCTTCGACGTCGAGCGCTACGATCGCTGGTTCCTCGAACAGGACATGACGGCGACCTACGAACACCATCGTCGATTCCTTCAGCATATGCAGTCGCGCTACATGACGGAGCGATGGATCCTGAAATCACCCGGGCATCTGGGGCCGATCGATACGCTCTTTGAGACCTATCCGGACGCGATGGTCGTCCAGACCCATCGCGATCCCATCCGCGTCATTCCCTCGGTCGCGAACCTCGAATATACGATGCGTCTGGTCGCGTCCGACGAAGTTGATCCCAGCCGCGTCGGACAGCAGATGCTTCAC
>CAZMFM010000023.1:46047-52340 GCA_964565565.1 uncultured Spirochaetaceae bacterium | reverse complement strand
GCCGACAACACGTTCGTGTAGGTCGGCACTTCGACTGCGACCTGATCGCCCGGCTCCGTGAAGAGTCGAAGCGCGAGGGAAATACCCTGACTGGCTCCGTGGCAGAGAACGAGCTCGTCGGCGCTGCGATCGATTCCGTGGCTGTGAAAACGCGCGGCCATCGCCCGACGCAAGCGCGGGTCGCCCTCCGGCGAGGCATAGGAAAAGAGCTCCGGCCCCTCTTCTCGAATCGCCTGATCGATGCATTCTCGGAATTCTTCAACGGGGTAGAAGCGCGGATCCGGAATCAACCGATGAAGCGCAACGACATCCGTGCCCGTCGCATAACGCGGGCGCATATTATCGAGCGCAATCAGCTGTTCGACTTGCGTGGACAGCGTCATCTCGGTGCCAATCTCGCCGCCTGCTTCAGCCGCGGCCCCCGCAATGCGGTCGATTGCTTCCCCGACTGCCCCTCCGCCACGCGACAGGCTGACGAAAGTGCCGGCGCCGACCCGTGCCTCGACCCAACCCTCGTTCGCGAGCGACTCGTAGGCCAGGGCGACCGTGTCGCGGTGCAATCCCAGCTGCGTCGCGAGTGTGCGAATGGCCGGAAGACGATCACCGGATTCGACTTCCCTGCGGCCAATCGCCGATTGGATCTGCACGGCAATCTGTTGGTATACGGGCCTACCCGAGGCGGTATCGATCAACAGGCTCTGGAGGGGTCGGGGAGAAGCCATCACTGAAAATTATCAGCCGGACATTCATCGATCAAGTCCTTTTTGGCTTCTTTGTCAGGTCATATTCGGAAAAATTGACCTGACAATCAAGCATGAGAGTTGAATTGTCCCATCGCTGATTGAACGCCGTCGCGAATCGCCGCTTCGACGGCGTCGCCCGCGCGGACCAGGACCGCCGGCAGGATGAGAGCCTCCTCGTCCGACGAAAACGGCTTGAGGACCCAATCGACGACCTGCTCTTGCGAGCCCGGATGGCCTACGCCGACCCGCAGACGTGGAACCTCCTTCGACTCCAGCACATGAAGGATGTCACCGATTCCGCGATGTCCCCCGCTGCCGCCGCGAGGTCGCAAACGAAGTCGCCCCGTCGGCAGGTCCATGTCGTCGTAGATGATCAGCAGATCGGTCGGCGGATCGAGTTCCGGCCAACGAGCCAATGCCGCCTGGATCGCCCCACCGGAGCGATTCATCATGCGCTGAGGTTCGATGAGCAGACAGGACTCGGAACCCATCTCGATCGGGCAGACGCGCGCCTCGAGACTGGGCTCGTCGCGCCATGCGCTAGCGAAGCGATCCGCAAGCAGCTCGACGATTCGGAAGCCGATGTTGTGGCGCGTCGACGCGTATTGCTCGCCAGGATTTCCGAGTCCAACAATGAGCTTCGTCGGAGTGCCAAGAACCCCCGGCCCCATAGACGAGGCCGAAGGAGCCCCGCGCCGATCGGTATCGGACCCACGACCCCAGCGCTGGCGCCAGAACCTACGAAAACGTTGCATCCGAATCCGTCATAGTCGACTCAGACCATCTGGCTCCTCAGGAGTCGCCACCCTCGTCTGATTTGCCGTCGGCGTCCTTCGAAGCGCCATCGCCCTCGGCGGCCGCGCCTTCACCCTCTTCGCCCTCTACGACTGCGACTTCGCCTTCACCTTCGGCAAGGCCTCGAGGCACCAGAACCGTCGCAATGGTAAGCGTCTCGTCTCCGTGGAATTCGGCCCCGGCCGGGACATTGAGATCCACGACGTGGAGCGAATCGCCGAGTTCCATCCCTGAAACGTCGGCTTCGATCTCATCTGGAATCGCATCGGGCATGCAGAGCAGCGAAACTTCGCGCAACTGCTGATCGAGCACGCCGCCGAGCACCACGCCCGCCGCCGTTCCAGTCAAATGAACGGGCACCGAAACCTCGATCTTGGCCTTCAGGTCGAGTTCGTAGAAGTCGACGTGAACGAGACCCCCACGAACCGGCTCTCGCTGCAATTCCTTTGCGATCACGGTCCGCCCCGAGGCAGCAGAGTCGCCTTCGAGATCGATCAGCGTATTGACGCCACCGTGGCTGGTCTCGAGCAGTCGTTCAAAAGCCACTGTATCGAAGGCAATCGCCGTCGCTTCGCGACCACCCCCGTATACGACACCCGGCGCCAAGCCTCGCATCCGTAGCCTGCGTGCGTTGCCCTTGCCACGCGTATCGCGTGCTTCGACTGCAAATTTCACATCACCCATCACTCTTCTCCTCGCCGGCGTCGCAGATAGAGAAAGCGATCGTTGCCTTGCAACGACCGCCGTTCGCAGCCGGCCCGTAAATCGTTAACCGTTAAAACAGAGAGCTCACACTCTCCTCATTGTTGATTCGCCTGATTGCCTCGCCTATCGGCGCGGCAACAGAAACGACATGAAGCTGCTCGCAATCAATCGCCTCGGGGCGAAGCGGAATCGTGTCCGTAACGATGACCTGAGTAAGCGGCGACTCCGAAATTCTCTTGATCGCCGGCCCCGAAAGCACGGGGTGAGTGATCGCAGCATGCACCGCGGTCGCCCCATCTTCCATCAGGCTACGCGCCGCTTCGCAGAGCGTACCCGCGGTATCGACCAGATCGTCAACAATCACGCAGGCCTTGCCTCGAACATCGCCGATGATGTTCATGACTTCAGCCACATTCGCGACTTCACGCCGTTTGTCGATGATGACGAGGTCAGCGTCCAGCCTCTTGGCGTAGGCCCGCGCCCGCTCTGTACCGCCGGCATCCGGAGACACGACGGTCAGATCATCACCGATCAGTCGCTCGATGGCGTCGAGCATAAGCCGCGTCGAATAGAGATTATCGACGGGAATATTGAAGAATCCTTGAATCTGACCGGAATGGAGATCCATACAGAGAACACGGTCCGCGCCGGCCGTATGGATCAGGTCAGCCACGAGCTTGGCGGTAATCGGAACGCGCGGCCGGACTTTTCGATCCTGGCGCGCATAGCCGTAGTAGGGAATGACGGCTGTTATGCGACGTGCCGAAGCGCGCTTCAGCGCATCGATCATGATCAGCAATTCCATCAGGTGACCGTTTTGCGGCGAACACGTCGACTGCAGAACGAAGCAATCCAGACCGCGCACATTCTCGCCGATCTCGATCGCGCACTCCCCGTCGCTGAACGTGCCGACTTCGGCGGCGCCGAGTTCGACATCGAGATAACTCGCGACCGAGCGAGCGAGCGCAACATTCGCGTTCCCGCTGAACAGCTTCAGATCATGCATCCGCTCGCCTTCCTCTTCCTTCGTTTTCGACTCGGTCATGCCGCGGTCAACACCCATCGGCTTCTCCCGAAGCTCGTCCCTACCTACGCATTCCCTAACGCCACCACGTGCTCTTCCACGCGCCCCTTCGCACTCTACCTGCGTGATCGCAGCCGGCGATCTCGCGCGGAGAAGCTGGTTGGGGCGGTAGGATTCGAACCTACAAATAACGGCTCCAAAGGCCGCTGCCTTACCATTTGGCTACGCCCCAAGAGTTTCGTCCATCCCTCAGTCGGCCGTGATGACCCGTGTCACCTGGATCCAACACTCAGAAGCTTCCGAAACCCGCAGTTCCTGTGCCGCCTGATTTGCCAATTCGCCCGACGCAAAAACGCCGAATACGGTCGCCCCACTCCCGGACATGCTGACTCCCATGGCGCCTAGCTCAGACAAACGCTCGATCAACCGCGCGACGGGAGGACAAAGCCTTCTTGCCGCTGGCTCGAGATCATTGATGAGTAGATCCCCGAGGGCGAGCGTAAGATCACCTGTTTCACCACGCAGCCGTGAAATCGCCCGCATCGTAGAGCCTGGCCTACCGTCCGTCAACGCGCCGCGCAGTGCATCTGTGGCCCGGTAGACCTCCGCCGTCGACAGGGAAATCCCAGGATTGACGACGACGAGATCGAAGGCCGGAATTCCCTCGAGCGACTCGATGATCTCGCCGATTCCGCTGACCAACGAGGGCCGCGGCGCGAGAAAAAAGGGCACGTCGGCGCCAAGCCCCAGCGCCAGGGAATGCAGCGTCTCACGCGAGACCTCGCGACCGAGCAGACTCGCCATCCCGACCAACACCGCAGCCGCGTCGCTCGAGCCGCCACCAAGCCCCGCGCCCGCCGGAATACGCTTGGTCAAGCGAAGCCCAATCCGGTGATCGAAGCCCGTCTCCTTGCAAAAGGCTGCCGCGGCACGAACGACCAGGTTGTCCGGGCCAGCCGTGACATCTGACAATTGAACGCTCAAGGCGTTGACGTCCCCGGCGGTCGGCGAATCGACGGTCAGCTCGATTCCCGGCTCTCCGGCCAGGATCTCGATCTCGAGATCATCCCAGACGCCGATCGGGACGAATACGCTCTCGAGCCGGTGGTAGCCGTCGCTGCGAACGCCCAGAAGCCTCAAGCCGAGGTTGATCTTGGCGGGCGCTCGGATTTTTCGAAGCCTGGACGTCATGTCAGTCCGATCGGCCCAGCTCGACGAAGCGCATCCGCAGCTCGTAGAGCAAAGAGTCGATCAGCTTTCGCTCTTCCTCTCCCAGATTGCCAAGCGTCTTCTCGCGCAACATTTCCAGCGTATCGATGGTTTGTTGGGCGACCAGCGGATCCGCCGGCGCCTTCTCCCCCGAACCCGGCTCGGGCATGACGCCCATCTGGTAGAGGGCTGTCGTGCCCAGGGAGAGTACGAAGGTCGAGAAATCCACCTTCGGCATCTCGCCACGCCGCCCCGCCGCTTCTGCGTTTTCGTCTTCGACCTCTGACATCGCTCAATCACCCTCCGCGTGTCGGGCCAGCTGTGCCGCCCGATCGAGTCTCGTCATCTCTCGGTGAGCGTAGAGGAAACGCTGTCCCACCGTCACGACCGTACCGATCGCCAATACCCAGAGAGCGGGCCAGAGCAGCCCGAGAATCGCACCCGACGCCAGAAGCCCGATCCGCTCGCCCCGTTCGAGCAATCCGCCCGGCATGCGCGCGAGTTCGTGCTCGGCCCGCGCCTTGGCATAGGACGTGACTACCGTCGCCACCAGGATCACCGTACACAGCAGCAGCCCAAGGGTCGCGAATTCTCCGGGAGTCCCCACGCCAACGTCTGTGCCCGCCGCCTGCGCCCGGGCGAAGAAAACCAACAGCCCAACCATGATCAGGACGTCCACCACGCGATCGAGGGTCGAATCGAGAAAAGCGCCGAAGCGGGTCGAAATCCCAAAATGCCGAGCGACCACGCCGTCTACGAGATCAAAGAAGCCGCCGGCAAGCAGCAGCACGCCGGCCAGGCGAAAGGCCCCTTCGGCGAAGGCGACCCCGGCGCTCGCGGCGATGACCATGCCCACGATCGTCAAGGCATCGGGGTTGATGGGGCGCCAGAAGAGGAACGGAAAGAGCGCGTGAATCCAACCGTCGATCCGATGGCCGAGCTTTTCCTTGATCACGCATCGCCTCGAACGAGAGCTGAACGGGGCTCAGTCCAGTCGCGGAGCATGGCGCCAACCCATTCCCAGTGACTCTACCCAGTGACTCTTCCTGGTACTCAAGCCTGGTACTCAAGTTCCTGGCGCTCGGCTCCTAGCGCTCAGCGGCGCTCAGTGACCGGGCAGACCCGACTCTAATTCGAGTTGGAATCGCCGCCGAACCCGCCTTCGGAACGAAACGTACCGGCCGAGCCTTGATCGGGTAGTCCGACCGTCTCGGTCGTGCCTGGGCTCGCCGGGGTCGGGCTCGAGGTAAATGTGCCTTGTGTCGAAAAGTCTCCGGCGACCGGCGCCGGCGCTTGTGGCTCGAGTTCGGGCTGCCGTTGTGCCGAAGCCTCCTCGGCTGCAGCCTCAGCGGCGTCCTCCTCGGCAGCGCAAGTCGTCATCTTTTCGGTGACGTCCGGAAGAGCGGCCAGGAAAGCCTCTTGCTTGGTCGCGTCGACCCAACCGTCTCGGGTTCTCAATCGCCAATCGAAACGCAGGCGCTCTAGGGATTCTCTATTCATGGTCTCATACTCCGATTGAACCGGCCTTTCGCAGGCTGCGGCGCGGCAGGCTAGCAGCCTCTCCGGGAACTCGCCGCCCGGGTCGGATGTCAGATTGACTGTGACCCACTCCGCCGTTAGGGTGCGGCCGGGAATTCGAGTTTTGCGCCGATCTACTCACGCCGTGACGACAAACGACCTCTGTAGGCAGACTTTGCCGCGGACGGATGCTGATCGGGCTGGATCCGAAAGCCTTCGCGGCCGAGATTGCGCAGACAAGCCCGATCGGCTTGTCCCCAACCGCCTTGTCCCCAACCGCCTTGTCCCCAACCGCCTTG
>CAZMFM010000023.1:0-45947 GCA_964565565.1 uncultured Spirochaetaceae bacterium | reverse complement strand
CCCCAACCGCCTTGCCCCCAACCGCGCGCCGCTTGTCCTCGCCCTCTGCCTCCTGCTTTCCCCCGTCTCACAATTGTCCTGTTCCGAAAAGGTCCCGACCTTCGAAGAGGTCAAGCCCGCCGACGAGCTCTACGCTGAAGGGCTCAAGACCCTCGACGGTCGCAAGATTTTTGGGCTTTTCACCTACGTGAACTACGACCAGGCGATCGAGGCTTTTCAGTCGATCATCGACAACTACCCATACAGCGACTACGAACAACGAGCGCTACTCAAGATCGCGGACTCCTATTTCAATGACAAGCGATTCGAAGAAGCGCTCGCCTATTACCAAGATTTCGCAGACCTTCATCCGGGTCACGAGAAGGTCCCGTATACGATGCTGCGTGTTGCGCAGTGCCATTTGAATCAGATTGAATCGATCGACCGCGATCAAACCGCAACCAACCAGGCGACTGAAGCCCTCGCATCACTCATGCAGCAACACCCCTACGCCCCAGAGACGCGCAAAGGCGAAGAGTTGATGATCGAGCTCCGCACCCGGCTGGCGCTCAACATGCTGCACATTGCCGATTTCTATCGGGTGCGGACTCACTGGCAATCGGCCGCCGTTCGCTATCGAAGAGTGCTCGACGAGTTCCCGGGTCTCGGCCTGGATGCCCGGTCCCTTTTCCGACTGGGACTCTGTCTCGAGAACATGAGGCGGCAGGACGAAGCCCTTCGGCTCTACCACGTGGTTGTCGAGAACTATGGCGAGTCTCCCGCGGCCGCCCGTGCTCGAGCGCGCATCGCCCACGCCGATTAGTTTTTTGCGCTCGATCTCACACCACAGACCAGCCGCTCTCGACGCGAAGGAAGTGAAATGCGATCCTCCGGCCTGTTCCGATTGAGGGGGAATTGGCTTGGACATTCAACGAGCGCCGCATCCGCAGCCTCCGGTCGCATCGACCACAGCCTCATCGGCCTCATCGGCGGCGTCCGCCTCATCCACACCGTCGACTCCAGCTTCGCCAGCGACCCCATCTGCCGCACCCACATCACCATCACCAACCGATACGCAGTCAGCAGCCCCGACTACGCGTCCCGCGGACGACGGGCGGCGCGCCAGGACGTCCGGCATACATCTGGGATCCGTCGCGACCGACCGAGAGATCCTCACCCGAGGCCGGCGTGCCTTCGAGCGCGGCGATGATACGGCCGCTCTAGACAACCTGACCCGGCTGGTCTCGCATGGCTTCGAATACGCCGACGTCTACTACATGATCGGCATGCTGCATGAACGTGGCAACGACCTCGAGGCTGCCGTAGCCAGCCTGCGTCGGTCCATCCGCATCAACCCATCCTACGTGGAGGCCCTACTCGCCTTGGCCAGTCTTCATGAACAACGTGGCGACTTCGATCAGTCTAGAGGTTATGCCGAACGTGCAAGCCAGCTCTCGAAACCCAGCGGAGGGGGCCTCGACCCGACCACTCGCGGCAAACTCGCCAATCAACAGGCCGCGCTCGGCGATGCCCTGGCCCAGGCCGGGGAACTGCGCGATGCCATCGAAGAATATCGACGGGCCCTCGATCGTTGCCCGACCTTCCACGATGTCCGCCACCGACTCGGAATAACGTTACGGGAGGCCGGTCTGCCCTCCCGGGCGGCGCAAGAATTTCAGCGAATCCTGCGCACCCAGACCCACATGCTCGATAGTCAGGTGCAACTCGGGCTGACCTACTACTCGATGGGGCGAACGCCCGAGGCGATCGCCGAATGGAATGCCGTGCTCGAAAGGGATCCCAGCCGAGACGAAGCACGCATGTACCTTCGCCTGGTACGCGGCGTGACGCATCGAGCCGTTGTTTCCGAATTCGACCCGGCGCCCGCGCCTCATTCCGCGCCCGAACTCGCGACGCTCGAGCAGGGTAGCGATCCGAGCGAAGAGGCCGTCGAATTCGAGATCTCCCACTGGACGACGACCGAACTCGCGACCGGCCGTGACGAGCCTCCGAAATGAACGATGCGCAACTACCGCTGCTGGACATGATCGTCTTGACCGTGCTCTTCATCGCCGTCGTCCGAGGGATCTGGATCGGCTTGATTCGAGAGGGTTCGTCCTTGGCCGCGATCGGTATCGCGACCATCGTCACGCGACTTCTCGTCGACCCCTTCGCCGTCCGACTGACTGAACTGACCGGCGGCGAGATCACGGGCAAGACGGCGGTCTGGATCGCCGGTGTGCTGTTGGTCGTGGCCACCATCCTGGTGTTGGGCATCCTGGCTCGGCTATTGCGCCGAGGCGCGGAAGCGGCGGGGCTCGGTTGGGCCGACCGACTCGGGGGTGGCGCACTCGGCGCGGCCGAAGGCGCCATTGTCGCAGCTGTCGTCGTAACGATCGCCATCTGGCTGGTGGGACCGAACCATACGATGACCGACGGCGCGCGCAGTATCGAACTCGTCGAGCGATTCCAGTCGATGCGCGAAAAGGGCGAATTGCCATCGGTCGCTGCGCCAGGTGATTGGCTCTAGATGTACGGCTTGGCCACAGCGCAGCGGGTTCCGCTCCCGAATGCGACCGCCGCAGCCGACTCCATGTACCACCTCCATCACCCCCACTACGCCCTTCACGCCCTTCACGCCGATCTCGTCATCAACTTCCTCGCCGATCCCGTCTTCCCTCCCGTCGAGTGAACCGACCGGTCTCGAATTCCGTGATGCCTAAAGCGCCTCGGGTTGAGCGGCTCCTCGATGCGCCGATCATTCCACCCACAAGCGTCGGCGCCGGAATTTCCGCTCACCAGAACATCAACGGACCGACACTGATCCGCGTACCCGATTGGATTCCGAATCCGCTGGGTCGCTACTACCTCTACTTCGCAGATCACAAGGGCAGCCATATTCGCCTCGCCCATTCGGACCGGCTCGAAGGACCATGGCGGATCCACTCCCACGGCGCGCTGTATCTTCACGACACGCCCTACTCCCAGGTCACACAAGAAGCGCCCGCCGACTTCGACACCCAAGCGATCTCGACGCCACGTGGCACCGGCGTACCCAGCGTGCTCGACGATTGCACGATTCCCCATATCGCCTCACCCGAGGTCATCGTTCACGACGCGACAAGAACACTGCGCCTCTACTACCACGGCCTCGACGGATTCATGCGACAAATCACACGCCTAGCAACCTCTTCCGATGGGCTCTCATTCGACGCACAGGAAGAAATCCTGGCGCCACCCTATCTGCGCGTCTTCCGTTGGCGAAATCACTGGATCGGCTTGGCCATGCCCGGCAGCCTGTGGCGCAGCCAAGATGGTCTCAGCGATTTCGAAGCGGGCCCCGTGCTCTTTGATGGGGATATGCGACACGCAGGATTGTGGCTTCGCGGCGACGTGTTACAGGTCTATTGGACGCGGGTCGGAGACGCACCCGAACGCATACTCCTTTCGGAAATCCAACTCACATCCGATTGGATGACTTGGTCTGAGTCGGCGCCGGTCGAAGTGCTTCGGCCGGAACACTCGTGGGAGGGTGCGGACGAGCGGCTAGAGCCTTCGCTTCGAAGCTCGATCGATCGACCCGCCAACCAACTGCGCGACCCCTTCATCTTCCTCGAAGACGAGAGGGCCTACCTCGTTTATGCCGTTGCAGGGGAGTCCGGGCTGGCGATCGCGCGACTGTGGGATTAGAACGGGCTCAGGATGCCTGGTCCGGCTCGTCCACCCACTGACCGTTCTCACGAATCAGGTCCACGAGGCGATCGGTCGCCTCTGCTTCGGGAACCGCGCGCGCGACGACTTCCTTGCCGACGTAGAGCGTGATCTGGCCGACCCCGGATCCGACATAGCCGTAGTCAGCATCCGCCATTTCGCCGGGACCGTTCACGATGCATCCCATCACGGCAATTTTCAGGCCAGAGAGATGATCCGTCCGGGACTGGATCTTGGCGGTCGTCTCTTCGAGATCGAAGAGTGTCCGACCGCACGAGGGACAGGAAATATATTCTGTGCGGGTCGTGCGTTGCCGGGCGCCCTGAAGGATTCGATAGGCCAGGTCGATGGCGGGCCCGGCCTCGAAGCCCGATTGAATCGAAACGACATCGCCGATCCCATCACAGAGCAGCGATCCGAGACGAACGGAGGCGTCGATCAGTGCGGCGTCTGAGATCACTGAGCGGTCGGCGTCTGGCTCGATGCGATGGCGCAATACGATCGGCACAGCGTCCGAATCCGCGTCCGCGAGTGCGGCCGCGAGTACGCGAACGGCATGGAGAGAATACTCCGGTGCGAGGCTCATCAGGAAATCGGGCGAATCGCCCCCGTTGGTCGCAAGCGCGGACTGAACGAGTCCCGGAATCGCGTGATCGGGCGCATCGATCTCCCACTCGATCGCGGCCCGCGCCTTGCGCGCGGCCTCGACGAAGCGAAGCAGATCCTTTGAACTCGTCTCGGAATCGACCCGCCCAACCCATCGGCCTGAGCGAATCTCCGAGGGAAGCGACGCCCCCGTCAGGATCTCTTCATCACCCAAGTCGATCCGCAGCGACAGCGGTAGGTCCTGGCCGAGCGATTCCAATTCTCGCTGGAGTTCGGCAACCCGTCCGAATGCTTCCGCACCACGACAAGAAACCAACAGCGATTCACATTCGACATCGCGCAGCGCGGACAATTCCGTGGCCATCCGCGCCGCGATCTCCGCAGGACGTTCGAGGGCATCGGCGACCTCGAGTTCCACTCGGATCGGTGCGTCGCCTCCAACGCTGAGACCGGCCCAGTTCATTGCATGACTGACCCGCCGCGACGACTCGAGCCCAAGATCGAAAGGCGTCGCCTCGATCGCAAGGTCCGAGGACATTCGTTTCGGCTGCTCCTTCGACTCTCTCTCTTCCGACTCGACGCGTCCGGCTCGCGCCACGATTCCACGTGCCACGGGCACCTCGCGCACCGGATCCTCGGTCAGTGAGACGCGAATGGTATCCCCGAGCCCATCTTCGAGCAGCGACCCGATCCCAATCGCACTCTTGATCCGACCATCGTCGGCGCCTCCAGCCTCGGTCACACCCACATGAAAGGGATAGGAGGGCTCGCCGGGACGGCGCTCTTCGAGGCGTTCAGCGAGCAGTCGGTAGGCCGAAATCGCAACCTGGGTATTCGAAGCCTTCATCGAAAAGACCACGTCGTAGTAGTTTTCGCTCTCGCAGACATCGAGAAATTCAAGCGCGCTCTCGACCATCCCGAGTGCGGTATCGCCGAATCGATTCATGATCCGATCGGAGAGCGACCCATGGTTGGTTCCGATTCGCATCGCGGTGCCGTTGGTCCGGCAGCGCAAGACCAATGGGCGAAAGCGATCGGCGACGCGGGCGATTTCCTCTTCGTATTGTGATTCGTCGTATTCGCGAACCTCGAACTTTTTCTTGTCCGCGTAGTTGCCCGGATTGATCCGAACCTTCTCTACGACATCCGCCGAAATCAGTGCAGCGTTAGGCGTGAAGTGGATATCGGCTACGAGCGGAACGTCGATTCGTCGTGCCTCGAGACCTCGGCGAATCTCTCGCAGATTCTCTGCATCGCGAATCGAAGGCGCCGTCACCCGGACGATCTCACATCCCGCCTCCGCCAGGCGCGTGATCTGCTCGACCGTCGCCAGCGTGTCCATCGTGTCCGTATTGGTCATCGATTGGACGCGAATCGGAAAATCACCGCCAAGTGCGACATCGCCAACGTGGACGACGCGCGTCTTGCGCCGCGACGGCCGAAAGGGATCGATCGATTGAGTCAACATTATTTCCCTGCCATTTCGTCGACCAGTTCGTTGAATTTCTCGAGCGCCTGTTCGATGCGACCGGGATCCTTCCCGCCCGCCTGCGCAAAATCAGGTCGTCCACCGCCGCCGCCACCCACAACGCCGGCCACCTCACGAATCAAATCGCCGGCCTTCAGTTTAGACGTCAAATCCTTCGTGACACCGATCGCCAACAAGGCCTTGTCGCCGTCCGCCGCAGCGAGGCAGACCACGCCCGATCCCAGCCGGTTGCGATAATCGTCGACCATCGCACGCATGGCCTTCGCATCGACGTCTTCCACTCGACCGGCAATCACCTTGGCATCCGGAAGCTCCGCCAGGGGTCGCGCTGACGCGAAAAGATCGCTCGTACCACCACTTTGCTTCCGCGCGCGAAGATCATCGAAATCTTTCTGCGCCTGCTTTCGCTCTTCCACGAGTCGGCTTACTCGACTCGGCAATTCGGACAGCGGAACCTTGAGCAACGCGGCGGCTTCCCGGGCGAGCCGCTCCTGCTCGCGAATATGGCGAAGGGCGCCGAGACCGGTGAGCGCTTCGATGCGACGAATCCCCGCCGCGATGCCCGACTCCGAAACGATCTTCAAGAGTCCGAGATCGCCGGTCGAACGCGCGTGCGTCCCGCCACACAGCTCCGTGCTGCAATCGCCGAAGGATACAACCCTCACCTTTTCGCCGTATTTTTCGTCGAAGATGGCGATCGCACCGGCGCGAATGGCCGATTGGTAGTCCATCTCGCGCGTCGCACCCGGCTTGTTCGCTTCGATCCAGACGTTGACCTGATCCTCGATCGCTTCGAGTTCCTCGGTCGATAGCGGCGAGTCGTGCGTAAAATCAAAGCGCAAACGATCCGGCCCGACGAGTGAGCCCTTCTGCATCGCCTGATCGCCCAACACCCCGCGCAACGCCGCGTGCAGGAGATGGGTTCCACTGTGATTGCGGAGGGTGGCTTCGCGGGATTCGACGTCCACGTGAAGGCGCGCCTCTTGATCGACCCGGATCTCGCCGGACACCACGACGCCTTGATGGACGAAGAGATTGGCGACCGGCTTCAACACGTCGCGAATTTCGATCTCTCCTGAATCCGTCAAGATCCGTCCACGGTCGCCAAGTTGACCTCCGCTCTCCGCGTAGAAGGGGGTCTCTTCGAAGACGAGTTCGACCGTATCACCCGAACGCGCACCCGTAGCCATCGCGCCCTCTTTCAAGATGGCGGAAATCGGGGCCTCGAGATCGAGGGCCTCATAACCACGGAATGTCGTCTGGAGATCCGAGGCGATGCGGCCGTATATTTCCTGGATCGCCGTATCACCGGAACCCTTCCATGCCGCGCGCGCTCTGGCCTTCTGGCCCGCCATCGCCTCGTCGAAGCCCGATTGGTCCAGCGTCATGTCATGGCTGACCAGAATGTCGGCGGTCAGATCGATGGGGAAGCCAAAAGTATCGTAGAGCTTGAAGACGGTCTCGCCCGGAAGCTGCGCAACACCCTTTGCCTGTAGCTCACCGATTTCACCCTCGAGAAGCGTCAACCCCTTCGACAACGTCTCGAGAAAGCGCTCTTCTTCGCGACGTATCCGATCCGTGATATAGGCGCGTCGGTCTACCAGCTCGGGAAACGCATCCCCCATCTGATCGATCACCGCATCGGCCAACGAAAAGATGAATGGAGCATCCTGGCCTAACATTTTTCCATATCGCGAGGCGCGCCTGAGAATTCGGCGCAACACATATCCACGGCCCGCGTTGCTCGGCAAAACGCCATCACCGATCAAGAAAGTCAGCGCGCGAGCGTGATCGGCGGCGACGCGAAGCGAGACATCAGTCTCTTCGTCCTGTCCTGGCGAGACCCCGGAGAGTTCAGCAGCGCGAGCGATCAGCGGCGTAAAAGCATCGCAGTCCCAGGTCGATCGATGACCCTGCAGAATTGCCGAGAGGCGCTCGAGACCGAAGCCGGTATCGATCGAGGGCTTCGCCAGGGGCGTCATGTTTCCGGCGGCGTCTCGATCGTATTGCATGAAGACAAGGTTTCCGATCTCCATGAATCGGCCGGTCTCACTGGAGGGGTCGTCGTCTGGATGAGCCGGGTCTGCGCCCCAATCGAAATGAATCTCCGAACAGGGCCCACACGGCCCGGTGTCACCCATGGACCAGAAATTTTCCGCCTCGTCGAGGCGATAGATCTTGGATTCGGGAAGCCCAATGTGGTTGTGCCAGAGTTCAAAGGCCTCGTCGTCCTCACGAAAGACCGAGACCACCAGGTCATCGGCCTTGAAATGCATCGCGTCGGTCATCAGCGACCAGCCGTATTCGATCGCGCGTTCCTTGAAATAGTCGCCGAAGGAAAAATTTCCGAGCATCTCGAAGAAGGTGTGATGACGGGACGTCCTGCCGACGTTCTCGAGGTCGTTGTGCTTGCCCGAGACCCGCATACATTTCTGCGAGGTCGTGGCGCGAAGATAGTCGCGCGTGTCTTCGCCCAGCAGCGTCCGCTTGAAGGGCACCATCCCGGAGTTGACGAACATCAGGGTCGGATCGGACTCCGGCACCAACGACGCGCTCGGCACACGGCGATGTCCCCGCTCCTCGAAGAAGCTCAGGAAGATTTCGCGGATCTCCCGGGAGGGGAGCGACATGGGACACCTCTATTTAGCTGGAAGGTCGAATTGAGGGGCGGAATATAGCGGCCCGCGGCGAGGAGTCTCGATTTTGCTCGACTCGCTCGTTCAAGACAGAATTGAACACGCAGGACCCGCCCGCGCCCCTGAACGGGCACGATCAGACCCGCCATGGAGGAGGTCGTCGCGGCGTGTGGGTCCGCGGGTTGCGGCTTCAGCCGGGGGCGGTCGCGGCGGCGCTAGAACCGGTCGATGTTGAAATCGTCGCCCAGATCGTCCATGCCATCGTTGTCCGGCTTCTTCTCGGACTCGTCTTCGTCGCCGGCAAAGCCACTCCATTCGGCGTCCGAGGTCGACTCGATGCCTCGGAAGCGAAGCGCGAAGTCGTCGGGATTGGAGACGTGCTTGAGAGCCTCTTCGTACGAAATTAGACCGGATTTCACATGGCTCATCAAGGATTGATCGAAGGTCTGCATCCCGTAGGTCGTGTGCCCCTTCGAGATGGCATCCGGCAATTCCTTCGTTCGATCCTTGTCGGCGATCAATTCCCGTGTGAACGCGGTCGAGATGAGCACTTCCAAGGCGGGAACACGGCCCTTGCCGTCCGCACGCGGAACCAGTCGTTGACTGATCACCGCCTTCAGGATGGTCGAAAGCTGCAGCCGAACCTGCTTTTGCTGATAGGGCGGGAAGACGGAAACAATTCGATTGATCGTCTCGGTCGCATCGAGTGTATGCAGCGTACTCATCACGAGATGGCCGGTTTCCGCGGCTGTGATCGCGGTTTCGATGGTCTCGAAATCACGCATTTCGCCGACCAGAATCACATCAGGATCCTGGCGCAAGGCTGCGCGGAGTGCGGCAGAGAAGGTGTGTGTATCGACGCCAATCTCGCGCTGATTCACGATCGAGCGGCGATCGCGCACCAGAAATTCGATCGGATCCTCGATCGTCATGATGTGGCTGGTGCGTTCGGAATTGATGTGCTCGATCATCGCGGCCAGCGTCGTCGACTTACCCGAGCCCGTGGTTCCAGTCACGAGCACCAGACCACGTTGTTCCTGCGCAATCTTCTCGATGATCTTGGGGAGGTAGAGTTGTTCGATCGTCTTGACGCCAAAGGGAATCACACGGAAGACGATGCCGACGGTCCCGCGTTGCTGAAAAACGTTGACGCGAAAGCGACCGAGGCCTGGGATGCCGTAGGCCAGATCGGCTTCGCGGTTCTCGTCGAAGCGCGCCTTTTGCAGCGGGTTCATGATGGAAAAGGCGATCTTCTGGAGCTCGTCGGGAAGAATGCGCTCGCCGTTTTTCAGCGGCACGAGCGCGCCGTCAACCCGGAACATCGGAGGCAGCCCCGACTTCAGATGAATGTCGGAGGCACCGCCCTTGATGGCGACCTTCAAGATCTCGTTGAGTTCCATTCTGCGCCTCGAAAGTCCCTGGCGGGGCTAGGATTCTGGGTCTGCGGGGTTCTGCTGACGTTCCCCTGTTTCGACCGATTTGGGCGCTTCCTTGAGATCAGGCGAGGTAAATTGATCCCGCCGCAATCGCTTCAAGACTTATCGGTGACCGGCAAATAGGCAGATAACCCCGTGTAATCAAAACGTTTTGATTGCCCCGAAGGTCGACGACATCCCGAATCTTCATGCGCCGGCCACTCGCCCGACCCCACCACCGTGCAACTTTCCTCGCCTGCTCCGGTTGGGATGGGGGAATGCGTGGCCGAGAAGCGGACCAATGATCAAACGAATCACTCGATTCCGATTCCGATTCCGTCCACGCATGTTGATGGCGCTCATCGGCTTGATGATTGCCCTGAACGCCATGGCCGCACCCCCGGGCCAGGCCGAGCATGCCATGCCGACCGTCAGGCTGATCGCAGCCAGTACGACGAATCCGTTGATCGACGACGTCATCGGCGTCCATCACGTCGCCATCGGCCCCGCAAACGAACGCCTCGGGCGGCTACTCGTCTTCCTACCCGGAACTACAGCGCCTCCGCAGATCTACTCGCAAATCATCGAATCGGCCGCAACGCAGGGCTATCACACGATCGGGCTGGCCTACGTGAACCCGGACGCCGTCAACGTCCTCTGCGCGGGAATGGGCGCGAGCGGCTGCCAAGAAATGGTGCGACGCGAAATCATACTCGGCAGCGACGAGTCCACCCTAGTCGATGTCGACTTCAATAACAGCATCGTGAATCGCCTGGAACAACTGCTCGCCTATCTTGAAACGATCGCGCCGAACGAGGGTTGGGACGACTACCGGGATTCAATGGGACAGCCGCGCTGGGAGATCGTCGTCATCGCCGGACATTCCCAGGGCGCTGGCCACGCAGCCTTCATCGCTCGACTCGAACGCGTAGCGCGAGCCGTGCTTTTTTCGGGCACCGAACCGGCTCTCTGGACCCAGGCGGGCGATTTCGTCACGGATGCAACCAACATCTGGGCCTTCGGTCATGGCCTCGAGGCATTCTTTGGCGCATTCCAGGGTTCGTGGGACAATATCGGGATACCGGGGGCTCCCGTTTCAGTGGACGGAGTACTTCCGCCCTTCGGAGCCAGTCAGCAACTCTCGACCTCGAACACGGATTGCTCGGGTAACCGGGCCGCGAACGGGTTTTATCACAACTGCCATGTCGTCGACGGATGGATGCCGCCACCTCTTCCCGATGGCACGCCCTTCTTCGAATACGCCTGGATCGAACTCTTCCGACTCGAAACCACGCCAAACGTCAATGCTTTGACTGGAACCGGAATCAGCGCCCTCATGCTAGGTCTCTTCTACCTAGGCTTCCGAGCGGCGAGTCGCCAAGAGAATTGAGGGGCTGGCGCTCGCTCGACGTTCTGCTTCATCCCGTCAAGCCGCTCGGAGAACTTGGAACTTGACACGGCGAAAGCCTAGCCCTGCTCACTTCGATTGAGTATCTGACGCAAAAACGCCGCCTCAGCCTCGTCGAAGGGCGTCCCGTCCTGGCGAAGAACATCGTGGAACCAGACCTTCGGCTCGGGCTTCGGCGCTTCGTCGAACCAGCTCCACCACGGATAGATCGTCTGGGTCTTACCGCTCACCAGTCCCCAGCTGATCGCACCGACACCACGTTCTTGAAAGATGGGCAGTTGCGTTTCGAAACGATTCCCCAGGCTTCGCGCAAGATATTCCGTACACAGCAGAGGACGGTCTGTCTGGGTTCTCAACTCATCGATCAATTCCGTCAGCTCGTCTGCACTGCCGTAGTGGTGAAACGAGACGACGTCGGAAAGATTTTCTTGCAGCGACCGAATCGCTGGCGAAACCGGCTTGGTCGGATTGAGCCAAAGCCCTGAGGTCAGCGACTGTTCGGGCTCTGACGCGCGTACCCAAGCGAAGACATCTCTGAGCAAGGGCAGGCACGCCTCACCCACCGGCTCGGAGCGAGGCGAAGGAAATCCTCCGGGTTCGTTGTAGACATCCCAAGCCAGGATTCGACGATCGTTCTTGTAGGCGGAGACCAGCCCGCCTACATAACGTTCCAGTCGGTCGCGAAGAACCGAATCGTTCGGGTAGGCGTCCAGCGCCGGCAAGCCCGGGCTTTGCACCCAGCCCGGATTGTGGCGGCCCGGATGCGGTGCCAGCTGCGGCCCGAGCTGCGGGCTCGTACTCCAGACGTCATCGAAGAGAACAAAATCGAAGAGAACAAAGAGGACGCTGATTCCCGCTCGTTCGGCCATGTCGAGAAAAGTATCGACACGGCCCAAGAAACCCTCTTGATCCTGGTCCCACAAGAGATCGTGGAGATAGACGCGAACGACATTGAATCCAAGGTCCGCAGCCCAACAGAGTTCACGTTCGATCGTGTCGCGATCGAAGGTCGCCTCTTGCCACATTTCGAGCTGGTTGACGGCCGTGCTCGGAATGAAATTGCAGCCGACGAGCCAGGGTTGCCGCTCCCACCACTGCGTGGCCCGATCGACGCTCCACATCTTTGTACCCCTGTTTGTACCCCTGCCCTCTCCACTCATAACGGATTGGTTCGCCAGAACACCAACGCCCATCAACGCCCATCAAAGCCAGAAGAATCCAGCCACTCGTTGGCTCGCTCACTCGTTCGCCCGTCGAGCTGAACCCCAGACTTCAGAGATGATTGTATTCGGGCGCGGAGACTGCGATCCCCGCACCCGATACGATCCAATCCGACGATTGCTCGTCGCGAATCGCCGTCTAGCTCTCTTCCGAAGCGTCCTCAGGCTCGGCGACCACACTGGCCGGATCCACCACCGGAACCGCCAACTTCAAACCCTTTGCCAGATAGACCTCCTCAGCAAGCCGTGTACAGGCATCCGGGTTTTCCTTCAAGAATGTGCGCGCCTTCTCTCGACCCTGCCCGATCCGCTCTCCGTCATAGGAGTACCAGGAGCCGCTCTTCTCAACGATCCCCTCCTCGACACCGATGTCGATGAGATCGCCTTCTCGCGAGATGCCCTCGTTGTAGATGATGTCGAACTCTGCCTGACGAAAGGGTGGCGCCACCTTGTTCTTGACGACCTTGACCCGTGTCCGGTTGCCGGTCACCACATCACCTTCCTTGATCGCCGCGATTCTTCGTACGTCGATCCGAATCGAGGAGTAGAATTTGAGCGCATTCCCACCGGTCGTCGTTTCGGGACTTCCGAACATCACGCCGATCTTCATGCGGATCTGATTGATGAAGATGATCGTGGCGCCCGACTTCGACACCGTTCCCGTCAGCTTGCGCAGCGCTTGGCTCATCAAGCGGGCTTGCAGACCAACGTGGGTATCACCCATTTCACCTTCGATCTCCGCTCGCGGCACCAGGGCCGCCACCGAGTCGACGACCACGAGGTCGATGGCTCCCGATCGCAAAAGAACGTCCGCAATCTCGAGGGCCTCCTCTCCGGTATCCGGCTGCGAAACCAACAACTCGTCGACATTTACCCCGAGCCGTCGCGCATAATTCACATCCAGCGCGTGCTCAGCATCGATGAACGCGGCCACCCCACCGATCTTCTGCATCTCGGCAATCGCATGCAGTGTCAGTGTCGTCTTACCGCTCGACTCCGGCCCATAGATCTCGACGATCCGACCACGCGGAAGACCACCGATCCCGAGCGCAATATCGATACTCGGCGCGCCACTCGAGAAGTAGGGAATCTCGTGGTTGACCGCGTCATCGGTCATCTTCGTGATGGCGCCCTTCCCGAATTGTTTCTCGATACTCGACACCGCGAGTTCGATCGCCTTTTCCTTGGCGCTCTCTGCCACGCCTCCTCGTTCAACTTTCGCCTTCGGTGGTGTATTCGATTTGCCTCGTGCCATCGTTAAAATCTCCCCATTTTCATTTGCCTGCTATTCAAAAATACGAACCAAGAACCAAAATCCAAAAATCAAGAACCGCTCGGAGCGGAGCCGCCGCCACTACGCCTCAACAGACTCGGGCCGACCAACTCGACACCGAGCACACTCCTTCGAATCCAATCGAGGGCCACCTGGGCGGTCAAACTCCGATGCCGACTGCGATCGACCTGAAAGACGAAAGACTCCGCATGCGTGCTGCAAGCTCCGGCCTCTCCAGCCTTCGAGCATGCAATCCAGACGAGGCCGACCGGCTTTTCCGCCGTGCCTCCATCCGGTCCAGAGATCCCAGAGGTCGCCACCCCATAATCACTCCCGAAGCGCGTTCGCACGCCTTCGGCCATCGCACGAACGACCGGTTCTGAAACCGCCCCATGCTCTTCGAGCATCGCTTCCGGCACACCGAGTTGCGACGCCTTGACCGCGTTCGAATACGCCACGATCCCACCCAGAAAATAGGCCGAAGAACCCGGTACATCGGTCAAGCGCTCAGCGATCAGCCCCCCAGTACAAGACTCCGCCGTCGCCACCGAAAGCCCCTTCTCGGACAACAGGCGGCCCACAACGCTCTCCATCGTGTCGTCGCCTTCGCCGTAGACGATCGAACCGAGCTTGGCGCGAATCGCCTCGGAGACCCGGGCGATTCGCTGATCCGCCTCCTCTGCAGTCTTCGCCCGAGCAACCGGTCGCAAGAAATTATCTGGGAAGCTCGTTCGGAACCCGAGATCCACGCCACCGTCGCGAGCCAGGTCCATCAACTCGGCCTCGAGCGTCGACTCGCCCATTCCAAAGGTTCGCAACATTACCGCCCGAACGACTCGCCTCTCCTTTGCATCCGTCGCATCCGTCGCATCCGTCGCATCCGTAGCCGTGGCGCTCTGGCCATCCGCACGCTCGCTCTTCCCCCTCGCCTCTTCTGACTGGGCAAAGAATCGCTCGATTCGTGGCAGCACCTGCTCATCCATCATCAGATCCAGCTCACGCGGCACGCCGGGCATGGCAAAGAACGTGGTCCGACCCTCACGAATCGAAAACCCGGGCGCCGTGCCGATCGGATTCTGAAGCACGTCGGCGTCGGTCGGGAAAAAGGCCTGCTTCCGATTCACGTCGGACATTTCACGACCCACCCGCGAGAAGAAGGCCTCGATCGCCGCCAGGGACTGCTCGTGCAGTTCCAGGCTACGACCGAAGGTCTCCGCAAGAACCGCCGTCGTCATGTCATCGCGCGTCGGCCCGAGCCCACCTGAAACCAATACGAAATCGCTTCGACTCGCCGCGCGACGAAATGCGTCCTGCATATCGGCGGGATCATCCAGAACCGACACCTGGTGGCGACAATCCAGATCGAGCAGCAATAGACGTTGCGCAATCCGTGCCTTGTTCGAGTCGACGATTTCGCCCCGCAGCAGCTCATCTCCGATCGTAATGATCTCCACAATCACAACGACACCCCGATCCCGGACACGCCTAGCCACGAAGACGCGCCTAGCCACGAAACGGATGAAACCGGGCGCGTCGCGACCAGCCACTCCGAATAGAAACGTTCGAAAACCAGGGAATGAAGAACGAAGAGACAGAGTGCGGCATGGATTCCCGCCATCACATCGTCAGCCATCACACCCAGTCCCCCGTGAAATCGCCGCTCCGCCCATCGGATGGCCCCCGGCTTCCACACATCAAACAGCCTGAATAGGACGAATCCGGTCACGACCTCGAAAAAAAACAGCGAAACGTCTTGGGTCGAAAAGCCATTGGTCAAAGCAAAGCCATCCACCAGCAAGGGGCCACTCGCTGAAACAAAGAGCGTCGTCGCCGAACGGCCCGTCTCGATGGCCCAGAGCAGCGGCACCAGTGGGGCGAGCGCGATCAGCTGACCAACGACCTCATCGATGACGATCCGACCATCATCGCGTCGACCAAAATCGATCTCGGCGCGTCCGGCGGCATGGGTCCCGACCAGCAGAAGCGAAGCGACCACCAGGGCATAGAGCGCAACAAAGCCCGGACCCGGGACAGCGGCCGCGGCGGCGCTCATCCCAACGATCCAGAAGACGAGAACGCCTGCCAGCGACCCCGCCGTCCCTGGCGCCACGGGCACATATCCGAATCCCCCGGCCACCGCGATCCAGCGCGACCAACGACCGGTCGCGAGCTGTACGGGTGAAATTTCGACGACGCGATCCGCACCGATCGCTCCATCGTCGACGTCAACGGAGCCCAAGGCGTCTCGGGCATCAGAGGCATTAGAGGCATTAGAGGCATTAGAGGCACCAGAGGCACCAGAGGCGTCCGAAACGCGAAAGACACCCAGGGCCTCAGCGTTCTCAGCTGCGCCGGCTCGACCAGCCGAGTCCACAAATCCGGCTGTTTCCGCCAGATCGGCTGATTCAGTCGAATGCGCTGCTGCGGCTGCTTTGAAGATTTCAATTGCGATGGGAAAACCCACCTATTGCCGAATTCGGCCCAAAATGCGGTACCAGAACCTGGCTTTGTCGTCGCGGGGGGGCGTCGAATCTGCGAGAAAGTAGCCGTGGCTCGTGGAGAGCGTCAATCCAAAAGGCGAAAATTTGACGAAAATTGCGTTTTCCAGATCTGTGGTCCAGGTGTTCAGCCGCCGACCGCAGAGACCGATGTGCAGACTACGATGCCGACTGCCGAGCCCAACACCAGCCCATCGAAGAGCGGGCGATCCACCAACGATCGAGCCCAGGCCCGAGGCCATTGGGCCACCCGAACCAATACCGATGCCAAGAGCCTGCTCTTGGAACTCGCGCGCGCGCTGCGTGGTTTTTCCTTCTATGACGAGACGGCGCCAGAGCGACAACCGCTCGTCGACCGCGCTTATCGAGCGCTCGCCGGGGAGTTGACGAGAGCCGGACCGATCGAATTCGAGGACGGACCGAATGGCTTCGAAATCTTGGATCTGTCCCAGCCCATCGAGGCCGGCGACGTACTCGCCCCCCTCGAATCCGCCTTGCGAACGCACTGCCTGAAGCGCGTCCGCCTCGAACCGACCCTCTCCCGCAACGCATTGCATGGATTCTTCGCGCTCCTGGGTCAGCACGGGAGTCGATTCGACAATCCGGAGGGCTTCGTGCGATCCCTCGAAGCGCGGGACGCCCAGGGCATCGAACTCAATGGAATTCACGATGCCAAGCAAACGACGACCCCGAAACTCAGTGCAACGCCACCGCGCGCGTCGGCCTCACTCTCGACCCGACCCGATGCCCCCTTAGCGCAGGCCGACAATCCCAGCCTCGAAACCCATCCCCTCGAAGTGCCCTCGGCCCATGACGCGGGTGAACGCCTTCGCGCGCGCTTGATCGAACTCGACCGACTCACCGACGACGACGCCTACCGCCGGCTGGCACGCGACATCGCCATCTGGGCACAAGAACTCTTCAACAAGGGCTTTCACGGCGACTGCTACCGCGCACTACTCGTTCTGGCAGATCACGCCGTCGGCATCGGAGGGCGCCCGGAAGGCCAGGCGCGGGTCGCCGCCAACTGTTTCGCACAGATCGCGAACGGCGAGCCGCTGGACGATCTGATTGCGCGGGCCACGGACTCGATCGGAACAGATGTCCGCGCCGCACAACTGCTCCTTCAATTAGGCGCCTCGGCGGCCCCAGCCATCTTCGCTCGGATCTGCGAGGAAGAGAATGTCGAACGTGTCTTGCCGCTGCGTTCGTTGATGTTGGCCCTGGGCGACGAATCGCTCCCGACCCTGATCAAAGCCATCGACAGCTATGACGAACGCCGTGCTCGAAAGGGAATTCGGCTCGCCGGGGAACTGCAGAACCCGGCCGTTCTGCCGGCTCTCGTTACGGCGCTTCGTCGGGCGAACGCGACACGACGTGACGAGATCATTCGCGCGCTCGGCTTCCTTCCGGGCGAAGATTCGAAGCGCGCCCTCGCTGCGGCACAGAGCGCCCCCGCCTAAGCGATCGTTCGCCCCGTCCACGACGGTCCGGACAACCCACGACAACAAGACGAACGGCCGATACGCGTAGCCCGTTCAATCCTGACGCTTCAGGTCCGACACGATATCCGCCCAATGTTCGGGGTCCGGCGCTCGATTGTGGGTGAGGCTCACACCGTCGGCGATGCCATCCAATCGAGCGCGCAACTTCTCGGCGATTTCCTTTCGCGGCCCAACGACCGCGATCGTCTCGAGTACCTCATCGTCGATCAATCCGGTCATTTCATCCCAACGGTTCGCTTTCGATAGACGATTCAACTCGAGGTGAAGATCCCCCCAGCCATGACAGTCGAGGGTGGGCCGGTAGGCCGGCGTCGAGCCGTAGAAGGCGAGATGCTTGCGGGCAGCAAGTTGAACGCGTTCAAAATCTTCTTCGCTGTCGGCAGTCACGACCATGGTCGCGAAAATCAGGTCGAGGTCCGCGCGCTGTCGCCCCGACTTCTCGAGTCCGCGCTCGATCGCTGGCATCACATTCTCCAGCAGCGACTTGCGCGTGTTGAACGGATGGCCAAAGAATCCGTCGGCCACTTCACCCGCGACCTGCGTCATCAACGGCCCGAAGCCGGCGGTATAGATGGGCGGCGGACCAAAGGGATTCGGTCCCGGATCAAAGGCCGGAATCATCAAGGTGTGTTGATAGAACTCACCGCGAAAGTCGAGTTCGGCCTGCCCTTCCCACCGGGCAAAGATGGCTTTCAGCGCAAGCACGATCTCGCGCATCCGCTTCGCCGGCTTCGACCAGGTTTGGCTGAATCGCTTCTGGATATGCGGCCGGACCTGCGAGCCCAGACCGAGAATGAATCGCCCCTCGCTGATCGATTGCAGCCCGTAGGCGAGATTCGCAAGGTTCATCGGATTGCGCGCAAACGCGATCGCAATCGCCGTCCCGAGCCGAAGATGCTCAGTCGACTCCGCGCCCAACACCAGGGGCAGGAACGGATCGTGCTTCGCTTCGAAACTGAACGCGCCGTCGTAGCCGATCTCCTCAAAGGTTCGAAAGGCGGTCCGTGCGGAACGCGGATCCTCGAGCGGCGCCGTCGTGTAGATCAACATGTCGCAATCATAGGCGGCCCGGGCGTCGTTGCGCAGCATGCGACCCGATCGCGCAAACAAGTCGCTACACTGATCTTTGTGCGTATTCTTGGAGTCGATCTCGGCAGCAAACGAATCGGGCTCGCGATCTCGGACGAGGCCGGAGCAATCGCCTTCCCTGCTGGCATCCTGGAAAGTCGCGGCCGCAAGCGCGACATCGCTTCACTCGTCGACTTGATCGTGGAGAAAGAAATCGGATCTGCCGTCGTCGGCTTGCCGATCCATATGGACGGCCGGCGCGGTCCCGAAGCCAAGAAGGCCATCGAGTTCGCCGATGCACTCCATGGCGCGAGCGGAATTCCCGTCGATACGATCGACGAGCGCTGGACCTCTCAGGAAGCCGAGAGACTATTGAAACCGGTGCCGCAGAAACGTGGCACGAAACGGCGAAAACCGAAGCGGCTTGGTCCGGAGCAGCGAAAGAAGGGGGTCGTCGACGAGATGGCGGCATCGATCATTCTACGCACCTACCTCGCGCAGCAGGCAAGCGAATTGTCGCGTGCCTTGCGTAACGAACCCAAGAGCTGATGGGCGTGACTAAATTGGATGATACGTGTTTGGTAGGGCGACACTCTTGAAGGCCCTGTTCGTCGCCTCGGGCCTGGCTCTGGTGATCGCCTTCGGCGGTTGGTTCTGGGTACAGCGCTCCCTCGCGCCCGTTCACGAGAACGGAGGGCAGGCGCGCACGGTCGCCTTCGAGATAAAACCGGGCGATTCATTGGGTCGGGTCGCGGACGCACTCGAGACCGAAGGCATCATTCGCAATGCAAAACTGACGCGCTGGCTGGCACGCATCGAGGAGCTTTCGTCGCAACTGAAGGTCGGCGAGTACGAACTCTCGGCGGCACAATCGACGAAGGAAATCCTAGAGACCCTCGCAAAGGGTCGTGTCCTGACCCACGCCGTCGTGATTCCAGAGGGCAAGCGCGCGACCGAGATCGCCGAGCTACTGGCCGTGGCCGGTCTCGCTGATCCGAAGGCGTTTCTCGAAGTCGTATTCGATCCTGAATTGCCTTCCCGGCTCGGCGTCGAGGGTTCGAGTCTCGAGGGATATCTCTTCCCCGACACCTATCGCTTCGCCCGGAATCTGCCGCCCGAGCGCATCGCACGAACGATGGTTCAAGAATTCTTACAAGTCTACGAAGCGCTGCCCAAGACAACCCACGAGCGAGCGCTTTCGATGCGCGAACAGGTGACGCTGGCTTCGATCGTCGAGAAGGAAACCGGCGCTGCGCAAGAGCGGCCGCTGATCGCAGCGGTCTTTCTCAATCGCTTGCAGCGCGGAATGCGACTCGAAACCGATCCGACCGTCATCTACGGCGTCGAAAACTTCGACGGAAACCTGCGGCGCGTTCACCTCGAAGATCGCAGCAATCTCTACAACACCTACCGAATTCGCGGGTTGCCTCCCGGTCCGATCGCCAACCCAGGTCGGGAAGCCCTGCGAGCGGTCCGCGAACCCGCGGAGACGCCCTTCCTCTACTTCGTTTCTCGAAACGACGGCACCCACTTCTTCTCGAAAACCTACGCGGAACACGCTCGAGCCGTCGACCGGTTTCAGCGGCGGCGAAGGCGGCGATGAGCCAGCTCGAGGACCAGCGCGCCTTCTATCAAGAACGAGTCCCCGAGCAATTCAACGGGACGCTCGACAGCCAGCGAGCCGCAGCCAAGCGCGATTCGACGGCGGCCAAGGTACTTGAAGAGATGGAAGCCGTTCGGGCCTCGATCGTCGTTCAGGTCGATGACGGCGAGGCGATGCATCGAAGCGTTTTTGACATCGAATGCGGCCATATGCGCAGCGTCGACCAGCCCGCACGAACCCCTTTCCTGATCCTTGGACACAGCCTGGATGACTTCGCGAATATCCGGCGCGAATGCGGCGACTCATTGCTTGGTTTTTTGGGTGCATTGGCGGGCCTTGGTGACGAGATGCGCCTCACGTCACAGCGCGTTCGCAGCCTGCGCGACCTCCACGGCAGCCTCGTCTTCGAGCGCGTCGGTCGGGACGGCTTTGCGCTCTTCGCCTCGCTCGGCGTCGAGACTCCAGAACCCGAACCGCGAACCATCATTCGCGTTGACGAAGCGACCTACACGGCCCTTCGACAAGGCAAACTCGATCCACAGGATGCCTTCCTGGACGGCCGGATCGAAATTGAGGGCGACATGGAGATGGCGATCGGACTCGCACTCGCCGCTTCGTCCCCGGACTAACGTCTCTGAAAGGGCCGCGGGGAGAACCACGATCGGGCGACCCGGCAGCGCCAAGAAGCGACAACCGCCAACGCGACCCTAGAGTTGTGGCGAGATCGCGGCCGAACCCGTGGCGGGATCAGACGAGCGCAACTTCCCGGAGCAACGCGATATTGTCGAGCGCCTTGCCCGCGCCGTGAACGACTGCGGTATAGGGGTCTTCGCTTCGCAGGATGGGAAGTCGTGTTTCCTGGCGCAGGAGATGATCGAGGTCGGTGAGCAACGATCCACCGCCAACCAACATGATTCCGCGATCGACGATGTCTGCGGCCAGCTCCGGCGGCGTCTTTTCGAGGGTCAGATGGACGGTTTCGACAATGGCATGAATCGGTTCGACCAACGCTTCTCGCATGTCGTCGGAAGTCGTGACGACGACCTTCGGAATACCAGCGACGAGGTCTCGACCCTTGAGTTCCATTTCCTTGGTCTTGCTTTCGGTCGAAGCGGTACCGATCGTCATCTTGACCTGCTCAGCCGTACGCTCACCAATCAACATATTGTACTTGCGCTTCACGTAGTTGATGATCGCTTCGTCCATCTTGTCGCCACCGGTTCGAATCGAACGCGAGGTCACGATGCCCGAAAGCGAGATCACGGCGACATCCGTCGTGCCGCCACCAATGTCAACGACCATGTTGCCCGTCGGCGCGGTCACATCGAGCCCCGCTCCAATCGCTGCCGCCATCGGTTCCTCGATCAAGAAGACCTCGCGGGCACCGGCAGAGAGCGCAGATTCGCGAACCGCACGCTTCTCGACGCTGGTGATACAGGGGGGAACACAGATCACGATTCTTGGACGCGCGAGGGTTCGACGGTTATGCGCTCGCTGAATGAAGTAACGAAGCATGGCCTCGGTAATCTCGAAGTCAGCGATCACGCCATCCTTGATCGGGCGGATGGCTTCGATATTTCCGGGCGTGCGCCCGAGCATTTCCTTGGCGGCGTGCCCGACCGCGCGAACCCGCTGTGCGCGTCCGTTCTTCTCGGTCGTGATGGCCACAACGCTGGGCTCGGAGCAGACAACGCCCTTGCCTTTGCTGTAGACCAGTGTATTGGCCGTTCCCAGATCGATCGCTAGGTCGTGGGAAAACATTCCGGCGATGGCGTCAAGAAACATCCGAATCTCCATTGGGGCGCGTTCACTGGCGGGAGACCAGCCGCTGCCATCCCTTTGAATCGGCATTCATGCGCAAAGGTTGAGCCAAAAGGCATGCGGACAAGGCAAAAATTCAATGGCTCGCGTGAGTCCCGTCACAGCGCGGCCGATCGAGCGGCGTGGGACACATCAGGGCGGGTCTGGACGCCCATTGGATGCGAAAGCTGCGCGCAACAGTTTGCCATTGAACGACGCCTAAGATCCGCCTGAGAGCCACGCAGTGCCCGCGTAGTACCCGCGCGCAGGGCGCCACGGACGACCAGACTCTGGCGAGCTTCAGGGAGTGGGTGGCGTCCGGGGCGAGGCTGGCCCTAGACCGGAACCTGGGCGTTCGTCCACGAGTGCACGCAAGCTGTCGAGACGCTCGGAGAGGTCATAAACGCCGCCGCGAATCTCACCAAGATGGCTGCGATGAGCCTCGAGAAGCGCGTTGGTGCGCTCGAGCTTCATCTCGAGGCCAGCGACCTCGGCTTCGAGTTCCCCGGCTAGCTGCGCCTGCCAGCCGATCACGATGACCGCAAGAATCAGCCCGACCACGAACAGCCAGATAGGAAGGCTTCGCGGAGTCGGCTCGTCGGTGGCACGACCCGCGGCTTGCGAATCGGATTGCCTCGAGTCCGATTCCTCTTCGAAACGCCCTCCTTCATCGACCAATTTCAGGTCAGCGCCCGGGGAATCGGAATCCTCAGGCAAAGCGGATGAAGGCTGCGCCGATGAAAATGACGGGACGGGAGGAGACAGTGACGGAACGGGAGGAGACAATGACGGATCGGGAGGAGACAGTGGCGGAACGGGGGGATTGGAAGAATCAGGCGACACGACGCACCCGCCGCTAGGACTGGATGACGAGCTTCGACAAACTCGTCTTACGCAGGTTTGTCTTCTGAATCGTACGCACCAATTCTGCCACCTTCTCCGTATCGGTCTCGAAGGGATTGTTACAGATGACGCGCACGTTCAGCAAATTGCCGAGCCTGATATTGGACCAGTCCAGGTCGTATTGAATCGAGTTCTCGCGAGCGAGCTTGATGAATTCGCCGCGCATCTTGGCGCGCGTATCCTGTGGCGGCGTACCCTTCGCGGCGTCGACTTCTTCATCGGTGAACAGGCGATCGACTGCCCCTTTGCGCTCGAGCAGATAGTAGAGACTTCGCTCGCGGCGAATATCGTGATATTGCAGGTCGAGCATCAAGACGCGCGGGTCCGACCAGTCTGTATTGTGCCGGTCGATCCATGATTGGATCAGCTTGCGCTTGATCACCCAATCCACCTGTCGATCGAGCTTGTTTGGATCCGTGTCGAGACAATCCAGGACGTATTGCCACATCTGCACAGCGGTCTTGTGGTCATCGGAAACCGGGTACTGCTCGATGTATTTCTGCGCCATCTCGCAATACTCGCGCTGAATCTCGATCGGGGAGTACTCGCGACCGTTGTCGAGGCGCAATTTTCGCTTGCAGCTCGCGTCATAGGTGATGTCCTTGATCGCCTTGACTGGGTTGCGAAGCGTGAAGTCTTTGTTGATGTAATTGTCTTCGATCATTTGAAGCACGACCGAGCACGTACCAACCTTGATGAAGTTGGTGTACTCGCTCATGTTCGAATCACCGACGATCACATGCAGGCGTCGATATTTCTCGCGATCGGCGTGGGGCTCATCACGGGTGTTGATGATCGAGCGATCATTGGTCGTTGTACCCGAAATCTTCTGGTAGATATGTTGTGCTCGTTGACTCACGCAATAGTGAATCCCGTCCTGGGTCTGAAAGACCTTACCGGCGCCCGTATAGATCTGGCGAGTGACGAGGAAGGGGATCAGCTGTTCGGCGAGGTAGTAGAAGTCCACGTCACGATCGACGAGGTAGTTCTCGTGGCAGCCGTAGCTATTGCCTACGAAGTCCGTGTTGTTCTTGAAGATCGAGAGTTTTCCCGGGATGCGCTCTTCGCGAATCTTCTCTTCCGCATAGATCTGGAGATCTTCCACGATTCGTTCGCCGGCCTTGTCATAGATGACGAGTTGACCTGGCGAAGCGCATTCGGGTGTCGCGTATTCGGGGTGACAACCGGTGTCTTGATAGAAGCGCGCACCGTTTTCGAGGAAGACGTTGAGGAAGTGTTCGGTGGTGATCAGCTTCTCGAACAGAAAGCGGATCGCCTTTTCGACCGGGAGCGTCTTGCGACCCTCGGGCGTGAAGATGATTCCGTATTCGGTCTCGATGCCATAGATGCGTTTCTGCACGAAGCCGCCTGACCGCTAAACCAACGCTAGACCCAAACCCATAGAAGGCGCGAAATACGCCGCCTAAGCGTCGAGCATACCTTGAACTTCATCGGTAGAAAGGCGGCAGAACTTGCGACCCGTTCGATTCCGATCCAACAGACAGACTTCCAGACTCGAAGCGCCCAATTCAGAACTGCGTTCTGCTCCGGCATTAAGGGCCCGCCGTCCGAGGCTGGCGGCCTCCCCCGCGGGCATGCCCTCGCCGTAGTCATTTTCCAGAACGGCTTCGACATCTTCGACATTGCCACCGATCACACAAAAACCCGGATGATCCGAAATGAACCCGTCGTATTTCACGCGATAGAGCGAGTTCTTCTTGTGATCGTCGTAGCGATCGTCACCGACCTCCGCGACGATGATCTCGATCTCGAGTGGCTTGATCTCGCGAGTGAAGACTTCGCCCATGACCTGGGAGAAAGCGTTCGCGAGCGCACGGCCCCTAACATCCTCGCGGCTGTAGGCATAGCCCTTGGTGTCCGCAAAGCGCACACCGACTTTTCGCAATTGGTCGAATTCGCTGAACTTGCCGACCCCGGCAAAGGCTATTCGATCATAGATCTCGCCAAGCTTCGAAAGCGTCGTCGAATTTTCGGCCATCATCAAGATTCCGTCCTGATGCTCGATCGCGACGATCGACTTCCCGCGCGAGATCCCCTTGCGGGCAAACTCGGCCTTGTCCGCCATGACCTGTTCGGGAGAGACATAAAAGGGCATCGACATTAGAGATTTCCTCCGGCGGCTCGCGCCTCCAGAATACTTCGGTAACAGGCTGCGATTTCTTCTTCGCTGGCTTCGGTCTGTCCCGTGGCCGTACAGATCTTGATCACGGGATAGATGCCCCGCTCGAGATCGACGCCACCAGTCGCGCGATCCTCGTCGGCCGCCGCAGTCAACGCCGCAACGGAGACACGAACCGCTTCGTCTCTGCCCAGCTGAGCATCCCAGCCATGCTTGAGCGATTCCCGTGCGTAGAGTCCACCTGAACCCGTCGCATCGAATTCCATTTCTTCGTAGCGACCACCCGTGATGTCGAATTTCCAGAGGCGGCCCGTCTTGCGGCGCGTGTCATAGCCCGCAAAGAGCGGCACGACCGCCAACCCTTGCATGGCCGCGGGCAGATTCGCGCGAATCATCTGAGAGAGCTTGTTGGCCTTGCCTTCGAGTTCGAGCCCCTCGCCCTCGATCTTCTCATAATGCTCGAGTTCAACGGAAAGGACCCGTGCCATCTCGATGCATGGGCCGGCTGCGCCCGAGATCGCCATGACCGAATGCGGATCCGTGGCAAATACCTTGACCACGTCACGCGAGGCCACGGAGTGGCCGGCCGTGGCCAGACGATCCCCGGCGACGAGTACCCCATCGCCGAAGCGCATAGCCAGCACCGTCGTCCCGTGTGGAACCTTGCCATCCAAGCTTCCGGCGGCGCTTGTAGCCCAGACTGATACGTCGGGCAGAAGATGTCGTTGCTCGAGCTGAAGAAGCTCAAAGAAACTCGAACCCTGATAGTTGCCTCGAAGCGGCACTGTTCCCCCCTCAGAAAACAATTAATCCGTCATCCTACGTTGTTCTTCGGCAGGGACGACCACGTCCCTTCCGATGTCCTACTCGCCGCCTCGCTGAACATAGTTCTTGACGAACTCCTCAGCGTTCTCCTCGAGCACGTTATCGATCTCGTCGAGGAGTTCATCCATTTCCTCTTTGAGTTCTTCGCCCTTGTCAGCGAGCTTCTGGCCGCCTTCATCTTTTTCGTCGTCGCCGTCGTCGCCGCCGCCTTTGTTCTTTTGCTTCTGCTCGCCGGCAGCCATCGCCAAATAGAACGGCATCGGGTCTGCTTGCGCTTCGACGTTTCGGCTAGCGCCCAGACTCTTTGGATCTCGTATGAATGTTGCCATCGTATTGTCCTCCGGACTGGTCGGATCACGCCACCAACGGCGCCTCAGGACCCCATATTTTCGAGAAGTTCGGCGGCCGTTTCCGACCGTTCGAGTAGCTCCTCGACAAATTCAGCAGTGCCCTTCAAAGGCTCCGCCATCATGACTCGCTTGACCGACTCGTCCTCGAGTCCGAACGAAATCGAATCCCAGTTCACACCGAAAACCTCCGGTGCGTACCGGCGCAGACATTCACCTCGGAAGAAGGCGCGCGTATCTCGTGGCGGATTGTACATCGCATGCTGGATCTCTTCGTCCGTGACGATCCGCTCGACCTTCCCCTGGCGCTCGAGGATGTGATAGAGCCCTTTGTCGGGTCGGGAATCGTGATATTGAAGATCGAGCATCTGGACCCGGGCGTCGTCCCAGGCGAGGTTCTTTCGGTCCATGTAGCGCTCGATCAGTCGTTTCTTGATGACCCAGTCGATTCGGGTGTCGAGTTCCATCGGATCGCGTCCCAGGGCCTCGATGACCTCCTGCCATTTCTGCAGGACGTCCTTCTGGACCGGGTCGAGGGACCGCGACGAGGTATATGCGAGCACCATCTCCAGGAAATCGGATTGGATCTCGAGGGCGGTTCGCGCGCTGCCATCCTCCATCGTCAGTTCATGGCGCAGTGTTAGGTCATGGGAGACTTCACGAATCGTGCGCACCGGATCGCGCAGTGTCAGATCCTTCGTCACCGCACCATCTTCGATCATCGAGAGAATCAGCGCCGTTACTCCATTGCGCAGGTAGATCGTGAACTCGGACATATTGGAATCGCCGACAATGACGTGAAGTCGTCGATACTTCTCTCGATCGGCATGAGGTTCGTCGCGCGTATTGACGATCGGGCGCTTCACCATCGTGTCGAGCGCTACTTCGGTTTCGAAGAAATCAGCACGCTGCGAGATCTGAAAGTCGCAGGGATGATTCCGGCTCTCGCTGCCCACCTTGCCTGCGCCGCACCAAATCTGGCGGGTCGAGAAGAAGGGAAGCAGTGGCTCGACGATCTTCTTGAAGGGCGTACGGCGGTCCATCAGATAATTCTCATGACAACCGTAACTATTGCCCTTGCGATCACTGTTGTTCTTGTGGATCAACATCTGTGCGCCGTCGGGCAACAGGGTATTGGCTTCTCGACGGCTGATCTCGATGACTCGCTCACCGGCTTTCTCGTGGATCACGAGCTCCCGGGCATTCGTCACTTCTGGGCATGAGTACTCTGGATGCGCGTGGTCGACATAATACCGGGCGCCGTTGATCAAGGTCTTGTTGCGAGCGATGTTCTCTTGCTGGTTGGGCGTGTACTTCTCGCCCTCGACCTGGAAGCCGCGGGCATCCGCCAGCGGGTTCTCCTGGTCATAGTCCCAGAGAATGTTGCCATCCGGCTCTTCCCGGTAGGCGTTCACGATCAGGACACAGGACGAGATCGGATCAAAGTCGGGATCGTTCTTGACGATGATCCCGAACTCGATTTCGGTTCCCATGACAGTTGGAATCGCCATTTCGCTCTCGAAGTTCCTTGCCGTTCAGAAAACCTGCCTGTCGAGTCAGCGGGCCGGTGCTCAGGCTTCCCGCCCCGGAGTCCGCCGACTCGACCAGGCTGATTTGGGTGGTTCTAGAGGTATTGACCCTGACCACCCGAGACATTCTCGATGGTTTGTTCCTTGCGCTCCATTCCGGTGATGAGCGTTCGAACGTTGATGATCCGTTCGCCCTTTCGCCCGGAGATGCGAGCCCAATCGTCGGGATTCGTGGTATTCGGGAGATCTTCGTTCTCCTTGAATTCCTCGCGTACCGACTTGATCATGTCCTCGGCCGTAATGCCGCGCTCTCCATTCGCAAGGAATCGCTTGACGGCCTTCCTCTTGGCCCGGGCAACGATATTCTCGAGCATCGCTCCGGACGAGAAATCCTTGAAGTAGAAGATCTCACGCTCACCCTTGGCATAGGTCACCTCGAGGAACTTGTTCTCATCGCCGGTCGAGTACATGTTGTCGATCACTTCCTTGATCATGTGCAGACATGCAGCATCTCGGTCGCCATCGAACTCTTTGAGCGCACTCTCGTGCAACGGAAGATCGGCGGTGAGATATTTCTTGAAGATCTCGCGCGCCGAATCGCGATCCGGTCGAGACACCTTGACCTTGAGATCGAGACGTCCCGGCCGAAGCACCGCGGGATCGATCAGATCCTGACGATTGCTCGCCCCGATGACGATCACGTTCTCGAGGGACTCGACCCCGTCGATCTCCGACAAGAACTGCGCGACCACCGTCGCTTCCATGTCCGAGGAGATTCCCGATCCACGCATTCGGAAGAGCGAATCCATCTCGTCAAAGAAGACGACGACGGGAACGTCCTGGCTCGCCTTGTCGCGCGCCTTCTTGAAAACCTCACGAAGCTTGCTCTCGGTCTCACCTACATATTTATTCAGGAGCTCGGGCCCCTTCACGTTCAGAAAGTAGGCGGTCGTCGCCTTGCCGGTCCGTTCTTCGATCCGCTTGGCGAGACTGTTCGCGACCGCCTTGGCGATCAAAGTCTTGCCGCAACCGGGCGGGCCATAGAGCAGAATGCCCTTGGGCGGTCGCAGCTTATGCTCCGCAAAGACTTCCGGGTGCATATAGGGCAGCTCGACCGAATCGCGCAGGATCTCGATCTGATCGCCCAGTCCGCCGATGTCTTCGTAGGTCACGTCCGGGATCTCTTCGAGCATCACCTCTTCGACCGAGGACTTCGGCAGCTTCTCGAACGCGTACTGCGTTCGCATATCCACCAATAGCGGGTCACCGACCTTGATTTTTTCGCGGCGCAACGGTTCGGAAAGCGTGACGACGCGTTCGTCGTCCGTGTGACCGCTGACGATCACGCGGCTATCCGAAATCGAGTCCTTAACGGTGCAGACTTCGCCACGTTGCGTGTACTCCGCACCCTCGATGATGTTGAAGGCCTCGTTCAGCACGACGTACTGACCCTCATCGAGCTGGAAGGGATCGAGATTGGGATGGACGTTCACCCGCATCGGGCGTCCTTCCATCAAGATCTCGGATGTGCCGTCCTTGTTCGCTCGGATGAAAACACCGTAGGTATTAGGCGGAGCGCAGAGCTTGTCGACCTCTTCCTTGAGGAGTTCGATCTGCTGCTTGGCTTCCTGCAGCATCGCGACAAGCTTTTCGTTCTGACGGTCGGCATCGTGATGTTGATTTCGTGCTTGTTCATATCGTCGTCGCAGCGTCTCGAAGTCCGCCAACATGCGGTCGAGTCGATGCCGGAATTCGCTCGAGTCGGTGCCAAAGAATCGCATCGCGTCCTGAAGGCGTTCCGCTTCGCTGGCCGAACGGTCGGCGCCCGGGCTCCGCGGCGGATCGAGGTCCGGGTCGTCCCCGGGTCGTCCCCCGGCTGGAGTAATGCGTCGCATGACGTCGCGCACAAACCCCTTACGTCCCGCGCCAGAGCCATCCGAATCGTGTTCGCTCATTGCGTCATCTCCTCGTTGCCTCGCCCCGCAGGATCTTGCGTAGACGAGCAGTCATTCCAACCCTCTCCCGGGTCATACTGCAAAGGCTGTGCCGCATCCAAAAGAGAGAGAGCGGCCCGCGCATCGAGAGTGCCTATCGGCTCTTCTCGAATTCTGGGCAAACAGAGCGGCTCCTGGCCGCCCGGGCGGCAAGCGATGGGTCGCGCGCATAGAGTCGAAAATCGGCCAGCCGACGGTTCGGAAGGGAATTCGAAAACTTCTTTGATTTCGGTGCTTTTCGCGATTTTCGAGACGGAATCGCCAATCCCGAGGGCAGATCCTCGCGAACGACGAGTGGCGCAGAATGGACCCGAACAGATCTTCAATTCCGAACTCTGACTTCGAGCCGGCCAGAGCGACACGAAGGGGTGGCGATCCATTTTGTCTGCCTCTCGTCCTACTCGGCTCCAGGAGGCTTCAGATCGCCCCAGAACACACAATCTGCCCTCATGTCCATCCTGACCAGGGTCTCTACGATTTCGGACCCAGCCACGTACGCCTCGATTTCCCTCGATCTTTGCTTCAATCCTCCGCCGGCCTTGTTTCAAAGCGCGGACGGGCGTGTCGGGACAATCTGCGGGAATCGGAAAAATTTGAATAAAACTGTCGAACCTCTCGAATTTGAAGCCCTTTTTGGCCTTTTTCAGTTTATCGATTGCGATAGGTGTGTCAACTAAAACTCGCGCGCAGAGATCTCCATAAACTCTTGTTTTATAATGGTTTCGTCGTTCGTATGCGAACACCTGGGCTCCGATCGGTGCACATTCATGGCCGCTGCCATTCGCCTTGGCCCCCGCTCAGCGCGGTGGCAGCTTGCCCTGTCAAAAGTGAGTACCCAGCCCGATTTGACTGGTTTCGATCATTTTGATGCAAACTTATGCGGCATCCTGCCGCCTCAATTGCCGAAGATTGCCGAAATTTGGACGAAAGCGTCGAGATTGCATCGTTTGACTTTGCCCCTGAGATACCGCGAAGTGACTTGCGCAGTGCGCTGATTGGGGGAAAAAGAGCCGCCCACGGACTCAACCGCATCGCTTCCAGACCCGGGGCAGCCCCGCCGGGCTCAGCGCGCCCGTGAACCTCGAGACTCTCCCCCCTGGCTGCGGCAATTGGCGAATTCGGCCAGACGGACGCTCTTGGCATCGTTGGTATTGCTGACTCAGCGAGCGGAACCTGCGGAACCTGCGGAACCTGCGTAGTCGGCATAGTCAATGACCTCGACGCCCTCTGGAATTTCCATCTCAAAGGTCTCCGGCTTCGGGTCGAGATTGGTCCGGGTCTCGCTAAAGCCGATCTCTGTCAAATTGCCGAAAAGGTCGAGCACCGAAGTCGCGATCAATTTGCCCGTCATGGGTTCGGCAACCAGTCCCAGGCGCTCGTAGGTCGCCTCCGCTTTGGGAATCAATTCGAGGGTCACCCGATCCGCTCGACACTCCGTCGCGTAGACCTCGAAGGATTCGAGGAGCTGACCGTCCCCGAGCAAGAATTGCAGTGCCGCCCCAGTCAGGAATCCGTCCGTCACTTCCAGCCGCGTAATCGACTTGCCGTCGACGTCGTAGATCCAGAGCAGCTTCCCATTCGATACCACCACACTGGGCTCGGGCGAGAGATAGGTCCAACGCATCTTGCCGGGCTTCGCGAAGATCACGCGACCCTTCTTTGGGTCAGCCGTCATCATCGGCTGTCCGGCGAAGGTCGCCGACTCGTTGGTCTGGGTGAAATTTGCGTGGATATCTCGAATCCCGTCGTAACGGGCCTGAATCCGCTTCGCAGCCGCTTCTCCGGCACCGGCGTCACAATTCGACGGAGTCGCCCCTCCTGCGGCGTTGTCCCCGCTCAAAGCGGCCTCTTGCGCTTCAGCGCCACCTGACTCCGCCATGCCAAAGACGATCAAGGCTCCGCAGCACGCTGCGACGCGAGCCCAACCGGCTCCTGGAAAACGCTTCAACCGGAAGAATTCAACAACCCGCATTCGGCTCCTTGAGGCGCCCCGTCTACGACCGGGAGGCAGATCGCCTTGCGATCCCTCTTCGATCTGCCGCCGCCGCTACTCGTCGTCGGAAATCGGCGAAGGCATGAATACCTCACGCCCCTTCGACCCGATCTGAGGTCCAATCATTCCGTCGAGTTCCATCTGCTCCACGATCCGCGCAGCCCGATTGTATCCAATCTTGAGACGCCGCTGAACGTAAGAGATCGAAGCGTTGCGCGTCTCCGCCACGATTGCGACGGCCTGATCGAACATCTCATCGACGTCTTCGCCACGTAACTCGCTCTTCTCCGCCTCGGCATCCGCACGAACCAGATCTTCATCAAAGACCGGGCGCCCCTGTGCCTTCAAGAACGACACCAGATCGTGCACCTCGCTCTCCGTCACCAAGGGCCCGTGAATACGCTGAAGCACCGCGGTGCCGGGCGGCAGAAAGAGCATGTCACCCATGCCGAGTAGATCGTCTGCACCCGACTGATCCAGGATGGTCCGACTGTCTGTGCCGGACGAGACCTGAAAGGATACGCGCGCCGGGAAGTTCGCCTTGATCACGCCGGTCAAGACATCAACGCTCGGACGCTGTGTCGCGAGAACGAGATGAATACCCGCGGCTCGCGCCATCTGCGCGAGGCGCTGAAGCGAGTGCTCGACCTCTTTCGCCGAAGACATCATCAGATCTGCGAGTTCATCGATCACGACGACGATGTAGGGCAGCATCTGCCATTCAACTTCGTCGCCCTCGGTCTGCCCCGGTTTCGGCTTCAACGCGAAGAACTCTTCCCCTTCGGCAAGCGATTTACGCGCCTTCTCGTTGAATTGATCGATGTTGCGAACTCCGGTCGCACTCATCATCTGATATCGCTCTTCCATCTTCCGAACGACCCCTTGCAGAGCGGCAGCGGCGCGTTTCGGGCTCGTGACGACATCTGCAATCAAATGCGGGATCCCGTCGTAGATCGAGAGTTCGAGCATTTTCGGGTCGATCATCAAAAGTTTCAGCTCATCCGGCGTGGCGCGATAGAGCAAGGAGCAAAGGAGCCCATTCAAGAAGACGCTCTTGCCAGTCCCCGTCGATCCCGCCACAAGCAGGTGAGGCATCTTCGCGAGATCCGAAGTCACCGGGTTTCCGAAAATGTCCTTGCCCATCGCGATGGCGAGCTTGCCCTTGGTCTTTCGGAAGGGCCCGGACTCGACCATTTCACGCAGATAGACGGTCTCGCGATCGGGATTTGGAATCTCGATCCCGACGACCGACTTCCCCGGCAGCGGGGCGATAATCCGAATGGAAATCGCACGCAGCGCCATGGCCAGGTCGTTCTTCAGGTTGACGATGCGATTGACCTTGATACCCGGCGCGGGCTCGAACTCGTACATGGTGATCACGGGTCCAGGATGGACACGTACGACGCGACCGTTGACCCCGAAATCCGCGAGCTTCTTTTCGAGAATCTTCGAGTTCATCAAGAGCGAATCACGATCGTAGGATCGTTGATTCTCGGGCGGCGGTGAGAAGACGGACGCTTCGGGCAACTGAAAGGGACCCGTCGCACCCGAGTCGCTGAACCGGAAGGTCTCCTGTTCCGGTTTGCGCTTCTTCTCGCGCTGTTCATCGTGGTCGACGATGTCCGGCTCTTCTCCCGGTCTCAACTTGCCGGCAACCGGCTCCTTGGCGGGCTTGGCTTCCGGGATGATTTCTTCGTAGACCTCTTCATCATCCGGCGGATCCTCTTCCTCCTCGAAAGAGAACTCCGGCTCACGCCTTTCGTTCACACGTGTGCGGCGCGCACGACGTTCTCGCCAGACACCGACAGAGACGACCGAATCACGTAGCCGTATGAGGCCACTCAGTCCGTGCCCGGCTGCGACTCGCGTCCATTGAAACAGCCGCTCTGCGACGATCCTGCCCTGGCCCAACAGCCAACGGCCAATCCAGAGCAACCATCCGCCCGCCCAGGCCCCTGCTCGTCCAATCGCGCCCAGGGTCGTGCCCGTCGAGATGCCCGTCAGCGACAGCAGCCCGACCAGCAACAACATCGACGTCAGGACCAATGCGCCTGCGCTCCCGAAAAGCAGCGTCAGGAAGCGAGAACCTTCCGCCCCGAGCCAACCCGGCTCGATCCAGGGGATGCTCTCTGGAGCGAGGTTGAAAAGAAGAGAGGGAAGCACTGCGACGGTCGGGATCAACGCCCCAGCACCGACCCAGAAACGAGAGAACAGCCCCGGAAGTCCGAGGCTCATGACGAGGCGGCCGCCCAGGAAGGCACCGGCGGCAACCACCACGACAGCGCCCGCACCGAGGGAACTCAGCAACAACGACGCGAGCGTCGCCCCCACCGGACCCGCACCATTCGTCACTTCGATGAGCTCTGCGACGGGATCCTCGGGCGAATACGTGGCAAGCGCGAGGGTTGCGACAAGCGACACCCCGATCAGGACGAGTCCAACGATTTCGGATCCGGCGGCGATCAGAATGGGCTCGCCGTCAGCGTCCTCCTTCTCACGCCTGGAAGTGCGCGATCCCCCGCGCCGCGAACGAGATTTGGCTGCTGCCCTAGCCATTTCGGCCATCCGATCTTGCTCGCGCAAACTGGTCGCCGTCGGCAAAGCACAAGGGCTCGCCGCGACGAGGCGTGCGCGTCGTCAAAACGATGAATTCAACCACGGAGTCTGTAAATAAGTGCGTCTGCATTCCCTCACCCCCCGGAGAGGAGAACCGCGTTAGGATACCGTGACCCCTGAGCCACGCAAAGGGGCTCGAACGGTTCTCCCTTGACGCCTTTCGACCACGGCGGGACAATGTCAACATCAATTCCTCGCAACGAGTCCCAATGGAGCCCCCACCATGGCAGGTGTCAATAAAGCCATTCTTGTCGGCAATCTAGGCAGAGACCCAGAGCTTCGGCAAACGCCGAATGGACAGTCGGTCTGCAATTTCACACTGGCAACCAGCGAAAACTGGACCGACAAGAGCGGAGAAAAAGTCGAACGCACCGAATGGCATCGCATTGTCGTTTGGGGTCGCACTGCGGAAATGTGCAATCAATATCTATCCAAGGGTCGAACCGTCTACATCGAGGGCCGTATCCAGACCCGCGAATGGGAAGATAAAGACGGCAACAAGCGGTATACGACCGAAATCAACGCCAACACGGTGAACTTCATTGGTCCCCGAACAGGTGGTGAGCCCGGTGGAAGCAGCAGTGGCCCACCAGCGGGGCAATCCGGTGGTCCGTCCGGCGATCCTGGTCCGCCGATGGACGACAACATTCCGTTCTAGGCGACACGCGTTTCTAGTCGCTTTCGGGCGCTTCTATTACGCTTCTATACGCTTCTAGGCACCTAAACACGCTTCAACGCATTCCTTAACGCGGTGTGCAGAGTGGGGTGCGGAGTGGGGTGCGTGACCGGCTGCGAACAGACCAAGGCCTCAGCGATCTTCGCCTCGGTCCGGTCGGCACTTGAGCAAGCCTCAATGGCTTGAATGAGGCTCGCGTTAGTCGACGCGATCCTGAGAGGCCCCGATTTCCGAGAAGGACAGCCCGAGCTTCCAGACATACCAGAGCCCGATGGCTGTGATCGGAATCCAGGTCACAACGAAGAAGCCAAAGCCAAAGGCCAGCGCCGAGGCTTCGGCAGCGCCATAAATATTGCTCAACGCGAACACTGCGGCGACCTGAAACGTGCCGAGAAATCCAGGCGCGGAGGGAAGCGCCACACCAAATCCGACGAATGCGGTCGTAAAAAGGGCCGCGACGAATCCCGGATCGATTCCAAAGGCCTTCATCCCCAGCCAGAACGCAGTCGAATGCCAGGTCCAGAAGAAAAATGTCCAAGCGAATCCAACAACCACGAGCTTTGGATCCCGCAGGACCGCCAGCGACCGGAGGAAGGATTTCAGCGCAGCCATCGCGCTCTCCCCGACCGCGCTCGGCAGAATAGGGATGGCCCATTCTGCCATGGCCACGAAACGCTTCGGAAAGGCCACCATCACGACCAACGCGGTCAGGACCGTCAACACGACGGCCACACCGGCTCTTAGGACCAGGCCTCCCCAACCTTCAAAGATCGCCGCCTCGTTCGGAAACCCCGAGCTGAAAACGGGAATCACCAGGAACGTCAACAAAACCACGGCATCCATGAATCGCTCTACGACGAGCGACCCAAAGGCGGCACTTGTTTTGACTGGCTCCAGGCGGCTGAATACCCAGGCGCGAGCGAATTCGCCGACTCGTAGGGGAAGAATGTTATTCGCCATGAGATGGATGGACACGGCGGCGAATCTGGAACGCAAACCCGTATCGGCCTTCACGACGGCCAACAGAACCTTCCAGCGAATCGCCCGGATCAGCGAGCCCGCGGTGATGACGAAGGATGCTGCCGCCAGCAGCCAGGGATCCGCTCGCTGCATGCTCCCCAGCATCTCGGAAAATTCGACGCCCGATAATGCCCACCAAAGCAGGGCAACCGTTACTGCAACGCCAAAGAGAACCTTCCCCCAATACTTCACGCGCACGCCTCGTTATTCAAAACGACTCGACTGCGAAGAGTCGCGATCGAGGTCGGGTCAGACAGTAACGCGAAAGTCTTGAGTCGCTCGACTTCTTGCCGGAGATTCGAGAGGCCCGAAAGGCCTGAATCGCTAAGCAGTCTCGGCTCTCAGCGAACGAACGATCCGGTCGATGAGCAACCGATCGTCATCTGTTAGTTCGTCGAACTCGATCCCCATTCCCGGCGGCGACTCGACATCCCCACTCGATACTCGAACAACGCGGCCGATTGTATGCAGTACCTCACCGCCTCCAGGCAACCGAAATTGCATCGAGACCTCGGTGCCTGGCTGATGCGGCTTCTCCGTTTCAATGAAGAGTCCACCTTCATTGATGTCGCGCGTGAACTCGGAGAACATTTCGTCCACGGTCGCGTAGTCGATCCGGACCGTGACACCGGTTCGGCCCGTACGCCGTCGCTCCTCGTCCTCAGAAGAGCCCGACTCCGCGGTTCTCTCCAATTCCAGACTGATTCTTGCCATGGCACCGTCTCCATCCATGCCCGCTTCCGAACGATCGATCCGAATCCGATCCCTTTCGAAAACGCGTCACCCGCCCTCATCGTCCACTTCCCCGGTGATCCTTTAGCAAGCGATTTCAAATTTCCCGAGGGGAAGGCGACAAATTCCGGCGCCGACCGGGTGGGGCGAGGACCGATCTCGGCGAGTCCCCCATCTGACGACCTAGACCGCCTAGACCTGCTTCGGATCGTCAAAGGACTCCCCCGCCTCACGAAAGCTGAAATAACGGGTCGCGGTCACAATCACGTGGTCGACCACCCGAATTCCGAGCAATCGGCCAGCCGCTTGAAGACGGTCCGTCACCGACCGGTCTTCAGCGCTGGGACTCGGATCACCACTGGGATGGTTGTGGACGAGGACCACGGCGGCGGCGGCACAGCGGATGGCCTCGCGAAATACTTCGCGCGGATGCACAAGGCTCGCAGTCAGGGTTCCAACCGAGACTTCATCCATCGAAATCAGTCGATGCCGCCCGTCCAGGAGCAGGACGTGAAAGGACTCCCGGCGAAGTCCCGATACCCGCCGGCGAAAATGGCGTTGAACATCCTCGGGGCTGCGGATGGGTTGTCCCAACTCGAGCGGCTCATCGAGGAGCCGGCGCGCCAATTCGATCGATGCCCGCAGACTGGCTGACTTGGCCGGCCCAAGCCCGGGCATCGCTTCGAGCGCCACCGCCGGGGTCATGGCCAACCCGGCGAGACCACCAAAGCGCTCGAGAATCCCGCGAGCGAGCGACCATGCGTCATGACGGTGGTCCCCGGTTCGCAAGATCAGGGCGAGTAGCTCCGAATCCGCCAGCGCACCTGCGCCGCCCTGGATCAGCCTCTCACGGGGTCGGTCTCCGACCATCCGTCGCGCGCGGTTCGACGCCCGCCTCAACTCGCAGGCAGCGCGGGATCGATCGGTCGAGGAAGTAGACGAAGTAGACAATGACGAGAAGGCTCCACAGTAGAGAGCCCCAAACCTAATACCATCGCAGAAAACGGCGAGCCCGATAGCCATCGTCCACGCAGCGTGTCGGATGGTTCACGCCCTCGAACTTCGGGCGAGATGCGCCTTCCGAACTCCGAGACGTGAAGGAAAACCGGGCCTGCTGAGCACTCAGCGAAGAGGCATCGCCTCGCTCGCGGAGCTCGACTCGCGCTCCGAACGCGCGGTCGCCTGCGCCGCAAAATCACCGGCGACCCAGCCCGCGGTCGCATCACCGCTCTCTCGAAGTGTTTGCAAGAACTCGACGAGCAGACCGCGCTCTTCGGCCCGTGCAGACAGCCGAGCCGCCCATAGCTCTTGCTCGGCCAGGTTCTGCGAAGCGATATAGCGTGCAAATTCCGCCGGGTCTTCGAAGCCCAGGGCCAACCAGGCATCTCTCGGATCAGCACCGTCGCCCTCGAGATCGGCGAAGATCCGGTCCGGAGACGACGTCTGGGAGCGCGCCACCGACTGGATCAATCCCTCAGAGGCTCCTATCGAACGATCCGCAGCCACCAATGTACCACCACCACCGCCGGCCAAGCTAACTCGATCCCCGTACATCACGCGCGAGAACTGAGCCGCCCACTCCTCGGGTACACCAGAGGGAAAGGCTGACACACCAGCCGACCTCAATGATCCGGCCGGGCGACGCGAAGAAGGCAACGACGGCGATGACGAGCGACGCGACATCGACAATCGCGCCACACCCGATCCATCGACGCGAAGACGGATCGTGCGCGGGGCCTCACGCGTCGAGCCCGCAGCGGCCAACTCGGAACTCACCAGGATTCCTCGACTTCGACCGCCCGAGCCGTAAGCGCCGTAGGCGCCGAAGTCTCGATTGGCATTGCCAGTGACCAGGGGCGAACGTGCCGCCACCCTCCCCTGCGACCCACCCGCAGAACTTCGAGCCCAATCGCGTTCGCGCTGGCCCGCGCTCCCCGCAATCATCGAAGCGTTCGACGACGACCGCGTTTCCGCAGCAGATGCTTGGGGCCGGGTTCCTTGATCGAGCATTCCCTGGGTGAAAAAATTCCCCTGGCTAACCGTGACGACCAAGGCCGCCACCGCGATCGCCGATGCCGGCAAAACGAAGGTCGGCTCCAGGATCGACCGCGCGGCCTGACCGACTCGCTGAAAAAAGCCCGGCCGGCTCTCGCCCGCTCGAATCCGTCGCATCACATTGGCCGCGATCAGGGGCGGGATCTCGGGTTCGGGCAGGGTTCGCAGCAAGCGAATCGTCTGCAACATTTCCTCGACTTCCAGCGAGCATGAATCGCAATGGTCCAGATGTGCATCAACGAGTGCACGATCTTCCAGGACCAGGTCGCCTTCGAGGTATTCGGCCAGGTGCTTCTTTACATCCGCATGGTTCACTTCAAACGCCCTCGGCTGGTGACTTGCCCAGCAGATCCTTCAAATGATCGCGCAATGCTCGTCGCGCGCGATGGATTCTCGACTTGACGGTGCCTTCGGCGATGTCCAGCACTTTGGCGACCTCGCCATAGGCGAGCCCTTCGATGTCATAGAGAATCACCGGCATGCGCAATGAGGGCGAAAGCGCGTCGAGCGCTTCCCGAACGTGAGCGCTCAATTCGCCGCCCAAGGTGGCGTCTTCGGGATTGCGCGGGGAACTCGGGAGGTCGTCGCCGGCAGCTTGCCTATGCTTGAGCTTCTCGACCCGAGCGCGACCACGCCCGAGCGAGCGGCGACGATTCAGCGCTGCATTGGCGGCGACACGGTAGACGAAGGTGGAAAAGCGAGCCTCGGCGCGAAAACGATGGCCATAGCGGTGCAGACTCAGGAAGGTTTCCTGTGTCAAATCTTCAGCGTCCTCCTTGCTCCCCATCATGCGAAAAAGGAGACGGTAGACGCGCCGCTCGTGTCGAACGATCAATTCAGCGAAGGCGGCTTCGTCGCCCTTTTGCCAGCGGGCCACGAGATCTTGATCGGGATCTTCGATCACGACGCGTGGCGCCTCTCTTTCTCGCGAAAGCAACTCCGTACTACCTGCCATCGGCCCTCGCTCTACGATCTCGTAACTCATCCTTAGCCTCTCCGAAGAGTGACCCCGCTTCCCAGGCTCGGGTTCCCGAGATTCGGCCTCGTGCGCGGTTGTTTCTTCATCTTCGATCCCGGTCACGCTTGCCTCGCCGTCCCTTTCTACGTCCTATCGTCCGAACCCCGCCGACGGCCTACCCCCGCGGGCCTCGCTCAAGAGCTCGGATCTGAATCGGATCTGAGCGCGACCGGCGCCTCATCTTCCCGAATGTAGTCACCACTCTTGCCCCCGCTCTTGGCCACCAGGCGAACACGGTCGACGACCATCGCGCGGTCGACGGCCTTGCACATATCGTAAACCGTAAGCCCCGCCGCCGAGGCCGCCACCAACGCCTCCATCTCCACGCCGGTTCGCCAATGCGCCTCGACCCGGGCTTCGATCAGAAGGCCACGGCCATCCGGCGCGGGCTCGAGCTCGATGACCACGGAATCGATCGGCATCGGATGCGCAAGCGGAATCCAATCGCCGGCCCGCTTCGCGGCCTGAATTCCCGCGATCCGGGCGGTCGCCAACACGTCGCCCTTCGCGACCCGACCCTCGACGATGCGCGAAAGGGTCTGCTCCGCCATTCGAACTTCGCCCCGGGCGACGCAGATTCGATGCGTGACCGGCTTGGCACCGACGTTGACCATACGAGCACGACCCTGCTCGTCCAAATGTGTTAGTTCGTCTTTCAAAACATCTCCAAAACTGACGCCCGACTACGACTCGATAAACCGAAGCATGTCTTGCCAGACCCGCTCCCGTTCTGGCTCCTGGAAGATTTCATGGCGCAGATCCGGATAGATCTCGAGCGCGCTCTGACTCGCGATTTCGGGCGCTAGACCCGCAAAGAGTTGCCTACTTCCCTCCGCAGGACAAATCGGATCAGCGCCACCGTGCAAGACCAACATCGGACGTTCGATCTTTTCCGCAGCATGACGAATGGCGTCGACCATCTGGCCCATTCCCGCAGCAAAACGCACCGACATCCGATCCTCGACGTATGGATCCTGCTCGTAACGCCGAATCACCTCGGGATCACGCGACAAGCCCTGGCGATCGAGGCCCGTCGCGATCGCGAAGCGCGGGACAATGACCGAAAGCGCTCGAGCCGCAACAAGACTGAGGGATTGTCGCATCCCACCCTTTTCTCCGCCTAGTTGAAGCAGTGCCCCGGACGAGACGATCTGTTCCACCGCAGGCTTCCGAAAGGCGGCGGTGGCGGCGACCACGAGCCCACCCATGCTATGGCCAACCAACGTGATGGGGAGACCGGGATGGTCGAGATTCACACACTCCAGGAATTGGGCCAGCTCGTCGAGTAGCCGGTCGAAGCGGTCGACGTGCCCTCGCGGACCGACGGTCCGACCATGCCCGACCTGATCGTAGGCGTGAACGGCAAAGTCACGCTCGGCGAAATACATCGCCATCTCGTCATAGCGACCGCTGTGCTCCGCGTAGCCATGAACGAGGACCATCACTCGTCGGGGCTCCGGGGGTAGCCACATGCGCCGATAGCGCTCGTCCGCACCCAATAGGGCGATCTGTGACTCGTGCCTCAGGATGTCTTCGCGAGCGCTCATGAACGGCTCGCAGCTCGAACTCGAGCGCGTGTCTTTTGAACCTTTTCCAGGTAGGCGACACCGCGAATTCGTCTTCCCCAGAAATAGCTCGAGATCCCTCTGGCCTCCCCCAGGCGATTGATGTTATCTGCCAGGATGAAGCAACCGGCCTCGACATTGCTTTCGATCGTCGTCAGGTTACCGGCCAGTGGGAGCTGCTCGGCCATGTAGGGCATCACTTGCATCAGGCCGACGGCGCCCTTCCCGCTGACCGCCCAGGGACGCGCATCGCTTTCGACGAGAAGAACCGCGGTCACCAGGAACGGGTCGAGGTCATATCGTCGGCTACTTCGCAAGACAGCCTCAATGACCCTGCTCTGCTCCTCCTCGGAAAGCGACGAGTTGCGATCACGCAGATGGGCAACGAGCGCAGCGGTGATCGCCGGCCGAATCCGATCAGACCCTGCCGGCGCCACCGTCGGATCGAGACCACGTCCCCAATCGAGTACGGGTCTGTCCAGAACGAGCAACACCGATAGGAGTAGGAGCCCCCAGGTTCCCGCTCGGCGCGAGCGCGTAGAAAGCGAGGAAAGGGAAGCAGGCGAGCGCCTGATAGCAGGTCGCGCCGGATATTCGCTCGATTGGCTCAATCAGAATCCTCGAAACGACATGCTATGCCGCCATCGTTCAGGCTAGTCGTCCGGTCTTTTAAGCCGAAAATGACGGGGCATCAGAAAGCAGGTAAAGCTGATCTGAGTCATCGAATTACTCGGCGGGACCATCAGGATACCGATGCGCGAGCGGACGGTCGACTCGCTGACAATCGGTTTTGCTTCACTCTTCCAATCTTCCCTGGTAGGATCGGCCCAACGACGCGGATCGAAGCATCCCAATCGATCCCCTCCAACCCGAATCGAGTTGTACAGTGGGCGAGCGAGAGCGAGAACGGGCAATGAGCGCCGCGCCAACGAACAGGCCCGCCGCAGCTGCGGCCCGACCGCTCGACGCCGTCACGCGATCCATGCTCGAAGGCCTGGCGTCGCTCCATCCACTGGTCCTGGCAGTCGATGCCAGTCGCCGGGTTGTCTGGCTCAACGACGATCTCGACATCGTTTCCGACCGGGACGCCGGTCCCGGCGACGAGACCGGCCATCGAGGCGCAGCGATTTCCGGCGGCGGCGCCGCCGCACTCGTCGGACGGCCGCTCAGCGATCTACTGCGGGCGATTCGATCCGACACCCTCGACCTTTCGAAGCCCCAATCGCGAAAATTCATCGCCGACATGAAAGAGAATGGCCGGGTCGTTCGAGCGCGATTCGATCTTGGTCGAGCGGGCTGCGAGAACGCGCGCCAACCCCTCGAGGTCAGCGCATTTCAAATGCAAGACGCCCTGCAAAACTCGCTCTTCGTCTGCGTCGTCGACCGCCATGAACCACGCGCTTCGCTCGAAAAGAAGAACGATGAACTCGAGGCCTGCGTTCGCGGCGTATCCCACGACCTACGCTCGCCATTGGTCTCGCTGCTCGGCTTCAGCCGGCTTCTGCGCGAAGACTATGGCGGAGTCCTCGACCGCAGCGGACTTCATTTCGTGAACCGAATAAACCAGGCCGCCCGCCACATCGAGCAGCTACTCCAGGACATGCTCGAATTGTCTCGTATCGGCGCCGGCACGCCGTGTCGCGTGCACGTCAACCCGGCGCCCATTCTCCAACAGCTGCACTCCGAACTGAAGCTGCAGCTCGACGAAAAAAGCATCGAACTCGTGTTGCCCGAGGCCCCACCAACGCTCGTCTGCGATCGAACGCGGCTCTATCAGCTCTTCTCGAACTTGATTGGCAACGCAATTGATCACATGGATCGTGCCTCCTCCGCACGGATCGAAGTCGAACTCGAGACTATTTCCGATGGCTGGCAAATCACGGTCAGCGACAACGGCCAGGGAATCCGGATCGAGGACCACGAACGCATCTTCCGCGCCTTCGAAAGTGCGAACCGCCCGAACAGCGGCCGAAAGAGCAGCGGGCTCGGGCTCGCGATCGTGAGAAAGATCGTCGAATCCCATTCCGGGCGCGTCTGGGTCGAGAGCGAGCTCGGAGCCGGAGCCCGCTTCGTCGTTCGCCTACCCAAGCACTGATAAGCCTCCGCGCCGAACCGACCGACCGACCGACCGACACCTCGCGCGCCCGACCGGTCTCAAGATTGCCTTCTGCCCGTCTTTGCCGCCGGGCCCTTCACGTAGGGTGGGCCTTCGCGTACGCTGCGTCGGCGGGGGGAAACGATGTATCCGGAACTCTTTACAATTCCATTTCTTGATTGGCCGATCAGCAGCTTTGGCGCGGCCATGGCCGTCGCCTTCCTGACCGGATACTGGATCTCGATTCCACGGATGTCCGAAGAGGGACTCGATCCCGACGACGCCGCGAATATGCTGATCTGGATCATGATGGGTGGCGTGCTAGGCGCGAAGCTCTACTACGCAACCGATTTTTCCTTACGCACTGAAGCCGATTTCTTCAGCCTGCTCTTCTCTCGAGCAGGTATGGTTTTCTATGGCGGGCTGATCGGCGGCGCATTGGCGGGGTACGCGGGTTGCCGCTTCTACAAGATTCCACCCGAGCCTTTCGCCAACGCCTGCGCCATTTCGCTCGCCATAGGTCAAGCAATCGGGCGAATCGGCTGCCTCCTGGTCGGCGACGACTATGGACGCGCAACCGACTTGCCCTGGGGCATCGCATTTCCAAATGGCCTTCCGCCCGTCGACTTCCCGGTGCATCCAACGCAGATCTACGAATCGGCCTGGCTCTTTCTGGTGGCCGCCGTGCTCTGGCGAAGGCGGAAGAAGAGTTCTTCCCTGATGGGCGAGTACCTGATCCTGAACGGCATCGGCCGTACGATCGTCGAGCATTGGCGTCTCAATGCGCGCGTCGCCCTCGATCTGTCGGAAGCACAGTGGATTGGCGTCGGACTGGTGATCTTTGGCGCCTTGCTCTTGATCCGAGCCCGGCGAAGGACCAACAGTCAACCGGAGGCCGCCTCCAAGCGAGCAAAGAGCTGATCGGCCCTTTGTGCGATCTCGGTACCGTTGGCCTCGCCCTCGACCAGATGTCCGAGACGGCCGATCGCCGCCGCGGCCAGCCGCTCGAAATCTGATTCCCCGGCACCCAGATCTGCCCACGACTCGAGTTTGTCGAGACTCGTCGCGTAGTCTCCATCCAGGAACGCTTGCATTCCGTGTGCGTAGAGCCCGAGCTGCTCAATCTCTGCTCGGGGCGCCGCCGGGCTCTGTCCGGCTTCCTCGAGGGCAGCGGCGGCATCGATGAAATAGGCACTATCGAGCAGTGCCCGCGCGCCCTCGATCAATCCGGTCACGGAATCGCCATGCATCGCCTCGAGCAGGCCCAGGAAATTCTCCGGAAACGTCGCGTCGACTTGTTCGCGTCGACTGAGGAGACAGCGTGTCACCGCACGATCCCGAAAGCGCTCGACTAGCAGTCGACGGAGTTGGTCCCGAGTTTGTCCGAGAAGCGCCCGCACTTCCGAAACGACTTCACCCAGCCGTGACACACTCTTGTCCAGGATTCGATCGAACTCCGCAAAGAGTGCATCGCTCTCTGCGTCGGCAGCCTCGCGCAAGGATGCAACTCTCGGGGCGTAGACTTCACGCTGATAGAGCGTCTCGCGAAGCTTCATCGTTTCGTGAAAGAGCGATCCCACCGCCAGATCGAAAAGGGCTTCTCGACGAACGGCTTTCGACTCCAGGCCGTGCGATCGAAAGAGCGCATGGCTTTTCTCCTTCAAGCGGTAGAGCACGGCGCGATCGTCGTCGCCGACCAGCGCTCGAATGGCCACGAAGGGAATCTTCTCGTCCGTAAACTGCTCGAAGATCGCGGCCAGCTCGGCGTGCGCGCTCAGATACTCGCGCAAGAGCTGAAGGAAGTTGGCGAGTTCCGCTTGGTCGACCTGGTCGGATCGATCGGCGGCGGTAGGAACCGAGGCCGTGGCGTCATTTGCACGGCGATTCGATGGCTTCATTTCACATCCTTGAATCGCGGCAATGCCCTTGTTGGCAGCTCGAATTGTCTCGATCAGCTGGACCGAAAGCCGGTCGAGAATAGAAGAGTGGAATCGACGAGCCAATGGAACCGATTGGCGACCGCTTCCCCCTTCGAACCAGAACCAGAATCGGGGATTCAGAAGAGCCCTGCACCCCATGGGGCCAGGCGACCGCGTGCAACCCTTCGCTGCTCTCGGACGCCGCCTATCGGTTGTTCGAAGACCTGCCTTCTCCTAAGTTTCCGCCGACTGAGAATCCCGGCAAGTCCCGCCTCTAGAAAGGAAAATCACTGATGACCGAGCCCGAAC
>CAZMFM010000022.1:0-52479 GCA_964565565.1 uncultured Spirochaetaceae bacterium | reverse complement strand
CTCAGCGGGTTTTCGCGTCACCCGCCCAAAGTCGGCCATGTGGCTGGGCAAAATAAAAAACACCTCAATCAACAACACCACCAACAACACCACAACAACCTTAAAAATCATCACAAAGAATTTCCCCAGCACGCCCGTCATCATGAGCATCAGCAAGAACGCCGCGTAGGTCGTCGCGGTGGACGAGATCACCGGCCAGAAGACCTCTGCCGCGCCGCGGATCGCCGCTTGCCGCCGTGGCACACCTTCTTCCATGTGCCGGTAGATGTTCTCGATGATGATGATCGCGTCATCGACGACGATCCCCAAACATAGGATCAGCGCCAAGAGCGAGATCATGTTGATGCTGATGCCCATCAGGTGCATTGCCACGATCGCGCCGGCGAGCGCGACAGGGAGCCCCAGCGCCGCCATGGTGGCGTTGCGACCGCCGACGAAGAACCAAAGCAGCGCGAGCACCAACATCAGCCCGGTGGCCGCATTGACATAAAGGCTATCGAGGGAGCGCCGGACCTCGTGGGCCGCGTCACCAAACACGTCGATGCTGATGCCCTCAGGAGCATCGAACGATGCGAGCAGCGCGCGCACGTCGTCGCTGATACGCAAGCTGTCGGCGGCGGGTTGTTTCCGGACCAAAAGCAGAATCCCGGGCTCGCCGTTGACCCGCCCGGTGATCCTCGCCGGCGCGAAACCCTCGGTCACCTCCGCGACATCGCCCACGCGAACCGATCCGCCTTGGAGATCAGGGCGCACGACGACTTCGCGTACATCGTCCGCGTCATGCACTTGCGCCATGCCGCGCACCAGCCGGGCGTCGCGTGATCCCAACGTGCCGGCAGGAACATTCGCCCCTCGAATGCGCAGCGCATCAGACACCGCCGCCAGCGGCACCCCACGGCCAGCCAGGCGATCGGGATCCACGTCGACCAGGATGCGACGATCGCGGACGCCGTTGCGGCTGACCCGACTCGTTGACGGGGCCAGCTACGATTTTTTCACGGACCTGACCGGTCAGGCAACGGTTGATGATGCCGCGCGGAATTTTGGACTCTCGGCGGATATCGACCCGAGTCAGGGCGGGTCCCTTGGCAATATTGCGGCGGGCGCCGGTGTCGCGCCACCACCGGGGGGCCCGGGAGCTGCTGCCGGGGATACGGAAGGCGTCGAAGCGCTCAAGGATCTTCGAACACTTCGAGTCGCCACCTTTCTTGCCGGAGACGCCACGGGTTCTCCAACCGGAACCCCAATTTCGATTACCGGCGGCTTGATCAACCTGGCTGGCACGGTCGGTCAGAACGCGCGCAGCACGAGTCAGGCCCTCGAGCAACAAGAGGTGGTGTTGGCTGCTGCGCAAAATCGTCGGGATTCGGTCTCCGGCGTATCCGTAGACGAAGAAGTAGCAGACCTGGTGAAGCTGCAGGCAAATTTTCAGGCCAACGCACGGGTGATCTCCACCGTTTCGGCCCTCTTGCAAGATCTCTTCAACGCGCTCTAGGACTAACTTATGCGAATCACACAATCCATGTTGAGTCGGGTCGGCGTCGACCAATTGAATACGCAACGGAGCCGGCTCGCCAAAACACAAGAGCAAGCGGTGACCGGGCTTCGCATCAATCGTCCGTCAGACGACTCCGCCGATTATCGCAGCGCTCAAAAGCTCAAGGATACCCTCAGCCAGACGGGTCGCTTCCTACGCACCATCGACGTCTCGCGGACCCGTTTGCGAACGACCGAGGAAGCCATTTCAGATTCCTCGGAGGTCGTTACGCAGGCCAGGGTGCTCGCCTTGGCTGCGGCGAGCTCGACGAATACCGGCGCCGGACGCGATGCCATCCGGATTCAGGTCGAGGGCCTCTTCGAAGAACTACTCAGCTATTCCAACGCACGCTCGCCCGACGGCGGATTCGTTTTCTCCGGGCGCGCCTCGGATACCGCTTCATTTGTTCAGACGGGAAGTTTCGTTTCGGGATCTGCGCCGCCAACGGTGGCCTTTGCGGGGGACGCTAGTCGAATTGACGTTGAAATCGACGAAGGTGTTTTCATCGATGTCACGCGAGACGGCACCGATGTCTATCAGGGTGCGGTCGATATTTTTGCGGTCCTGGGCGATCTCTGGATGGCTCTCGATTCCGGTACACCGACGGACGCAGGTGCGACGCTTGCGGACATCGATCTGGCTCTGGGGCAACTCTCCGAGGAACGATCGCGAGTCGGCAGTGCTGAGAGCATGGCCAATACTTTCGAGGACCGTCTTCAACTCCGAGACCAGGAGTTGACTGGACGAATTTCGCTGCTCGAAGACGCGGATGCGTTCGAGGTCTTTTCAGATCTTGCGGCCCAGGAGGTCGCTTTACAGGCGTCGTTACAAGTGACCTCTCGGTTGTTGTCGCCGACGTTGCTCGACTTCATTTAGGGGGATTGTCATGTTGGTCTTGACGAGACGGCACGGTGAAAGCGTGCGGATCGGACCCGATATTCGCGTCACGATCGTGGCTTCGACGGGTGGTCAGGTGCGGATTGCGATCGATGCGCCCGAAGAGGTCGGCATCTTTCGTGAAGAAATTTTTGAACGAGTGGCTTCGGCGAATGTCGAGGCGGCTTCCAATGCACAGGCGATGGTTTCAGGCCGCCGTCCCGGGTTCGGGAAGACGGCGAGTGAATCAGGAGGAGTTGGCAATGAGTGATCGAGTTCGCTTCGAGAGTCGTCGCGTCGGTTTGATCGAGGTGGAAGAGTCCGACATCGTGACTTTCGATCCACTTCCGGGCTTCCCGGAGAAGACGCGCTTTGTTCTGATGGAGCATTCGGAGGAGTCCGAGTTGGCCTGGCTCGCCAGTCTGGAAGATCCGGACCTGGCCTTCGTCGTGGCGACACCATGGACCTTCTTTCCCGACTACGACCCGCCCGTCGAGCGAGAGCATCTCGCAGTGCTGGGGATCGAGATGAAGGAAGAGGTCGAGCTGCTTTGCATCGTGACGCTGTCGGGCAAGGCCATCTTCTTGAACCTGGCTGCACCACTCTTGATCAACGCCGTGTCGCGTCGAGGTCTTCAGGTGCTCGGCGATGATCCCCGATACACGACGCGGGCTGCGATTCCCTCGCTGAAGGCCGAATCGGAGGCGGCGAAGCACGATGATCGTTCCGTTTCACCCGCTCCTTGAGGACACTGTAGGCAGCTCGAACCGCGCTCGGTAAAAGAGGGTGTTCGGCTGTCGGGGCCTCAGGGTAGAGGAATGTCCTCGGGTGGCGGGCCTGGGTCCGCCGCCTTCAGGCTTTCGTCCGCATCGGCGGGAATGGGCGGAAGGCCGTTGAGGAGTTGGTCCAGCTCGGTGTTTCTGGACCGGCTGTCGGCGTCCGATTCGGGCAGGAGTTCGCCGTCTTGGAGGATGACGATTTCAACGCGCCGGTTGAGTGCTCGACTGGCGGGATCGTCCTCCGTTGAAACAGGTCGGTACTCGGCATATCCAACTGTCGCGACGCGTTTCGGATCGATCGCGTGGTCGTCGATGAAGAGTCGCGCCACCGCGGCCGCACGCGCCGCTGAGAGCTCCCAATTCGAGGGGTATTGATCGCTCTGTATGGGGAGTGAGTCGGTATGGCCTTCGAATTGTAGAGGTCGCGAACTGGCCGCGAGCAGTGGGGCGATGGCGGCCAACACGGCTCGGCGTTCCGGCGCAATCTCGACGCCACCGGCCGGAAAGAACTCGGCGGAGGCCAGGGAGATGACCAATCCTCGCTCTGTCTTGAAGAGACTAGCGCCATGGTCCACGCCGAGTCGAAGCCTCTGGGTTTCGAGTTCCTGTGAGATCTCGTTTTCGAGTTGGATGCGCGCCGAGACAATGCTGGGGGTCGTCTTCGCTTCGGAAGCTTTCTCGATAGGCGTGTCCTCGATTGGAACGGGGTTCGGAGAATTTTCGTCGAAGAAGAAGGCTGCTTGCAGCCCTTCGAAGAGGCTGTCCTTCTTGTCGGCGTCGATCAGCGCGCTGGCGTAGAGGACGACGAAGAGAGCGAGAAGCAGTGTCATGAAGTCGGCGTAGGACAGAAGCCAGCGGTCTCGACCGGCCGATCGAAATTTCTGGGGCTCAGGGCCGCGCCCGAAGCGACGCATCAGGCTTGTTCATCGCTGAGCAATCGCGCCGCCAGCAATCGCTCGAGTGTGCGCGGGGCGACGCCCGTCTGGAGGCCGACCGCGCCCGTGGCGACGATGGCATCCTCTTCTTCCTGCTGACGTGTTCGCTGTCGAATCTTTGCCGCCACCGGCAGGAGTAGGAGGTTCGCCACGCCGACGCCATAGATCGTCGCAATAAAAGCCACGGCGATCCCGGCGCCCAGGGCATCGGGATCCGCGAGGGATTCCATCGCGCGAATCAAGCCCAACACGGCACCCAGGATTCCCATCGTCGGCGCGTATCCACCTGCGATTTCAAAAATTTCCGCTGCGGCCAAGGATTGATTGGCACGCGCTCGAATGTCGGCGTCGAGGATGTCTTCGAGCTGGCGTTCGTCGCACCCGTCGATCACATGACGCATCGCTCGCTTCATGAAGGGTGTGGGGAACGAAGGCAGGAGCTTGTCGAGGGCGACGAGCCCATCTTTGCGCGCCATGAAGGCGAGATCGCGATAGAGCTCGGTCAATTTCTGGTTGCGATGCAACATCGGGCGAAAGACCAGGCGTAGTTCACGCAGGGCGGCGCCGAGATCCCGGGCAGAACTCGAGAGCAGGGTGGCGCCCAATGTGCCGACGAAGACTACGATCGCAGCTGGACCTTGCAACATCGAAGCCGGCTGCCCGCCCTCGAAGAATTGAGTGCCTAGCAGGGCGCCGACACCCAGGAGTAGTCCTATTAAGCTGAAGCGATCCATATGCAGGCTCTATCTACGTCTGGCTTCGCTCGTCGACGGATTCGGGATCGGACTCGAATTCGTGAACGAGGGCGAGGCCCATGATTCTCTGCCGCCATTGTGCGACGCGGTCGACGATCTCCTCGGGCGACTCGAGGACACGCAACCGTTCGCCCGTCGAGAGTACGAGCAGCGTGTCGTGTGTCGCTTCGACATAGAGGATCTGGTCGTTATTCAAGAGCATTCGCTCTCCGTCTAGGCGTGTGATCCAAATCATGGTCGTTAAATGGACTCCATGCCCCAGACGAAAAAGGGCAGCGGCAAGGCCTCGAGGGCCGCGTCGTCGAGTATCGAGGCGAGCCTTCGGTTTCGTAGTTCGGCGAGTCGCTGATCGGATTTTTCGGCGAAGAAACGGGGACCCGGACCGAGAATGAGTGCCAATAGAGTCGGCTGATCGAGGGTCAGCTCGCCCTTGGTGGTCTTGATGATGAGCTTGGGCGCGGCAACGGATGCACCCGCGGTAGGCGGTACCTCTTTGATTTGAATTCTCGTCGAGTCGGGCATGATGCGGGAGAGATCTTCAGCGAAGGCCGTGGTCGAAAGGATTCGCATCCAGGCGAGGGGCTGCTGGATCACGCGGGCCCCCGCTTTACGCAGCCGCCATGGTACTTCAGCGTCGTCTGGGGGCGTTAGTAGAAAGAGCTCGCTGTGTGGTTGACAGTCTTCGATCAGGCTCAGGCAACATCGTAGGGCCGCTTCGGGTTCACCCGCCCATTCATGAATCACCTCTTCGAAATCATCGCCACGACCGCGGATCGCGAAGGCCACGATTTCTTCGCGCTCTTGCGAGGAAGCCGATTCGCTCTTTCGCGCGACCCGAACGCTCATGTCCGGAATGCAGCTCATCCGTGCAATCTGGCCGGAATCGAGTTCGAGTTGGCAGTCTCGGTTTCCGCGCAGGCGTTCGATCGCCTTCCAATCCGCGGTGGCGGGCGTTTCGATCCGGACCGCCTCGCCATCCTGCGTGTGCCGCATGCTTTCACAGGCGGCACGAAGCGTTGCTCGGTCGACTAGAACCAGCGATTCGCCGCCGGCTTGAACGAAGCCCAGGCGGGTATAGAGCGAATCAATGTCGCTCCATAGCAGGGCAAGACCGAGCTTGAGCGCTCGAGCCTTTTCGAGCGCGTGCTCCACCACGAGGCCGGCATGGCCGCGGCCCCGAGCGTCGGGATCGGTATAAACGAAGGAGATCAATCCCGCGCGCAATCGATCGACGCCCACTCGAAAGTGTACGGCCCAGAGTGTGCAGAAGGCGACCGGAGTCGAACCTTCATAGAGAGTCAGGAAAAAGACTGAGGCGTCGTTTTGAAAAAGTTGAGGATATTCCTGTTGAAGGCGTCCGGGTCGGTCCGGGCGAAGTCCGCGGCCAAGCCAATCGAAGACCTTCCTCTTTTCTGCGATCGAGCTGAAGCCGAGCTCGACATGCAGTGGCCTGACAGGATGGCCGTTCTTCTCAACGCGTGCCTGTGAGCCGATGCCGTAGCCGGCGTCGTCAGAAGCGGCCGCCCTCGGAATCGTGCCGCGATCCGACCGCTCGAAAGTCGGGGGATGATTGTCTGGGGCTGCCATTGGGCTGGTCTTCTCACTCGTCGCGAAGTGTTGTCGGATCGACCTTGATTGATTGCCGAATCGCCGTCGTAGCGATAAGTGTCGAAAAGCAAGTTTGGTACCGAGCTCGCGATCCCCCTGATCGGTTGGCGGCTGTCTCGCCTCTTCGCAGTCACTCAAATTGAAAGCATTCGATTGCGAACGTCTCGCCTTGAAATCCTTCTTCGCGTCCCGGAACCGGCCCCTGTATCGATGGAATGGAAGGGTCCAAGGACTTGGAGATTGAGTTGCCGTCGAGTGAATTGAAGCTGCCTGTCCGAGAGCATTCAAGGAAGGTGGCATCGCCATTGCAATCACCAACCGCGACCGCTGGGTTGCGGCTCGATTGGGCCATACCCTGCCGTCGACTAGCACCGGGTTCGTCAAGGATGACGAACTTGTAATTCTCATGGAGGAAATACAAATGGGACTTCGAGTCAACTCGAATACCGCATCAATCAACGCCCAGAGGAATCTGAGCAACACCACGATCAACTTGCAGAAGTCGCTGCAGCGTTTGTCTTCTGGTCTCCGCATCACGCGCGCGGCCGATGACGCCGCGGGACTCGCCATCTCGGAAGGGTTCCGAGCAGACGTCCGAAGTCTCGGACAGGCCCAACGAAACGCCAATGACGGCATCTCGCTTCTGCAGATCGCTGAAGGCGCACTCAATGAAGTAAGTGGACTGCTGATTCGTCAGCGCGAACTTTCGATCCAGGCAGCCAATGGCACGCTGGGAACGAGTGAGCGGGAAACGATCAACGATGAAGTTCAGGATCTGGTCTCGGAGATCAACCGAATTGCTGCGGTCACGCAATTCAATGGCACAACCGTTCTGAATGGCACGGCTGCCGTTGACTTCCAGATTGGAATCGACAACACCGCGAATGATCGGATTTCGATCTCCGGCGTTCAGGCCACGGCCGGCGCGATCGGAATCAGTGGCGTAGCCGTATCGACGCAAGCGGGCGCGCAGTCTGCGCTCGCCGTACTCGACAGCGCGATCTCGCAGGTTGCTTCTTTGCGAGCAGGCTTCGGTACGGTCCAGAACCGTCTCGAGTCGGCCATTCGATCCATCGCGGTTTCGCTCGAGAATACCTCCGCGGCCGAGTCTCGAATTCGTGACGTTGACTTCGCCAGTGAAACGGCGGAGCTGACCCGAAATCAGGTGCTGCAGCAGGCGGGCATTTCGGTTCTTGCCCAGGCCAATGTGTCGACGCAGAGTGCGTTGTCGCTGCTGGGTTAGGCCGGCCGATCCATCAGCGTCCTGATCCGGAGCATGGGTCGGCGGTGGTGGAAACTCGACGGAAGCTCCGGGGTGGATGGCTCGCCCCGGAGCTTTTTTCGATGGCGGCTTCAGCCAGAGCGCGAAGTCGTCGATGAGTACTTTGTCGCCCATTCCTTTGGACGGGCGACGTAGCCAAGATGAGGGAATCGTTTGGGCGCTCGATATCGCGAAATGGAGATCAAGACGGCCACACCCGAGATGGTGGTCGTCAAGCTCTACGAGGGCGCACTTCGATTCATTCGCAGCGCCAAGGCGAATCAGGAATCCGGCAAGATCGCGGGTCGAGCGACGGCGATCGCCAAGGCCCTTGCGATCGTGAACGAACTCCAGCACAGCTTGAATCTAGAGCAGGGCGGAGAGATCGCACGAAATCTCGATGCCCTGTATTTTTATGTGACGGACCGATTGCTCGAGGCGAACGTTCGTGGCACGGTGCAACCCCTGGAAGACGCCTCGGGTGTTCTCTCTACGCTGAACGAAGCCTGGGTCGAAGTGGCGCGACGCCCCCGTGAAGGGGTGTCCAATCCCTCCGAAGTCTCGGCCAGCGAGTCCCCGGCTTAGGCCACCAAACAGGCGCGACTAACGCGTCTCCTGATGCTGCGAAGTGAAACGACTCTTTTCATTCTGAATCGCGACTCGGCAGATGTTTCCCTGTCAGGTCGCTCTCGGCGCGCTCAGGCTGCTTGCGATTGGCATCCGTCTTGCTCTTTCCTCTCACGTGGAATGGATAAACGCGCGGCCCGCGCACGAGGGCAAGGTGAACGCAGACGCTGAAACGTCGGCACTCAAGATACTCGTTACCGGCGGGACCGGGTCATTTGGCCAGGCCTTCGTTCGTCGGGTGTTGGCCGGTCGTGAAAATTGCACGATTCGTGTCTACAGCCGAGACGAACTCAAGCAATATGACATGGCCCAGGCCTTCGGGCAGGATCCGAGACTTAGGTTCTTCATCGGCGACGTGCGTGACAAGGATCGTCTCGCGCGGGCCATGCATGGGATCGATCTCGTGGTGCATGCCGCGGCGCTCAAGCATGTCCCGATCTGCGAGTTCAATCCCGCCGAAGCCGTCAAGACGAATATCCAGGGCTCCCAGAACGTCGTGGATGCTGCGATCGATGCCGGCGTGCGTCGAACGGTCGCCTTGTCGACGGACAAGGCCGTCAATCCTGTGAACCTCTACGGGGCGACCAAGCTCTGTGCAGAAAAACTTTTTGTGCATGGCAATGTCTACGCCGGCGCACGTGATATCCGATTCTCGTGCGTACGATACGGGAACGTCATGGGCAGTCGCGGCAGCGTCATCCCACTCTTTCGGCGACAAGCCGAGTCCGGATTACTCACGATCACCGACCGGGCCATGACCCGTTTCTGGCTCTCCCTCGAAGAGGCCGTCGATCTCGTGCTCGAGGCGGTTGGAGAAATGAAGGGCGGGGAGATTTTCGTCCCGAAGATTCCCAGCATGCGAATCGTAGACCTGGCTCGAGCAATCGCGCCGACCGCGAAGATCGAAGAAGTCGGTCGGCGGCCGGGAGAAAAATTGCATGAAATTCTCCTGACGGCGGAGGAATCCCGAAATGCCAAGGATTGTGGTCGGCACTATATCGTGACGCCCGATACGGGCAGCGCGCCGCTATCGACCGTCGCCGGGCGAGCCCTGCCCGAAGGCTTCGTCTATGCGAGCAATACCAACACGGAATGGATGTCCGTTCCGGACCTGCGAAATCACGTGGCGGTGCTCGCTGGGTCGCCAACAAAAATGCCGTCCTCCGGCCAAGGATCGCGAAAGACAACCGGAAACTCGTCGGTCGAGGTGGTGAGCGGAAATCCGTGATTCCTTACTGCCAGCATCAGGTTCGCGACGAAGATCGTCAGGCCGTTTCGCAGGTCCTTGACTCCGATCGACTCACCCAGGGCCCGACGATTCCGGCCTTCGAAGCGGCGCTCGCAAAGCGAACGGGATGCAAACATGCAGTCGCTGTCTCGAGCGGAACTTCAGCGCTACAGATAGCGCTCCAGGCATTAGGCGTGGGGCCCGGCGACGAGGTACTCGTTCCGTCGTTGAGCTTCCTGGCGACGGCCAACACGGTCCTGCTCGCCGGAGGCACGCCGGTCTTTGTCGATGTTGACCCGGACTCGCTGGCCATCGACCCCGCCGATCTGACACGAAAGATGACGCCGCGAACCAAGGGCGCCGTCCTTGTCCACTATGCCGGCCACGTCGCAGACCTCGAAGGTTGCAGGGCTCGGCTAGGCCCCGATCGTTTTCTGCTCGAAGATGCCTGCCACGCGCTTGGCGCGGAATCACAGGGGACTTTCGTGGGAAACGGAGGGGATGCCGCGTGCTTCTCCTTCCATCCGGCCAAACATGTCACGACCGGCGAGGGTGGCGCGATCACGACATGTTCTGAGAAATTGGCTGAACGCTGCCGACGTTTGCGTGAGCACGGCGTAGAACGAAGCCCCGATCGTTGGCGCGGTCTTGGGCTTCCCATCCGGCATGTCTGTGAGGAAGAGGGCGGCTGGGTCTATGAGATGCAGGCTCTTTCCGGCAATCATCGCCTGGCGGATCTCGGCGCTTCGCTGGGATTGAGCCAACTCGGACGACTCGATGAAATCATCACGACCCGACGCCGCATCGCCGACCGCTATCGGCGGATGCTCGGCGACGACGATCGCATCGAACTGCTCGCCGAGCGGCCGGGAACGCAGTCGGCCTGGCACCTCTATCCGGTTCGCCTCGCTGTCGACCGACTGAAGGGCGGTCGAGCCGCCGTTCACCGGGCGCTTCATCAAGCCGGCATCGGTGTGCAGGTGCACTATATCCCGATTCATCTACAGCCCTTCTACCGCGAGCGCTTCGGAACCCGCTTCGGAGATTTTCCCGTGACTGAAGACGCCTATTTGCGACTCCTCTCGTTGCCACTCTTTCCGGGTCTCGAGGAACGCTCGCAGGATCGGATCGTCGAGGCTCTTCTCAGCACACTCGAGCAGCTCGCGCGGTGAAGCCGATGCGTCTCTATACCGCCTTCCACGCGAATCTGGATTTCTCGGCGCTGCCCGATGCGGATCGGCCGATCGTGCTCGAGCGATGTTATTGGCCGCTTCTGGCTTTGCCTGAGGAGCTGGGTATTCCGATTGGATTCGAGATGAGCGCTCGCACGCTCCGGTCTCTTCAGGCGGAGGATCCCGAGTGGGTGAAGAAATTTCGTGGCCTGGCCGAACGTGGATTGATCGAAATGGTCGCCTCGGGATGGGCGCAGGTCGTGGCACCGCTGGCACCGACCGAGGTGAATCGTGCAAACCTCTTCCTCGGCAATGAACTCTACGAAAATTTGCTGGGCTTCATTCCGGAGACCTTCTTCGTCAACGAGCAGACCTATGCCGATGGTCTAGCTCCACTCTTTCGCGAAGCGGGTGCGCGTCGCGTGATCATGGAATGGAATAATCCCGCGGCGCAACAACTTCGGTTGCGTGCGCTGCGTTGCCAGCCTGCCCGGCTTCATTGTGAGGATGCACTGGGAGAGGGTCCCGTGCTGCTTTGGAACGACTCGGTTGTCTTTCAGAAGATGCAACGCGTCGCGCACGGACAGATTCCCATGGCCGAACTCTTTCACCTGCTCGATCGGCTGGTTGAGGCTGTGAACTCGGAGGCGCTTTGTGTCTACGGAGGAGATGTCGAAATCTTCGACTATCGGCCCTCCCATGCGATGCCCCAGGACGATTCGAGAGAGGGCGGCGTGGAGATGGGCCGCTTGATCGAGATCTTTCGTACTTTGGCTTTGGATCCGCGATTCGAATTCGTGTTGCCGCGTGATGTCGTCGCGAACGACGATGAAATCCTTCCCGTCGTCGAGTTGGGAAGCGCAGGCGACCCCATTCCTTGCAAGAAGCAACCCCGCTACAACCCCACGCGTTGGGCGGTGTCGGGTCGCGATGGCTTCGGAATGAACACCCGCTGTCATGCACTGTTGCGGAGTGAGCGTGCGGTCCGGCGATTGAGTGATCATCGCGATGGCGGAAACCAGGTCAGCGAACTCGTCGATCTATGGCGAAGTGATTTTCGGACCCGAGCCACCGAAGAAAAGGTCCTTGAATTCGGAGGCCGTGCAGAACTGGCGACGCAACGCAGCCAGGGGCTGCTTGAGTCGGCGACACCATCGCTTGCCGAAGGCGAGGACGTTCTGTTGGTCAACGCCTCGGAGCGAGATTGGCACGCGATGCCGGTCGAAGTGCCGCTGCGTTTTCAAGCAGGCCGAATTTTCGACCTGGCCATCCGCACGCGCCGAGGCCCGCCGATCGGTCCGGACGACTATCAACTCGAAGTCTCGGGCCGACATCGAGATGGCAGTATTCGTGAAGCGACCTTGGTGATCGACCCTGAGATCGAAGCGCGCGGAATGCTTGGGTTGTCCTTTACGCCCGTTGCTCAAGAAAGCGCCCAGCCCGAAACAGAACGGGAGTGGAACTCAGCCACGACGGATCAGGTCGCCGCTTCGTTCTTACCGCACCGCGGCGCTGCCCTCGAATCCCTGTCCTTCCCATCCCTGGATGGCAAGGTTCTGCTGGGAACGATTCCTCACGGGACTTTCGACGAAATCGCGTACACACCGGATTTCTACACCGGACACGTGCTGGCGGTATCGGAAACCGGTGCCAAGGAAACCGATCTTCGTCCCGTGGATTTGCGTCTGGACCCGAATGCGTCGGGCGCGATCCGGCTCACGCTTCGCGCGAACATGGCCTCTTGCTATGGGCCATGGCGCAAGACCTATCGCCTCTATCGGCGCCAGCCGCGGCTGGATCTGGTGCACGATCTATCCTTCAATGATGCTCGCCTGGCGAGTCTTCGCCTCGGTGCGTTCACGCTTCTTCCCGAAGGCTGGAAATGGCCAGGACTGCGCTACGGGACGATCAATGGTGGCTGGGCACCCGAATGGCGAGAACTCGGACCACAGGTCTCGATCGATCAATCCCGCGCAGTTTCGTCCTCGGTTTCAGCCACATCTTGTCTTGGCGCGACCGAGGGTTGGCTGGCGATCGAAGATGGCGAGCATGGAATCTTGATCCAAGGCGATCGAGCGGAGGCCGCGGTCGCCCCGATGCTCGACTTCCGACGTGTAGACGATCAGTTCTTCTGTCGACTTTCGCATAGCGCCGCTGAAACCGACGAAACCCGAGCCACATTCGTACGCGGGCGCAAGCGATTCTCGTTTTCGATCGAAGGCTACGCGCTGGCCGGGGATCCAGGCGAAGCGAGTCATGAGACCGCGCAGCGCGCCCAGTTGCGGCATCACGGGCTCGTCTATCGAACGCCTTCGCGCGTTGGAATCTCCAGCGGGATCTAGCCGGGACGCGAGGGGTTATTGCGCAACCGTCTACTTGGTGGTGGCGACCTTGCGGGCAAGAATGCCGCAGGTACGCCCGATTTCCGCCTGGGCAAAGGCACGATAGAGGCGAAGCAGCTCATCGACGCGCCCGGTTTCGATCAGCGAACGTTCGAAGTTCATGCGGCGTCGATGACATGCCGCACCAACCTCCCGGTGGCCTACGTAGTCGTCGCCCATGAGCAGGAACATTTCGATCGGGAAAGAAGCGAGTCGGTCGATTTCGACGAGCCCGTGTCGCTCGAGCAGCCCCGCCAGGCTCTGATAGTCGAAATAGTTGAGATGATGCTTGGGCGCGACCCACCAGGCTGATTTGTCGAGGCGTTCACGTGCGGCTTCTTGAAAGACGTTGAACTCATTGGGCACTTCGATGTAGACGACGCCATTGGGTACGAGCAGGGATGCGATGCGCTCGATACAGGCCTCTGGATCGAGCACGTGTTCGAGGACCTGGGCACTGTGGATGGCATCGAAGCGTTTTGTTGTCGTGGCCGCTCCCCGGTCAACGGCGGCTGCCTGGTCGCCCTGGCCAGCGTTGTCAGCCTCTTCAGCTTGATCGGAGCGACGGGGGTAGTCGAGCAACTCGCCGGTGAAGATCTCCAGGCCGTATTGCGCTCGGGCAAACTCGGCCGCGCTATGCGAGGGCTCGATGCCCATGCATTGCCAGCCGTTGTTCTTGAAGTGATCGAGCAGGAACCCGCCGGAGCTGCCGACGTCGAGTAGCCTGCGGCGAGTCGGTGCAAGCGCTGACTCCATCAGCTTTCGGCGCATCGACCAGGTGGCGTCCCAGTAGCTCTTCTCCTTTTGTACCTTCGAGAGATAGTCTGGCTTTTCGCGATCGTAGAAGGCTTCGCCATACAACGCGCGCAGGGACTCCGCCGTCGGCCTGGGCCAGACCTGAAGGTAGCCGCCCGGTGCGCGGCGCAATTCGACTTCGCCGTCGAGGCCATCGATCATGCAGGGGGCCTCTAGCGTGTCGCTGGCTGCAGCCTTTGAGGGGGGCCGGGCCGACCTGAATTCAGAGTGGAGCGACATGATGACCTTTCGTTGAACGGGTACTGGGTTGTGGGGTAGGGCGCTGATGGATCCATCCCTCGATCCGGTCGAGGATCCGCTCGACTCCGAGACCGTCTTCGAGTGCCCTTTGCGCAGCTTCCGCACTGGTGCGTTGCCAGGCGTCGTCTTCGAGCGCTCGACGAAAACGTGAGGCCACGACCTCGAGATTCAGCGAGCTGGCCGAACCGAGATGAACGCCGATTCCCTGTCGTTCGAGGCTTCGTGCCAGGGGGTCGTCGGAGGCGTGATGGGTGATCGAAAGGAAGGGCGTCCCGTGCCAGGCGAGTTCGCTGAGGCTCGTTCCGAAACCCATCACCGCCAATTTCGACTCCGCCATCAGGCGGGCCATGGCGAGACCGTCGAGGGCGCGATGGATCTGCCAATCCGAGTCCTCGAACTTTCGGGCAAGGCGGTCGGGATCGGCGAAGGCCGGACCGAGCACGACATGGCGAGTGCGGATGCCGTGTAGAACTTCTGAGTCGTTCAAGACCGAGGCGAGTATTGGGGCGACGCGCGGGGTCAGTTGGTGAGGATCGGCGCCGCCCAGGGAGAGCAGGAGTTTGTTGCGCGTCGAGTGTGGTCGTGACGGAGTCACGAGGTGGATCTCCGCGAGAATCGCGAAGCGCGGTCCGAATAACATTCGAGAATCGGTCTTCTCATGGGAGATGTCGGTCGGCAGGTGATGCAGGGCAGGGCAGATCGTGAGGTCAGCCAGGCTCCGAAAACGTGCATCATCCAGGACGACGATTCGCGTTCCAGACTGGCTCAACCGAGAGAGCCAGCGGCCTTTGTCTCCGGGATGGTCGACGAAGGTCACGCAAGCGGCGTCCTCCGCAGACCAGTCCGACCACGCTTCGGGCCTACGCTGTCCGGTTGCGATGCGCCATCGATCTCCGGCCGTGCGATCGCCGTCGAGGTAAGCCCGGGACGCCCAGCCCCGGCGGCGCGCGGCCGAGGCCAGGGCCGCGCAGCGCATGACATGTCCCAGTCCATGGGTCGCGCCGCCGGCGAGGATAAAGTCGACGTCGCTTCGCGTCGTCATGGTGACGGGGACCATTGGCTGCGAAGTGGTGTGAGGGGACGCAACCCATCGCTTGGATCCGCCCGCCAGGATCGTTCGTTCTCTTCGATCCGGGTCGGCACCTTTTCGCCGGAGCCCTCGGAGGAGAGGCCGACGCGGATCTGGTCGATCGTTTTCTTCATGTCCTCGGGCAGCCAACAATGTCCCGATTCGAATTCGGCTCCATCGCCTTCGAGGTCGAGATGAAATTCGATCATCTCCGCGTCATGGGCGTGGACGGCCCGATGAATGACCCCCGCTTCAACCGTGTGGTCGGACCACCCAACACGCAGGTCGAGGCCCGCGAATTCGTCCGCCAGGGCGGCGAGGGTATCGATGGCGCGAAGGTTGGCCTGCGCCGCGGGAGCCGGGTAGCCCGAGACGCAATGCAAGAGTGTGAGGTCGCGGCCACCGCAGTCCTGGATCACCGTGGCGGCATGGCGGACTTCGTCGAGGGTGGCCATGCCCGTCGAAAGGATGAGCGGCAACCGACTTCGAGCACAGGCGGCGAGCAGGTCGTCCCAGAGCAGCTCGTAGGAAGCGATCTTCAGGAAGTCGACGCAGGGCGTGAGCGCCTCGACGGCTTCCAGGTAGAAGGGGGTGCATCCAAACTCGATGCCGAGTGTCTGGCAGCGTGCGGCGAGGGGGGCGAGGAAGTCTTCGGGAAGCTCCCAGGCTTTGCGTGCGCGATGGCTCGCGCTCTGTCGCAGGATTTCTGGGGCGAAGAGTTCGTCGATTCGGAAGAGCTGAAATTTCACCCCGTCGCAGCCGATCTCGGCCGCCCGGTCGACGAAGCGCAGGGCGCGATCGAGGTCCTGTGCATGATTGCTCGAGACCTCCGCGACGAAACGAACTCGGGGGGGCGAAACGGCCCTTTCGATCTTTCGTTCTGAAACCTTGGCTTTCAAATCGAAAGTCTCCTTTCTTGTTTCGGACACTGGGAATGCACCAGAAGAATGGGACGGGTCCTGATTCCAGGAATTGCAAACAGCGTGCCTGCGCCCTGCGCCATCAGGGCAGAAGTGATTCTCGGTCGCCGACAAAATACGATCTCGGTCGCGGCCGCAGTGGGTTGGCATGACGCTTGCTCATTCGTGAACCACACATCGAGTGCGGCCCATGTCGGGCGTCCGTGTCGATGCATGAGGAGAATGGAATGGACTTGATCCTGAACGGCACCGCGCAATCGATCGATGCCTCGCAATGCGCCAATCTCGCCGAGCTCGTGGCGGAAGCGGAGCGCGCTGGCTCGTGCGAAGAAGAATCGGTTGTCGTCGGCGTGGAGATCGATGGTGAAGCACTCCCTCCCGAGGCGCTCTCCGCCCTCGAGTCGCGTTCGCTCGACGGGGTCGAGACCGTTTCCATTCAGCGTCGCTCGACACTGGCCGTGGCGCGCTCAGTGCTCGAACAGGGTGCCGACTACACCGGCCAGATCGCCACCGCGATCGAGCAGACCGTCGACTACTACCGAACCAGTCGCAGTGATCTCGCCAATAGCCTGCTTGCGAACGTGACGGATTCACTGACCGTGCTCACGGGGATCACCTATTCGGTCTCGAATGTGCTCGTCGAAGAGGCCAAGGCCTTAGCTTCGCTCCAGGGTGAACTCTTTCCCTGGCTCGAGGAGATGATCCAGGCGCAGACCAGTGAAGACCCGATCCAGATCGCAGACATTCTCGAATATGAAATCGCACCCCGCGTGGTGGTCTGGGGCCAGACCATGCGCGCCCTGAAGGAGGAGTCGGCGGGTGCCGCTTCGGCACGATCATCGGGCGGCGCAGACATTTCGAATTGAAAGCCGATCGATCGCATGCTCATTTGAGGCTTCCGGGCCGTCGATAGCAGACCCACGGCAAATGCTCGCCACAGGGACTCGTCATGGAAACAGGATCAGTAGGCCGGCCGACCTTCGGTGGGCTGGCCAGCGGACTCGATACGAACGCATTGCTCGAAGGGCTACTCGCCATCGAGCGCATCCCTCTTCAACGGATCGAATCACGCCGTGCGGAGATCAGCAATCAGCGAAGTCTGATGCGTGATCTGAATACCAAGCTGCTGGCCCTGCGCGATGCGGCCAGAGAAATCGACAACCGGACGATCACGGGCGGGCAAGCTTCTTCGACGGAAGAATTCCTTCGCTATTCGGGGACGACAACCAACGACGAGGTCGTGACGGTTTCGGCGGATTCCGGCGCAGCCCCCGGCGATATCGACATTCGCGTCGACAGCTTGGCGCGGGGCTCCCGCCGCTTTTCCGTGGCGACCACTTCCGGTGCAATCGCATTGTCCGGGACCCAGACGCTGACGATCGATCTACCCAACGGCGACCCGAATGCGGTTCCCGTAGTCGAACCCACGTCGATCCTGATCGAAGCCAACGGTACCGATCTGACGCTCCAGGACATTCGCGACCAGATCAATACCTCCGCCGAGAACGGTGGGGCCGTGCGTGCTGACGTGCTTCAGGTCTCCGATAACGAATTTCAATTGGTCATCACCTCGGCTTCGACCGGACTCTCGAATGAATTGACGATCGGGGGTTCACTCGCCTTCGAGGCCCCCGCCGTGAATGGCTCGGACAACGCCGCGGATGCGTCGTTTCTGCTATTCGGACGTTCGATCACTCGCGAAAGCAATTTGATCAGCGACGTCCTGAGTGGCATCACAATCCGGCTGATTGGCGAAGCCGAACTCGAAGCGGACAACGTCACGCAGATCACAGAGACGATTTCGGTCGAAGTAGATGTGGACGAAGTTGCAAAGGGACTTGAAGACTTCGTGAGCGCCTACAACGATGTGCTGTCCTTTATTGGAGATCAATTCAGCGTCGACGAAGGTTCGAATCGGGCGGGACCCCTCGCTGGCGACTTTACGCTTCGAGACGTGCAACGTCAGCTGCGGGAAATCGTCAGTACGGGCTATTCGTTCGAGACGAACCAGAGCAACCCCTTCGCCTCGACCGTGGGCGGAGCGTTAGGCGGGACGATCACGGGAATCGGCATCGAGATCGGGGCTGGCGGCACGCTGGAAGTGAACAAGGAGAAGCTCGAAGAGGCGCTCGCCCTCGATCCGCTCTCGGTGAGAGAATTTCTTTCGGGCCGTATTCGTTCGACACCGCTCAATCAAGACGCCATCACTGCAGATCCGACGGTCGAACCCGATCTATACGACAAGGGGTTCGCGCAGCGCGTCGCCGTACAACTCGAGCTGATCGTGCGAAGCGGTGACGGGACACTGGCCAGCCGGGACAAGGCTTTTGCGGACCGACTCAAGGGATTCGATAACTCGATCGCTCGCTTCGAGCGGCGCTTGACCTTGAGAGAGGAGACCTTGATTGCCCGGTTCAGCTCGCTCGAGCGGATCGTATCGGGTCTGCAGAGTCAGCAGGGATTCCTGACCAGCCTGTCCTGAGGTCGCCGGTGGTCGTGGCCCGGCGTTCTGCGTCGGGTAAAGGAGATGGGTTGGACCAGCGCAGATCGCGTGAAAACTTTGATCGAGCCGTGCACGCGTTATTCGAGGCCACGGTCTCGCTTCACGAGTCCGTCCTTGGGGAGCAGACTGCCGCGGTGCTCGATGCCGCACTTGATCGGCGGGAAACGACCTATCAAGCACTGCGCGCAGCCTCCGAATCTGGCATTCGGCCGGACGCGGCGTCCCGCGCCTGTTTGGCAGAGATCAAAACGCTCGACGCCGAGATGCGCACGCACGGAATGGCCGAAGTCGGCGCCTTGCGGGGCCAGCGGCAATCGGTCCAGCGTCGCCGTTCGGCAATTCAGGCGCATGCAAAGCGCGACCGCGGTGAGCCGCGCCTCGTCACGGTCAAGGCCTAGGCGCCCGGTTCGAATCAGCGAGCGCCTGTTCTGCCGGCGACTTCGCCTTCCACTCAAGTTGGAATCTTCGCACGACGATGTGAGGCTTAACGGCCACGGATCGGCTGCACGCGCATGGATGTGGCGCGCGTTGTCCGGTACGTGGTTGATCAGACGCCGGGGGGAGTCGTAACGAGCGCGCGATTGTGGTTGCTCGCGGTTCAGGTAAATGGAGACCATGGCCGATTCGGAAGACGAATCAGAAGAAGTGGGTTCGATCATCGTCGTTGATCCCGATCCGGCGTCACGCAACGCCTCAGAGGACCTCGAGGACGATTTCGAGCGCCAGGTGATCGCGATGGACTCGGTGGAATTCGACATCGATTCATCCGAGGATATTCAGGATGCCGCCGTCTATATCATTTCATGGGATCTCGGTGTTCGCTGCGGGGCTGATCTACTCGAAGAGGTGCGAAACAACGCGTTGGTCGCGGCGAAAGCCGTCCTGATCGCGACGGACGAACCGACGCAGGGGCTGGTTCGCTGTGCCCTTGAACTCGGGGCGGACGGCGTTTGCATGAAGCCCTACGACGCCGTAGAGATTTCGAAAATCCTTGCGCAGGTCGACCAACGTCGAGCAGAGAAGAAAGCGGCCTAGCAAGCCGGGGCTGGCAAGCGCGTTCGTTGGGGCACCCACGAAGGCTCTCACTCGGGCACCCTCGAGCGCACCCATCGAGGGACCGGTCACTGGCTCCCAGAACAAATTTCCGACCGGACCTTTCGATTCGAATCAATCGTTCTCACATTGAAACGTGCCTCGCGTCAAGTTGCGCCTCACGCGCCGCTGCATGGCACGTCCTTTGCGATGCCTCTTTCCAGAAATGTCGCCGAATCGATCGCGACGAGTCGCTGTCTCGATTGGGAGGCGCGTTGGCTCGCGTGTTGGGCGACGAATCCGATCCTGGAAAGGGATGATCGATGGGGCACAGGCAGGGTGAAGGGCGCGGAAGGCCTGATGAGATCGAGCAGGGTGTCGCCGGGATGGATTCGTCGATGCTCGAGCCGAGTTGTCGACGCGCCTATTACCGTGTCGCCGGGCTGCTTCCGATCCGTCTGATCCCTTTGGCCAAGGAGGCGATCGAAGCCGCCGTCTTCGATCTATCCTTGCCCGACCTCTTGCTGCAGCCGATCGCGGAGGGAGAGGAGAACGCCCCCCTGATGGCGCGTCTTCGGCGGATCGAAGAAAAGCTCGATCTGCTTCTCGGCGAATCGCCCGTCGATACGCCAAGGCCGCTCAGTGGTGCAGACAGACAGTCGATCGTCTTTTCGGGCTCGGGTGTGTCCCTCGATGTGACCTGGTCCTTTCGGAAAGGGGATGCCTATCGCATCGAGATCCTCTTGCCTTCTCCCTATTCACGGGCGGTTCGCGCCGTGGGCTTTGCGGTCGATGAAGCGAATGCGAAGTTCGTCGGTGACGCCCTGCGGCCGCTGGCCGTCGAGCTTCGACATATGGACGGCGAGGATCGTGATGCGTTGATCGCATTCAGCTACGACCTGCAACGAGTCGCTCTGCGGGCGCGGGTCGATCAGGAAGCGGAAGATTGAGGTCTTCGAATTTGTCGACAACAGGCTTCTCTGTCGTGGCCATGGCGGGCGTGATTGCGTTCTGGCTGGCTACACCGGCGAGTGTCTTGGCGTTGGAACTCCTGCCGAGCCCCTATGACATCTTGCGTAGCCGAAATCTGGAAACCCCGGTACTCGACGCCGTTTCGTATTGTGTTCCCGATGGCCTTGATTTCGCCACCGATCCCATCCTCGAACAGGCCGACGCCTTCGAATGGGTGGAGGCGAGAGCAATGCTTGCGGATTGGGCCGCCGGGCTCGACGCCATGGGGCCGGAACTGGTTGTGCTCGATGCAGTGCTTCATGCGCGAGCCGCCGAGAATCGAGAAGATCTGTTGATCTCGGAAGAGCGCTTTCGAACGCTATTGCGTAACCCCTTTCTATCGGACCAGAAGATCTGTCAGCGTCTCGAATTGGCCCGCGTGTTGCTTTTACTCTCGAGAGAATCCGAAGCTGCCGCGCAACTCACGAAAGCGGAAAGCTTGCTCGAGGAACTCGATGCCACGGGCCTGCATCGCCTCGAGATCGACTTCTGGCGGGCTGAGGTTCTCTACCGAACGGGTCATCCCTTCGAAGCACACCTGGCCTATCGAAAAATCGCGAGCTCAACCAATGCACGCCTTGCGCTGGCTTCGCGGTTGCGGCTGACGGATCTTTCCTTTGATGCGGGCAAGGTCGAGAACGTGACCGTCGAATATGAAACGCTGCTGCCGCGCGCGTCTGCATTCGGCGCATCTCTCGATGGCTGGTCATTGCGCGCCTCGGAGGCGGCGCTCGACGCGGGCGATCTCGAAAGGGGCCTGCGATGGCTCGAGCGTTTTCTCGAAAGCAAGCCCGGGCGGGACGCCAGGGATACGGCTGAAATTCGCCTTGCGGATCTCGATGCCGTCTATGAAGACGGATTGCGGGCGAGGAAGCGGCTTTCGAAAATTTCCGGTCGACGCCACGGCGGTCCGATCGGTGCGCTGGCGGCGGTCCGTGCGATCGATCTTGGTGTGACGGATAAATCGCCTGGCCAACGTCTCGACATCCTGTTGCGCACGTTGCGCGAACAGCGGCGTGGTGTGAGGCGCTACGCCCTGGGCGTGTTGATGAAGGAGCTGTCTTATCGGGGTGATCTCGATGGCGCTCTCGCGGTCGCCACCCGGCTCGCCTACGAGGGCGTCGATCCGGTCGTGACGCCCGGGTTTGCCTTGGCCTTGGACGAATTATTGGATCGGGTCGCGCGCGAAAGTGAAAAATCCGGCGGCTGCCAACAACTCGTCCGCGCGCTCGGTGGGCGATACGGCATCCTGATCGAGCGCGCTTCGAAGGTCACTTCCTTTGCCAGGGTGGGCCTGTGTTTCGAAGAGATGGAGTTGCCCTGGCTCGCTGCGCGCTTGTACCGAACGATCGCTCGGCGCTTTGGCACGCTCGGTGCGCAGCAGGTTGCACTGGCCTTGGCCCGGTCTTCGTTGGCGATCGGTGAGGTGACCCTGGCCCGCCGCGTTGCGAGCGCGGTCCTGCAGGAAGAGGGCGTCGAAGCGAGTGATGAATTCGAGGCCTGGAAGGCCATCGTGGCGGAAGCGGATTTCGAAGAGGGGCGAATGCGCGAGGCCGCGGCCGGCCTGCTCTTGGTTCTGGATTCTCCAGAACTCGCCATGGAGCGGGGAAAGCTCGTTCGGATTCTTGCGTTGACCCTGGCCAGTGAGAATCGAAGCCAGGTGGCCCAATACATCGCGGACCGTGTCCCGAAATGGCTCGATGCGGCCGAGGATCAGCCGGCGGCTCGAGCAAGCATGATCGAAGCCGCCATGCTCACCGCGCACGCCTTGCGACAATCCGGCCAACCGGAGCAAGCCTTCGTTCTATATCGAACCGTGGAGCGTCACGCCAGAGTCGAGAGCGCCTTGCGTTCCTCTGCGCGCTTCTGGTTGGGCTACTTCCGGGAACTCGATTCAACCGGTAAGAAAGCCTGGGGACGGGATCCGACGCAGGTGCTTGGATCACCCTGGGGCCGGCTTGCGCAATTCGAGAAACGTTATGGGCCGCTTCGCGACGCCTATACGGGGGCGACTCGATGAGCGACGAAGGCCACGGGTTACGCGTCCCGGAAGACGAGTCGACCCGTGAGGCTTTGACCCGCATTCTGGCCATCGAGAGTCGCAACGCCTTGGCTCGGGTTGAACTCGCGGCGAGCGAGTTGTCGCGTTTCGAGTCGACGCCGGCCGCCGTTGATCGGATCTCGACGATTCATCAAGCCGTCAGTCAGATCGACGAGTTGCTCGGGAAGATCGATCTGCTCGCGAGCCCAGCCTTGGCTACGTCTTGGCCGGCCGTCGATGTCGAAGAGGTCTGGCAGCGAATTCGCAAACGACTCGACCCGACGCTTGCGGCGCGAGGCATTCGATTTCAAGCGGCTTCAGAGCCGGCCGCGGTCGCGCAGTCGACTGGAACTGAGCCTGTCGTGAAGACGGAAATCCGAGTGGAGATGCCGGAAGCCGCACTCGAATCGATTCTCTATGCCCTGCTTCGTGTTGTCCTGGCAGCGACCCTGCGAGATTGGGAACTTCGATTCGATCTCGAATACGTGGCGAATGGGCTTTGTGCGGCGCTTGTCGTCGTGTCCGCCGCCCAGGACCGTCGTCGTCTCGAATTCGATCGAGACGATTGGTTCGAACTCGAAGTTGCGCTGGCAGAGTGGGGCGGGACGCTGACCGCGAGCGCGCCAGAGGGTCACGACCGCATTCAGATTTTTCTACCAACCGGTGCGTCCCATGCTTGACGAGTTAGGCAGCCGCCGACTGCTACTAATCGAATCGCACACGGGTCTACGTCGCGACCTCTTCCGGGCGCTTTCTCAACTCGGCTTCGTTGTCGAGGATTTTGCCGACGCAAGACGAGCGATGGAGCCCGCCACCGTCAAGGCTTCGGCCGTGCAGGTGATTGATCTTGCGGCCTCGGGCGCGCAAGCCTGGTTGCGATCGTATGGGTCGATCGAGAAGACGATTGGCCTGGTTTCGGATCTGGGTTCGCGGGTTGGCAATCAGGCCGCATTGCCGGAGGGAATGGATTGTCTCTGTAAACCGTTTTCGATCCGCCAACTCGAAGCCCGGGTGCTCGCCCGATCCGCCGGACAGAGTCAGTCTGCTTCTCGGAACGGGCAGGATCCGATTCTCGAGACCCAAGAACCGGACGTGATCGCGCTGCTGGCCCGTGCGCGGAGACTGGCGGGACGCCGGCTGCCCCTGGTGATCGAAGGAGAGCTTGGAACCGGGCGCCGCGCCCTGGCCGAAGCCGTCCACGGTTGGAGTGCCTGCGCGGCTTCCCCCCTTCATGCGATCGAGAGCACCGAACTGGAAGCCATAGGACGGCCCGGTCTACGGGATCTACTGGACGACGCGATCTCCGCCGCCGTCGATGGCAGCGTCGTGATCGTCGAGCCCGTTGACCTACCGGAAGCGATCCAACTCGAATTGCTGGCGGCCATGCGTCGATTCGAAGACAAGGGGCCACGCTGGCTGACCGTGAGTCGCCGTCCTTTGGAACAAGCGGTGCGCGAAGGGCGAATCCTGCTCGAACTGCAATATCGACTTGATGCCGCGCGGCTGCTCATGCCCCCGCTGCGCGATCGCGCGCGGGATCATCTTGCGCTCTGCCAAACGATCGCCCGGCGTATAGCGCGCGAAATGGGGGAGCCGGTGCCGGTTGTCGATCAGGACCTGATCGAGTTGCTGGCCCGTGACGGATTTCCCGGCAATCGTCATGGGATCGAGAGTCGCCTGCGCAGCTGCATGGTTCGCAGCGAGGGCGATGTCGGACGAATTGCTGCCTTGTTGAGCGAGGATTTCGAGGGTGCGAGAGATCGCAACGCGCCATTGGCTTCACTTCATTTGAAGACCCTCGAACGAGACACCATCATCCGTGCGCTCGCCCATTGGGAAGGCAATCGAACTCGCGCCTCCGAGACGTTGGGGATCAGCGTGCGAACCCTGCGCAACAAGATCCGCGAGTACGGACTGCGCTAGCCATCGCCGGCTTCGCGTGCCGCGTGCCGCGGACCGGAGCCCGGGTCGGCAATTCTTGCCGGTCACAGCCCTCGGTCGGGTTTCAAAGTGCACCCCTGAATCGTTCGGGCCTTCGCGATTGCAAGGTCGAAGGGGCCGACTGGCCGCCATCCTTGCACGAGAGGCCCTTCCCGATTGGCACGCTGCTTGCTCTTCCTTCGCTCGGATCCTTGGGCTTTCAGATCGCATCGAATCGCCCAGGCCAGGGAGGCAAAAAATGCCGAGTTTCGGAACAGAAGCGATCAGCGCTCTACAGAACGCGATGCGCTTTCGCATGGCCCGCGAATCGGTCATCGCTTCGAATATCGCGAACGCGGATACGCCCGGCTATCGCCGGCGGGATCTGTCCTTCGGCAAGGTGTTGGAGAGCGAGACCGGGCGGATGACGCAAACACACGAGAGACATTTGCCCGTGCGTTCGAGCGATCCCGGTGGCGGCCGCGTTACGAAGGGGCCTCGCGGAACCCGGCCCGACGGCAATGCCATTGATCTCGACCAGGAACTGGTGACCGCCCATCGCAATGCGGGAGCATTTATCGACCAGGCCAACATCCTGGCTCGTGTTTCCCAACTCGTACGAACCGCCATCGGCCAGGGCTAGGTCGCGCCCCGATCGGACCAAGCAGGAGAATCGCCATGAACATGAGTGATATCGTCGACATCGCAACCTCGGGTCTTCGCGCACAGCGAACGCGAATGACCGTGACCGCGAGCAATATCGCCAATGCCCAGACGACACGCACGGAAGAGGGAGGCCCATATCGTCGGCGCGATCCCGTTTTCGTGGCGGAGCGGGTGGGCTCTTCGTTTGCGGGGGCGTTGCAGCGAAAACTGAGGGCGGTGTCGGTGTCGCGTATTCAGGAAGATCAGCGGGATCCAATCACCCGCTATCTGCCCTCTCACGCCGACGCGAACGCAGACGGTTTTGTCGAGTTCCCCAACGTCAATCTCGTCGAGGAGCAGGCGAACCTGGTGAGTTCCAGTCGAGGATTCCAGGCCAACCTGCTGGTGATGCAAAAGGTGCGAAGCATGGCTGAAGCCCTGATGCGAGTGGGTCAATAATCATGGAACAAGTTCTGATCGATCGTTTGAGAGAGATCACCCCGATTGGCGGAAGCGAAAGCGGTGTCGCGCGCGGCCCCGAATCGGCGGGGGGTCGCTTCGCGGAACTCATGTCGGGATTGATCTCCGATGTCAACCAAAAGCAGAACGTCGCCGAGTCCAACGCGGTGGGTCTGGCCAAAGGCGAGGTCGGCATCATGGATGCAGTGGTCTCTTTGAACGAGGCCGACCTTTCTCTGCGCATGATGATGCAGATTCGCGATCGCGCGATCGACTCCTATCAACGCATTCTACGAACACTCTGAGGTAGATCGTGCCGGATTGGCTAGCCAGCTTCGTAAAACAGTTTTCAGCGCTCTCCCCGGGACGTCAGGCGATGCTCGTCGTGACAGCGGTTGGTTCGCTGGCCTTCTTCTTCTGGATTTCGAACGGGACTCGCTCCGCCGACTATCGGCTGCTCTATCGCGGTCTCGACGATATGGAGGTGTCGCAGATCGTCGACGCTCTGACGGCGGAAGGAATCGAATTCCAGTTGGCGGAAGGCGGCACGGCGGTACGCGTTCCGGGTCCGCGGGTTCAGGAAGCGCGTATGCGGATGGCGGGTCGTGGGCTGCCCAATGGCAGTACCCCAGGCTTCGAGCTTTTTGACAAAGGTTCGTTCGGGGTGACTGATTTTGTTCAGAAAATTAACTTCCATCGCGCCTTGCAGGGTGAGTTGGCGCGGACCATCGAGCAGGTCGACGGCGTCGAGAAGGCGCGCGTTCAGCTGGCCATTCCCCAGCGCAAGAATCTGTTGCGCCGCGACCGGCGAAAGGCCACCGCCTCGATCGTGACGCGCCTGCGAGCGGGCTGGGATCTCGAACCGGGTCAGGTGCGCGGAATCGTGCATCTCGTCGCATCCAGCGTGGAAGGTCTCGATGTTTCTCGCGTGACGCTCGTCGACAACCATGGTCGCTTGCTCGCACCCCAGGCGGATTCCGGTCTGGCCGGTCGGGGTTCGAGCGCGTCGGTCGGCGCCGAACGACGGCTCGAGACGGAACTCGAAGGCCAGATCGAATCGATTCTCGAACGGACGGTCGGGTTGGGTCGCGTGGTAGCCAAGGTCAATGCCGACCTCGACTGGACCCAGACCGAGCGGACGGAGGAGATTTTCGATCCCGACTCCCAGGTGGCTCGCAGTAGTCAGCGCGATAGCGAATTTGCGAATGAGTCGGATGCAGAAGGCGGCGTCGCAGGCATCGTTGCCAACACGCCGGACGTCGCGGAGGAGGCCGGTGCGACGGTGAGCGGGACGAGTTCGAATCGAACTTCGGAGACGATCAACTACGAGATCAGCAAGACGGTGAGCCGTCACGTGCTGCCTATGGGCAGCATCAAGCGACTTTCGATCGCGGTCCTGGTCGACGGCCAATCGGTCGCAGCCCCGGTAGGCGATGAAGCTGACGGTGCGGGGGAGGCAGCGTTTACGCCCTGGAGCGCCGATGAGTTGAAGGAATTCGAAGAACTCGCCAAGCACGCGGTGGGTTATTCGGCGGATCGCGGCGATGAGATCAGTGTGATCAACGCTCCCTTCATCAAACTCGACGCCGAGACCCTCGATGATGGCGGCTTCTTGACGCCGGACATTCTCGTTCTCTTGACTTCGTTGCTTCACGGTGTGGCCTTCCTGATCGGATTGGTCCTGTTCGCGAAGATGTTTGTTCGCCCATTGGCGCAAGCCGTGGGTGGTGGCGACACGGCGGCACTCGAAGATCTCCGTGAGGAGGTGATGAAGCGATTGTCGAGCGTGAGCGTCAGCGTCGAGGGGCCGGCGGTTGCGGCCAATGTGCCCGCCGCGGCCAATCTGTCACAAGCCGAACTCGATATGAATATTCCCGGGCTCGAAGAAGAGAACGAGGAGATCACGCTCCAGCAACAAGTCGATCGACTGGCCCAGCGTCGCGCCGACGATTCGGTCCGAACCATTCGTGGTTGGATGGCGACCGGGGGCTGATCGGTGGCACAGAAACATCTTCAATATGAGCTTCTCAACGGTGTCGAGAAGGCCGCGATCCTGATGATGGCGATGAATCCCGCACGGGTTCAGGATCTGATGTCGCGCCTCGAGGATGGCGAGGTCGAGCGCATTCTGGCCTCGGTTTCGCGCTTCGAGGTCGTGCCTTCCTCGACCCTCGAAAAGGTCCTGCTCGAATTCCAGGAGGCGATCGGAAAACACGAAATCTCGATCCAAGGCGGTCGGGAACAAGCGATGGCCATGATCTCGGGCTCGATCGACGATGAACGAGCCATGCGCCTGATGGAGAAGCTGGGCCGAGACGAGAAGCGAATCGACTGGACATTGCGCGAGTACACTCCGGAGTTCATCGCCGAGCAGCTCGCCGTCGAACATCCCCAATCGATCGCCTTGATTCTCGCGCAACTTCCGTCCGAACGCGGCGCCGCGATCGTCGCCTTCCTGCCCGACGATGTGAGGCCCGAGGTCATGTTGCGCGTGGCCAACCTCGACACGGTTTCGAGCGACGTGATTCATGAACTCGAAGACGAGATTGCGACGATGTTTCATCGCGAGGTGGGCTCCCCCATGCCACTCGGTGGGACGGAGGTCGCGGCGAAGCTCCTCAATGGTGTGCCCAAGGCGGATGGGCAATTGATCCTCGACAAGATGGATTCGAGGGATCCCGAGATTGCAGCAGACATCCGCAAGCAGATGTTGACCTTCAACGATCTCGAGTCGATCGACAAGCGTGGTTTCCAGGCGCTTCTGCGAGAGATTCCGACCGAAGATCTCGTGATTGCGCTCAAGACGGCGAGCGATGAAATGAAGGAGAAGGTCTTCTCCAACGTTTCGTCGAGGGCCGCAGATCAGATCAAGGAAGAGTCCGAGTTGCTGCCGCCGATGCGTTTGTCCGAGATCGAGCAGATCCAGCGACAGATCGTCGATGTCGCCCGGCGGCTCGAAGAAGAAGGCATCGTCTCGATCGATGCCGGTGGCGGGGGTGATGATGTCCTCGTTTAGAGCCGACGTTTCTTTCACTGCGACCGCATTCATTCCATCCCCGATTTTTGCAGTCGAGGTAGCGGGTCTGCGTGGGAGCGATGGTGCGCTGGCCTTCGAGGCGGGGAGCGGGCGTGAGTCGTCTTCGCCGACTGGAGAGGGCGCTGATCTGGCCGTGCAGACCTGGACCCAGGAAGAGGTGGATGCCCTCGAGCAAGCGGCCTTTTCGCGTGGCGTCGAGAGCGCGCGCGAAGCGAATCAGGATGCGTCGCGCGTCTGCGGGCTACTCGAAGAAGCGGCGCGGGAACTCTTGCACGTCTCTTCTACGACGATCGCCTCCAATCGTGGACTCCTATTGGGGTTGGCGATGGAGATCGCGCAGAAATGGGTCGGCGAGGAATTGAAATTGGATCCGTCGCTCTTCGCCCAGGCACTCAACCGCGTGATCACGGCCTCTGAATCGAGAACCGGCGCACGGCTTCGATTGCATCCCTCCGATCGCGCGACCCTGATCACGATGGAAGCCGAAAGCGTCTCCCGTTGGCTCGATGCATATCAGTTGGAGATCGTTGAAGACGACGCGATCTCGCCCGGCATGTTTCGCATCGAAGCGCCGGAGCAGACCATCGACGGCAGCGCCGAAGCCATTTGCGATCGACTGCGCGATGCCTTGAGCGAATCCTTCGAAGCGGCGCTTCCGGAGGTCACGCCATGAGTGTGAGTCCGGATATCGCCTTCTTTGAATCGGCTCGGGCGTCGCTCCGCGATTGGACACCCTTCGCCCCCGATGGTCGAGTGAGTACGGTGGTCGGGCTGCTCGTCGAAGTGGAAGGCATTCGCCCTCCGATTGGCGCGCTGTGTGAAATCGAAACGGATTCCGACGAAGAAGGCGACTCGATCCAGGCCGAGGTCGTAGGCTTTCGTGGTGACGTTAGTCTGTTGATGCCGCTCGGTGGCTTGCGCGGGACTCGGGTCGGGGCGGCCGTTCGTGTGCGCCGTCAGGCCGACCGCGTGCCGACGGGTGCGGGATGTCTCGGTCGGGTCTTGAACGGTCTGGGCGAGCCGATCGATGGTCGGGGGCCTTTGGGCGTGCGCGCTCGGCGACCCCTCGACTCCAAGCCGGTGGCGGCCGTCACCCGGGCGAGGATCGAAGAGCCCATCGATCTCGGTCTGCGCGCACTCGATAGTTTCGCGACGATCGGACGCGGAATGCGAATGGGAATTTTTGCCGGGTCCGGCGTCGGGAAGTCGACGCTGCTAGGCCAGCTCGCCAGCCAGGCAGACGTAGACGTTTCAGTCATTGCGCTGATCGGCGAGCGTCGACGCGAGGTTCGCGAATTCATCGAACGCGATCTCGGTGATGCCCTGGCTCGCTCCGTTGTTGTCGTATCGACCAGTGATGAGTCGGCGCCGATGCGTACGCGGGCCGCCCGCGTGGCCACGGCGGTCGCCGAAGGCTTTCGCGATGATGGCCAGCACGTCTTGTTGATGATGGATTCCCTCACACGCTTCTGTACGGCACAGCGCGAGATCGGCCTGGCGGCCGGCGAGCCGCCGACCACGCGTGGTTACACGCCGTCGGTCTGGAGCCAGCTTCCAAAATTGCTCGAACGGGCGGGTACGACGTCGGGTCGCGGAAGCATCACCGGCCTCTACACAGTGCTCGTCGAGGGTGATGACATGAACGAACCCGTCGCCGACGCCGCTCGATCCTTGCTCGACGGTCATCTCGAACTCTCTCGCCGAATCGCGCAAGCCGGTCGCTTCCCAGCCATCGACGTTCTATCGAGCATCTCCCGAGTGATGCCCGATGTCACGACGCCGGAACATCAGGCTCTCGCGCGACAAGCGAGACAAATCCTGGCCACCTATCGCGATGCCGAAGACTTGATTTCGGTGGGCGCCTATCAAGAGGGATCGGATGCCCAGATCGACCGAGCGCGCCAACTCGAGCCCGCGCTGCACGCCTTCCTGAATCAGCCCCGCGGCGAAGTCACGCCCATGGACGAGGGTGTGGCCGCGCTCCGAGCGATTCTTCAGAGCGCGACAAGCGTCGTGGCAAAGGCAGCGACGACATGAAGAAATTCGTCTTTCGCCTGCAGAGCGTGTTGCGCATTCGCGAGTTCGAACTCGACCGGGCACGGGCTGAACGCTCGAAGCTCGAAATCGAACGAAATCTCCGTGCGGCCCGGGTCAGCGAAGCGGGCGACAAGCTCGAGATCGGTCGTCGCATCCTGGCCGATGAGGCGCGAGAGGGCGCAAGCGGCGAACGACTGGCGATGCGTGCAGACGGCGTCACCGTCGGACGCATCGCGCTTCAACGCGCCCAATACGTTCTGAAAGAACTCGAACCGGCCTTGAGAGAGGCGCGCGAGCGGGTTCAGGCGGCACGAGTTCGGGTCGAGAGTCTCGAACGACTTCGGGAACGTCGTGCGGAATCACACCGGCGCGAAAGTCTGGCCGCCGAGCAGGCCGAATTGGAAGACTTGTCGATTGCGCGAATCGCCCGTCGAAGGATTCTGGAAAATCGTCTGCAGCAGGAGAACCGAAGATGAAAGCGTCGAGACCCATGAGTCCGCTTTGCGGGTGGATCGGGATCAGTGTCTTGCTGATCGCGCTGCTCGCAAACGAAGCGAGTGCCGCAAAAGGGGCTGAGTCCGCGACGGCCTCGCCGCCGCCCAGCGAATCCGCATCGCTTCGCGATGACGGGGATGCCCCGGACCTCTTGAATGCGCCGGGTCTTTCTAAAGGGGTCGACTCGATCATCGCCGAGATTCGAAAACGGGAAGTCGACCTCGCCTTGCGCGAACAGCGCGTCGCCGAGCGCGAGCGATCGGTGGTTGAACTCGAAGAGTTGATCGACCAGCGTGCGATCGAACTCGATCAGATCCGCAGCGAGATCGAAGATCGCATCGAGGATTGGTCGAGGCAGGGGCAAGACCGGGTCTTGCAGCTGTCGAGTGTCTATTCGTCGATGCCTGCCAACAAAGCCGGCAATCTGCTCGGCAAATTGGACCTCGACCTATCGGTTTCGATCATTCGCGGAATGAAGAAGAAGAGTTCTGCGGGCGTGTTGGCAGCCATGAGTCCCGACCGTGCGCTCAGTGTGAGCCGTCGAATGTTGAAGCCACTCGATCCGACAACGGATTCTCCCGCGGCGAAAGCGAATTGAGTCGATTGGATGGACTGTGTCCGAGGCGATTGAAATGACTGTGAACGCAATGGATCCCTCGCAGCTGGGTGCGATCGAAGAGACGCCGCGAAATTTGCGTGAGCAGGCGACCGGCGAGGACTTCATGCAGATCCTTCGTTCGACGCTCGACGACTCGGGTGAGACGATCCATAGAGGGGGACTATCCGGAGCCAACGGCGAGGTCTCGTTGGAAGAGGATCGGGCCGCGGAGGAGAACTCGACTGGCAACGCGGCGGAACGGGTTCGCGAGGACCAGGAGGCAGAGTCGACGATCGAGGCGGCGGCGTTGGCTGCGATGGCCGTGGGCGCCATGGGTACGCGAAATAACATCGGGGAAGCCGAAGACCGCGAGGTCGGTCGTCTGACGAATCTCAACGCCGAGCAGGCCAAGGCAGGGCTGGCGGATCGTGGCCGCAATGGCGGCATGGCGGAGGCGATGGAAGCCAAGGCAGCGAGCGTCGGTGCGGGTCGTCTAAGCGCTGAGCAGGCGGCGCTCGCCAACGCATCGATCGAGGCGACACGAACTCCTGACGGAGTGGAAGCGCGTGCCGCGCTCGCCGGCGAGACACTTTCGAATGACGTCACGCGTTCCAGGTTTGAGGCGGGTGCACAGCAGACTGTCGACTCCGCTCGAGATGCTTCGAACGATTCGGAATTGCGTGCTCAAGGTCTTGCGGCCCTCCGTGACGAGCAGCAAAGAGGCTCGAACGCCGGTTTCCGTCGTGACGGAGAGGCGCGTCAGGGGGCACAACAGGCACTCTTCGATCGCCAGGAGGGAACGAATCGAGGCGCAGACATGGCGGGGTCGGAAGCCGCCGCCTCGACGTCTGGCTCGACGCTGGTTCAAGTCGACTCGGTCGTGCAGTCCCCGGACACGGTCCCACTCGAGGGTGCGGGCGCAGTCGCCAACCCGGTGGCCGGCATGGTGATGGAGACGACGACTAACACGGCGCCGGGTGCCGCCGGTCAACCCGCGGCTTCGGAGGCGATTACGGTTCAGACTGAATGGCTCGCTCGCCAAGGGGGCGGAACGGCTCGTATTCTCTTGAGTCCGCCGAGCCTCGGCGAGGTTGCGATTCAAGTCACTTTGCGTGGTGGCAACGTCGATGTGGTGATGATCGTGAACGAGGCCGCAGCCCAATCGGTTGCAGAGAATCAGGCCGATCGCCTGAGCCAGGCCTTCTCCAATCACGATCTGCGGATGGAAAATTTTGAGGTCCGACGCGGCAACCCCCAGGACATGGCGAACGGCGATCTCGGGCGATTCTCGGGATCGGAGTCAAGGGACAATGGTCAGGCAGAGGACCCGGCAGGCGACCGGACAGAGGACCAGCAAGCCGCGAACCGGACCGTTGGCCAGACTTCAACGGACCAGGACACAGCCCCGCAAGTCGACGGGGTAGAACAATCGGGTCAGCCGACGGTGATGTCGGCGGGGCCAGAGGTGAGCGTCGATCTTCGGATTTGAGACGCGGGAGGAAAGTCAATGCCAGGAATCGAATCAATCGGAATCGAGTCGGCCATTACGGCCGAAGCGGATCGAGCCGCAGCCCGCGAGGATGTTGGCCAAGCCAACTTCCTCGAACTGTTAGTTGCGCAACTCGAGAACCAAGACCCACTCAACCCACAAGATTCGGCCGCCTTTGCCTCGCAGTTGGCGCAGTTCACCTCTGTTGAGCAATTGGTGGCCATTCGATCTGGAATCGACGCGCTGGCGCTCCGCCTGGGCAACGACTCGCCGATCGATCAGCAATCGGCGCAGATCGATCCGACCAATCTGGTCGGACGGGAAGTCGTCGTCTTCGGAAGTCAGATCGAAGTCGATCAGGCGCGATCGACGATTCGCATGCCGATCCGAACGATCGAAGATGCGACGGCGGCGACGGTTCGCATTTATGACTCGGACGGGATCCTTCGGCTCGAGGAGTCGGTCCTACCGGTGGACGCGGAGGGTCGGCCGATTCCGATGCGCCCGGGCGATTCTGAATATGTCCTCGATCCCGCCTCGCGCAATCTCGCGCCCGGCATCTATGCCATCGAATTCACAGCGACCGGCGCGGCCGGTCAAGATGTCACGATCCTGCCCATGGTCGAGGGGCTGGTGACAGGCGCGATTCTCACCGGCGAGCCTGCGATTCGGATCGGTTCTCGAATCTTCTCGGTCGAGGACATTCTCGAAGTCCGGCTGCCAGAGCGTTCGTCTGTACGGACCGGAGGCGGACAGACGGTCTTGCAACAGCCCGTGCCGAGAACCACGTCATGAAATTTGCACGAGTCCTAAAGGACGCGATCGAGGAGGACAATGGATTGATCCTTCGGGTCGCGGCCTTCGAAGAAATGTTGGGATCGAGAGAGGAAATGCCTGGATGGTCCAGGCGATTGCTCACGATCATCATTAGACGATCACGGAAGATTGTTGAAATGCTGCGCCGAATCGGCGTACTCAAACGAAGGAGTCGAACATGTCACTAACCAACGCACTATTCAGCAGTGTCAGCGGGCTGGATGCCGCATCGACACAAATTTCCGTGATTGGCGACAATATTGCGAATGCGAATACAGTGGGCTTCAAGGAGAAGCGCGCCGAATTTTCCTCGGTCCTCGGCCAGAGCATCACGGCGGGAGCCGGCTTTGCACAGGTCGGTTCGGGCACGGTCGTGAACACCGTCGGTACGATCTTCACCCAGGGCGTTTTCGAACAGACCCAGCGGACCACCGACCTGGCGATCGAAGGCAAGGGGTTCTTCGTCCTCGAGGGTGGCTCCGGTCGCTCGTATACAAGGGCCGGTATCTTTGGTTTTGATTCGAACGGGCTGATGATCGACGCCAATAGCAATCGGATCCAGGGATACGGAATCGATCCAGCGACCAACCAGCCTAATGGTGTGCTCGGCGATATCCAGATCAACCTGCCTTTGTCGCCACCGCGGCCGACCGAGTCGTTCCAGCTCGGCATGAATCTCGACGCGACCGCGACGGCGATTCCTGGGGGCTTCGATCCTGCGGATGCCGGTGCGACATCGAATTTCCGAGAAGTCGTGACGATCTTCGATTCCCTGGGCACCGCGCGTCAGGCGACCGTGTTCTTCACCAAGACCGCGGCCAGTACTTGGGACTACAACGTGGCGCTCTCGGATGCGGACTCGGGCTCACCGACCGGTGCCCCCTTCGTCGTTCAAGCGGGCGTGGGGTCTGGAACCCTGGGCTTTGATGGGGCGGGTACGCTCGTTTCGATCAACGGCAACACGACGGATCCGACGGTCTCGATCACCTTTGATCTCAGTACCGCAAACGGCGCCGTTGGCAGCCAGGCGATCGACTTCAGCATGGGGTCGTTTCCGGGTGGCGTGGCCACGGGTCCGGTGACGACGCAATACAATCAATCGACGACCACGAATTTCAAGGATCAGGACGGCTTCGCACCCGGCACCCTGACATCCCTCGAGATCGACGCCAACGGCTTGCTCAATGGTGTCTTCTCGAACGGTGAGACCCTCTCCCTGGCCCAGGTCGCACTGGCGAACTTCGGCAACGTCGAGGGCCTGACGGATATCGGCGGGAGTCGTTTGGTCGAATCCGTGGCCTCGGGCTCCGCGATCGTCGCCGGTGCCAACAGCGGTAACCTGGGCGCCATCCGGTCGCGATCGCTTGAGAAGTCGAACGTTGATATCGCGACCCAATTCGTCAACCTGATCGTGGCGCAGCGGGCCTTCCAGGCGAATACGCGAACCGTCTCGGTCGCCAATGAGTTGATGGGAAACCTGGTCGCACTCGGTCAGTAAGCGAGGCGAAACTTGAACCGCACACGCTCGGGTGAAGTCATCACCCGGCGTGTGCGGTCAGGATCCCTGAATCTCCGCCAGTCCATGGTATCTTCCGTCCCGACAGGGGGGATGAGGTCTTGGGTTGCGATCGCCGGCCGTGCTTTCGATCGGTTCATGGTTTGTTGGGCTCGACGTACGCTGAGCGTTCTTTGTCGGACGCTTGTCGACGTTTTCTGTCGAGCCTGGTCGTCTTGGGGCTGCTGCTCTGGGTGCCCGGACTCCTGTTGGCGGGGACCGCCCAGGCGGCCCCATCGTCTCCGGCGAAGGCCGGGCCGGATCGATTCGATCGCGTGGTGATCGATGCCGGTCACGGGGGACACGACGAAGGCGCCACCGGCCCTTCCGGATTACACGAAAAAGATCTCGTGCTCGATGTCGCCAAACGGCTGGCGAAGCGATTGCGAAAGCGCGACATCAGCGTCGTGATGACGCGAACGACCGATGAATTCCTTTCCCTCGAAGAGCGGACGGCGGTCGCCAACGATGCGAACGCTGACCTTTTCCTGTCGATTCACGCCAATGCCTCCCCGAGCCGAAAGCCGCAGGGCATCGAAACCTACTTTGCCTCGTTGGATGCGACCGACGACCATGCGCGCGAGACGGCCGAACGCGAGAACAGCGCGTTCGGTTCGGAGGCGACCCAATTTGGAAATGCCGACCCGTTGACGGCCATTCTCGGGGATCTGATCGAGAGCCAACATCTGCAAGAGTCGAGCGAGTTCGCGAAGCTCGCACAAAATCTTCTCGCCGGCGTCGACCGGGTTCCCTCTCGTGGCGTCAAACAGGCGCCCTTTGTCGTTTTGATGGGTGTGCAGATGCCGGCGTCGCTGGTCGAGATTGGCTTCTTGACCAACCCGGAGGATGAAAAGTCCTTACGGCGCCGGCGTCAACGTGAGGAACTCGCGGATGCGCTGGCGGATGCGGTGATGGCCTTCGCGAAGCGATACGATGCCCGGCGTGGCGTACGATCGGCCCGGACGCGCGAGCGCGCACGGTCCAACTAGCACCCGGATCGCCAAAATCCCCAGAATCGGCAGGATCCAGCCAGGGCCAACCAGAACCAGAACCAGAACGAACAGATCGAAGGGAAAGTATGCGTAGCGATGGACGACGTGCCGACGAGCTTCGGCCACTTGAATTTCAAGTCGATTTCACGGAGCAGCCGCTTGGCTCGGTGCTTTGTACGATGGGCAAGACCAAGGTGCTTTGCACGGTCTCCGAAGAGCTTTCCGTGCCGCGCTGGCTTCGCGGGGGAGGCAAGGGTTGGCTGACCGCGGAATATTCGATGCTTCCGGCGGCGACGGATAGGCGCACGGATCGGGAAGCGACACGCGGCAAGGTCTCGGGTCGTACGATGGAGATCCAGCGCTTGATCGGTCGCAGCCTGCGGGCGGTCGTTCCCCTGGAAAGTCTGGGAGAGCGCACGCTTTGGGTTGATTGCGACGTCCTGCAAGCGGACGGGGGAACGCGAACCGCTTCGATCAGCGGCGCCTTCGTCTCCGTGGCGCTGGCACTCGCGCGGCTCGATCGCCGTGGCGCACTCCAGGGCCCTCCCTTGCTCGATCAACTGGCGGCCATTTCCGTCGGTGTGATCGAAGGCGAAGCCAGGCTCGACTTGCCCTACGAAGAGGACTCGCGCGCCGAGGTCGACATGAACGTGGTGGCGACCGGATCCGGGCGCTTCGTTGAAGTGCAGGGAACCGGGGAAGACGGCACCTTCGATCGGCGCGAACTCGATCAGCTGCTCGATCTGGCGCTTTCGGGAATCGAGACGATCGTCGAACGACAGAAGGCGGCGATCGAAGAGGCCGGATTCTCGATGGCGCGCCTGTTGAACGTGAAGAAATGATTTCATGAGCGGGGGATTCGCATGACGGGGGGAGCGCGGCGCATCGTCGTGGCGACCGGGAATCCCGGCAAGGCGCGCGAGATCGGCCGGATCCTGCGTGACTTCGACGTGGTCGCTCTGGCCGAGGATTCGCCCGTCGAATTTCCGGAGGAGGGTGGGGACTATTTCGAGAACGCGCGGGTGAAGGCCCTTGTGGCGGCGCGTGCCATCGGCGCACTCTGCGTGGCCGACGATTCGGGGCTCGAAGTCGACGCGTTGGGTGGCAGGCCCGGGGTCTATTCTGCGCGTTACGCAGCGCCCGGGCTCGACGACCGGGGCCGGCTCGAAGCTTTGCTCGAGGAACTCGAGCCCTATCCGGTGCCGCGGGCGGCACGATTCTTTTGTGTGGCAGCCGTTGCGATGCCGGACGGTCGATGTGAGGTCGCGCAGGGCGCTTGCAACGGAGAAATCCGGATGGCCGCGAGCGGCGATGGTGGTTTCGGGTACGACCCGATCTTTGCGCCGGCCGGGCACGACCGGGTGATGGCGCAACTCGAGCGTGACGAGAAGGACGCGATTTCACATCGCGGCCGGGCCTTCACGGCGCTCCGGCCGTCGATCGAGGGATGGTTGGTCGACTGAACGGTGTTAGGCGTCGATCGGATCGTTCGCGAACGACTCTAGACTTCGAGCGATTCCAATCGAGCATGAATGAACTCGCCAAGCGATTTCTTGACCGCTTTGGAATCGTGGGAAAATTGAACGCCCATGCCGAGCGGGAGATTGGGTCGCTGTAGATTGCCGGGCACGTTTGCAAAGACGACGACGCCGTCGAGCTCATAGCTGCGCTCTTCGAGCACGAAGCCCATCTTCAGCCGCGCACCGTCCATGCTCGCTCGGGGCGATTCGATGTAGCAACCACTATCAGAAATGCTGTAGAGGACGCCCAATTTCTCTCGCCCACCGACGACAATGCGCACCCGCGTGTGAACGGGAGCTCTTCGCGAGCCGCGGACGGCAGTCTGGCTCTCTCCCGAGATGAGTCGGTTGAGCTGGAAGCGAAGAACGCCCTCGTCATAGCCATCCCATAGCGAGAGCAGAACACCGGCCTGGCGAAGCGCCTTTCTTTGCCCGCGATCTGGAATCTTGCCGTAGGCCATCGCGGGAAGAGCGGGTTCGCGCCGCCGCATGCTCTTCAAGGCCTTGCGCAGACTCTTGCCCTCGAAGACCGATGGGACGAGCACGGCACGGATCGAATATTCCTTGGATTTGATGGTGTCCTGGGCTTCGACCAGATCGGCGACGCGAATCGCCTCGATGCCGAGGCGGACGAGCTGCGTGGCCAATTTCTCGGTCAAGCTCGGATCCGTCTCGAGCAGCAAAATGAAATGCCCAGTTGCCATGATCAGTCAATCGGGCTCCCCTGCTGCTCGCTTGAGCGCTGGCCCCGCAGAGATCACGCAGAGGCCCTTGGGGTTGGTCGGATTGGCCGGCGGCCAGGCGCGCGCTGGGGCGAGTTCGAGGGCTTCGACTAGGCGACTTTTTGGAAGTGCTCGCAAAGGCTGCCGAGCCACTCTTCCGGGGTGGGATGACGAGGGTCGAAGCGCAGAATCCGGCGCTCCAGACGATTTCGATCACGGCCGGAGAGCGTGCAGGATTGCTCGGCGAGCAATGAAGAGAGGTTGTTCTCCACGAAATAGCGCGCCTGGAGCGGGGTCAGTTCGTCGGGATCCCCACCGTCGTCCCACAAGCGCAGCCACAGGTCATAACGTGAGATCCGTCTGTCGACGGCCACGCAGATTTCGGTGTAGAGATGTTCGAAATAGCGTCTTGGCATGAGCGGGACGTTCCCAATCCACTTCACACAGATCGACGAGGAATTCGCGATCGGGTGTGAAGTGGAGTGGGGTGGTGGTACTGAAAATGTCAGGGGAAAACCCCACGATCAGGAGAAGCCTTCGGCAGCTGGATCAATCGATGGCCAGGAAGGCGAGCGTTGCGCGGCCGCTGCCGGTGAACTGCGCGGCCAGGGCTCGCCGCAGGCCGACACTTCATCGATGTTTTTGGTTTTGGTTCGGTGATCGTGTTGCCGGAGAGGCCGATGCGGCATCTAGATAGAGACTCGTCGATCGACACCCATAGAGGGCGCCATGGATGGAGGGGTCAGAACGCGGCTTCCTCAATTGGGGTCCAAGTCGACTCCTGCTGGCTTCGTGCCCGACCGCGCGGCTGAGGTAGGATCCCAATTCGCCCGACCCGGTCGGGTTCGGCAGAGCAGAGGCCTTACCGAGTTTGTCGACAGACGCCGACCCCAAAGACCCGCCGCAGGATTTCGAGCCGCAGCTCTCCGAATGGATGCAGGCGGCCCAGGCCGGTGATGCGACGGCCTATCGAAACCTGCTGACGGCGATCCAGCCCAAGATTCGCGCCATCGTGCGGGGAAAGATTCGCGAGGAGGCGGCGGCCGAGGACGTGGTGCAGAATGCGCTGCTCTCGATTCATCGAGGACGTTCGACCTACCGCCGGGAGCGCCCCTTCGGTCCCTGGATGCGTGCCATCGTGCGCAATTCGATCATCGATCACTACCGCGACCGCAAGCGCCGAGGCGACCGCGAGGTCGAATTGATCGTCGAACAATGGCCGGACACGTCTGCCTCCAGCGAGCCCGGCGCGGAAGTTCTGGCCCCGGAACTGGCCGCAGCGCTGGCGGCCTTGCCGCAAGCACAGCGCGAGGCGGTGACCCTGGTTCAGGTCAAGGGATTGTCTGTGGCCGAGGCGGCGCTTCGAGCCGGCATTTCGCCCGGCGCCTTGAAGGTTCGTGCACATCGGGGGTATCGGGCCATGAGAAAGGCGCTCGAAGGTGCGCGTGAAAATGGCGAGTGGCATTCGTCGAGTCCCCGATCCGGGACGGCCAAGTCGTCGTCCGCGCGAGGTGCAGGATGAGCAGTGCATCGGACCGTTTGATCAGCAACCTCGTGGACGATCTCGAACCCGTCCGCCCGCAGCCACGCTTGCGACAGGCCTTTGCGATCGTATTGACCTGTTGGGCCGCATTGTTGGGTGTGGTCCTCTGGTCCCTGCAAAGCAACGCGGGGCTGGATGCGATCTTGACGGGTCGCGTCTATCTGGCGAGTTTTCTGGGGCTTCTGGTCGCCTCCTTAGGCGGAACCGTTTCAGCACTCGCCGCCGGCGTGCCCGGCCGAGAGCGACTCGAAACGGCCGGGATGATGCTGTCGTTGGTCGGCCTGTTGGCGGCCGCGGTCGCCTGTCTGATCGGAATTGGTGTGCACGGCCTTCCTGCAACAGTCTCGCCGGAAGGCGCCGACATGATGTGTTTTCGGACGGGGGCGTTGTCGTCGCTCTTGCCTGCCGGCGTGATCTTGAGTTTTCTCGTTCGAGGTTGGGCGGCTCATCCCATTCGCGCTTCGATGATTGCGTTGCTGGCTTCGGGTGCGCTGGGCGCGTTGATCGTGCACGCGAGCTGCGGATTCATGGCGCCGCGACATCTGCTCGTGGGCCATTTGAGTGTGCCCATCGTCCTCGTGCTGCTTGGTGCCTATCCCTTGGCCGTTGTTTTGCGCAAGCTGCGTGGCTGACCTTTCGTTCGCCGTGCTCGATCGGGGTCGCCGCTGGCTCGCGAATGACCACGCGTGAGAACGACTCCACGACGTCGCGTCCGACATCGCGCGGCGCGGGGTCGATCGCTCGACATCACAGGATGAGAACCCTACGGTGAGCCGCGATGAGTGAGACGCGAACACGATTGCTGTTGATCCGGCACGGCCAGACACCTTGGAACGCGGATGGTCGATGGCAGGGACACGGCAATCCGAGCCTGACCGAGGCCGGGCTGGCGCAGGCCAAGGCGTTGGCGCTTTCGCTTGCGCAGGAACGGCAACGATGGCGCGCGCTGGAACCTCAGCAAGGGGCCTGGACGCGCGTTTTTTCGAGTGACCTCGAGCGCGCGCGGCAAACGGCACTCGCCGTGGCCGAAGAGCTCGGTCTGCCGATTGAATTCGACCGACGATTGCGGGAACTCGATGTCGGCGCCTGGTCGGGCCTGACCCGCGACGAGATCGCGCGCCGCGACCCCGATCGGCTGCGTCGCTTCGAGCGCGGCGAGCCTTTGATTCGGCCTGGAGATGGGGAGTCCCGGGTCGAGATTCGTGAGCGGACGCATGCCCTCGTTTCCGATTTTGCCCGCCGTTTCCGTGGAGACCGGATAATCATGGTGACGCATCTCGGTGTCATTCGGTCGTTGGTGCCCGGTGCCGATCCGGGAAATGCCGGACGGGTCGAGATCATCGCCGAGGACCTGGCCGCACAGCCCGTCGACCGCAGCCAGCGCCCGGAGGACGGGGCGCTCTAGGTGGAGAGGCGGATCGGCGGTTGGGCCGGAGGGGCTACGTCCCGGTGATCTCCTAGCTCCCCGAGGCCTCGGCCGCAGCGGACTCGCCCGAGCTGTCGATCTCCCGGAATACCCGAAAGCCCTCGAGCATGATCCAGATGTCGAGGGCCAGGATCAGGGTTCCGCTCAGGCTGAGCAGCCATAGCTCCTCGAAGTGGGCATAGTAGTCGAAGAGGTTTCCGACCATCGCCCATGCCGTGAGGAGCGTAACGGCGATCATCGGAATCAAGGCGTACAGGTAGGGGCGACCGTTTCGCTTGAGCCAGATCGAAACGACGAGCAGCGTAACGCCTGCAACGAGTTGGTTGGTCGTACCAAAGAGCGGCCAAAGAGCGAGTCCGCCCTGACCGCCACCCTGCGTGACGGCGAGGATCAAGGCGGCCCCGACGCCCAACGCGCCAGCCAGAAAGCGATTGGACAGGGGCTTGATGTCGTAGGCATCGGAAAGCTCCGCCAGAACCAGGCGCTGAATTCGGGCGCCGGTGTCAAGCGAGGTGGCGGCGAAGGCGATCACCATCACCGCCATGAAAGTTCGCGCCGTCTCGAAGGGAATGCCCAGGGCCGCGACGAAGCTGGCGCCGCCGCTCACGAAGGCGTCGAGCTTCGCGGCGAGTCCATTCGCAGCCCCCCAGCTCGAATAGTGCGCCCACCAATCACTCGACTCATTGAAGCCGGCGGTGGCCGCCAGCACGGCCATCAGTCCGAGGAAACCCTCCGCGAGCATCGCTCCGTACCCAATCGGTCGTGCGTCCGTCATCTTGGAGAGTTGCTTCGAGGTCGTTCCAGAGGCGACGAGTCCGTGGAAGCCGGAAATCGCGCCACAGGCAATTGTGACGAAGAGGAAGGGGATGAGCGATGGCGCCCCCTCCGGATGAAGATTGAAAGCGGGCGCGACGATCTCCGGCTGCAAGACGAGCAGGCCTGCCGAGAGTACGGCCAGGCCCGTTAGCAGCTGATGGGAGTTGATGTAGTCACGGGGTTGAAGGAGCAACCAGACTGGAAGAACAGAAGCGACGAAGGAATAACCCAGCAGCAAGCACACCCAGGTCGTGATTGAGATCGATTGGATGAAGGGGAAGGCGTTGGCGACGGATTCTCCGTAGAAAATGGCGACCAACAGGCCGACATAACAAACGATCGAGGGCACGAACATCGGCATGCCACGTCGATAGACCAACCAACCGAGAACCATGGCGATCAGGATCTGTACGTTGATCGGAAAGATCGAGCTGGGTGTCGATTGGAAGAGGGTGGCGATGATGTAGGCGAAGACCGCGAGGACGACCCAGATCAGCAGGGAGATGATGATCAGGAAAAGGGTTCGAACGCGAGGGTTGATGACGCTTCCGGCAATATCGCCAATCGATCGTCCTCGATGTCGGGCGCTGATCACGAGGGCCGAGAAGTCGTGCGCCGCGCCCATGAAGACGGTGCCGACACAGACCCAGAGTAGCGCCGGAACCCAGCCCCAGATGACGGCGATGGCGGGGCCGACGATCGGCGCGGCACCGGCGATCGAGGCGAAATGGTGTCCCCAGAGCACGTGCAGACGCGTGGGCACATAGTCGACGCCATCTTCGAGTTCGCGAGCGGGAACGGGTTCATCCGGGCTCAACATGAAAACGCGGCGCGCGAGAAACCCCGAGTAGAATCGATATCCCAGGGCGAAGACGACGAAGACGATGGCGGCGATCGAGGCGGCGTTCAAGCGGGTACTCCGTGTCCAGGCATGGGTGGCGACTGAATCCAGGTCACGGTACCAGACTGCGCCGCCGAATTAGGCGGAGTGCCCGAGCTTTGGATCAGGGCGAAGGCGGCGGGAAATGACGAGTATGCCGACGACGGCGATCAACCCCCCGGTCACGTCAAGTAGGACGTCGTAGGGGCTGCCGGTGCGAACCGGCGAGAAGGCCTGACGTGCCTCGTCGGCGGAGGCCAGCGACGCGACGATGAAGAGCGCCACCCAGCCCGCCGTGGCCAGCTGGGTCTTGCGGGCGGCCAGCAGGGCAGCGCGAAATGTGAGCAGCGCGAGAATGGCGTACTCGATGAAATGCGCTGACTTTCGAATCCCGATGTAGATGCGATAGCGGGTTCGATAGTCGAGACTTTCCGTCAACCAATCGAGCCAGGGAATGATCGCGTCGTTCGTGGCGTGAAAAGAGAAGGAATCTCCGCCCAGAACCCAGATCACGGCGCCCCAACCAGCGACCAGAATCCAAGCCAGGACGACTCGTCGTTTTGTGGGGCTCGAGGGCTGGGGCCGATCGGGCACGGAGGCACTGATGGATTCTTGGGGCTCGTGCGGGGTCAAGTCTTGCCTCATTGCGGGACGGAGCATGCCGAGGTGGAGAGGTGGATGGGAAGAGCGGGCTGACGAGCAGGATAGAACAGCTCGACCATTCGAGTGCCCAGGGTCTGTATCCTCAGGACATGAAAGCCACGCCCACTCTTCGAATCGGTCTGGTCTACGAAACATTTGAGACCTATCCGCGGCGCCCCGGGGATCCCGTCGACGCGCACGTCGAATTCGAGCCGGAATCCACGATCGAGGCCCTGGAAGCGGCCATTTTGCACATCGGGCACCGCCCCGTGCGCCTGGGTTCGCCGATGCAGCTACTGACCCGAATCGGGTCGCGGGAATGCCTCGAGGTTGATGTGGCCTTCAATCTCGCTGAGGGCTTCGGGGGCCGGAATCGCGAGGCCTGGGCGCCCGTATTATTGGAAATGGCCGGCATTGCGACGATCGGCTCCGACGCGCTCTCCCTTTCCCTTTCCCTCGACAAGGCCTGGGCGAATCGCTGGCTGGCCGAAGCAGGCATCCCGGTTGCGGCCCATGCGTCGCTTTCCTCCGCAGGTGACGTGGCCGAAATGAAAGAACCGGCTGCTTTCCCGCTCTTCGTGAAGCCGCGTTGGGAGGGAACGGCGAAGGGGATTCGCGACTCTTCCCGGGTCGATTCACTCGAGGCCCTTTCGCGCGAGGTCGAGCGGATCGTTTCGCAATACGACCAACCGGCTTTGGTCGAGACGTTCTTGCCCGGTGCCGAATATACCGTGACGCTGATCGGGAACGATCCGCCTCGCGTCTTTCCCGCGCTGCAGCGTGCGCTCGAAAACGAGACAGGGATCGGACTTCATGCGCTCGAGGGGCCGGAGTCCAGTGTCGTGTTGGACGAGGGCGCCCTGCGTGGCCTCGACCACAGAACAGAGGGGATCTTGACACCGCAATTGGAGGCGCGATTGGCAGACCTCTCACTTCGCGCCTTTGAAGCGCTGGCCTGTCGTGATTTTGCGCGTGTCGATTTCAAGCTCGACGCGGTCGGCCAGCCGGTTTTTCTCGAAATCAACCCGCTACCGACCTTTGCCCCCGACGGCACCTTCGGCATCCTCGCGGAACTCGAGGGCTGCTCCCTCTCCGAGATGCTGGGCCGCTGCATTTCGGCTGGCCTGGAACGGCTCGGGCTCGACAAAGGAATCGAAGAGCGTGGGCCATGAGACGCGACGAGCGACGAGCGATCACCTCCGGCCTTGTCCAACCTTTCACCTTGGTAGCGGGAATCAATCGGGATGAGTGAGCCAGTCAGAGTTGTCAGCCAGGGTGCCGGGGTGGAGCAGGGTTCCGATCCGGGACCCGGCCAGCCATGGCCACTTCGGCCGAGTCAGGCACCCGCCGACGTCTCGGATCGCGACTGGCGAGACTGGCGCTGGCAGATGCGCCATCGCATCCGAACCGCCGAGGACTTGAAGGCGTGGATCGATCCGACCCCCGAGGAGGCTTCGGCGATCACGGAGCTGGCCAGACGCTTCCGCTTCGTGATCACCCCGTATTTCGCATCTTTGATGAATCCGCGAGATCCGAATTGTCCGATCCGCAAACAGGTCGTCCCGCAGCAGGCCGAGCGGTTGGACGCGGCCGGCCTGCGGGATCCCCTCGACGAAGTGGCCCATTCGCCAGTCAAGAACGTGATCCGGGTCTACCCCGATCGCATCGCGTTTTGCGTCAACAACGAATGCGCCCTCTATTGCCGCTACTGCCTGCGCAAGCGAATGGTCGGTGACGAAGACTGGTCGATGCAGAAGCGCGAACTCGAGACCGCCCTCGACTGGATCGCCAGGACGCCGGAAATTCGTGATGTCTTGTTGACCGGTGGCGATCCCTTGGTTTTTTCGGATCGCAAACTCGAATGGCTGCTCACGCGGTTGCGCGAGATTCCCCATGTCGAGCTGATTCGTCTGGGGACGCGACTGCCTGTGACCTTGCCCTTTCGCGTGACCGACGCGTTATGTCGGATGCTCGAGAAATTTCATCCGATCTGGCTGAATACGCATTTCAACCACCCGGCTGAATTGACAGCCGACGCGGCGGAGGCTTGTGATCGGTTGTTGCGTGCGGGCATTCCGGTGGGCAACCAGAGTGTCTTGCTGCGCGGCGTGAACGACACGCCGGAGATCATGAAAACGCTGTGCGAAACCCTCGTGCGCATGCGGGTGCGACCCTATTATGTCTATCAAGCGCAACTGCTCGAAGGGACGCAGCATTTTCGGGTCCCGATCGAGGACGGTCTCGAAATCTTCAAGCAGATGAGGGGACGCACGAGCGGCTTCGCGATTCCCCAGTACGTTCTCGACACCCCCCATGGCAAGGTGCCGCTTGACTATCCCTTCGCGAAGGGACGGGAGGGCGATGACTATGTGGTGGAGGCCTGGGATGGTGCGATCTGGCGGGAACCGAATCCTCGGGAGGCTTCGTGACTGCTCGTCGTTGTCGTTGTCGTTGTCGGCGCCTGCCTCGCTCGCCTCGTTGGCTTCGTTGGATGAAGGTGAGCGCGTCGGGTCGAGGGCGAGTCGACGGCGCGCGTGTAGGGGCTCCGCACAGTGAGTGATCGGAATCGTGGCGTGCTCGGCGCGGCGGGGTTGTTGGCCGGGAGCGTGGTGGTGGCGCGCTTGCTCGGATTTGCGCGCGACGCCTACTTTGCGACTCAGGTCGGGGTCGGGGCCGCCGGGGACGCCTACTTCGCGGCCTTCATGATTCCGGACATGCTGGGATATCTGATGGCGGCCGGCGCGGCGGCCGTCGCGGTGACGCCACTCTATATTCGGCGACTCGAACACGAGGGCCCCGAAGCTGCGGCGCGCTTTGCATCGACCATCGTCGGTCATGTTGGCGTCTTCGCGTTGGCCGCGACGATCGCACTCTGGTTCTTTGCCGAACCCCTGTTGCGACTTCAATTCGGAAAATTCGATGAGGCGACCCTCGCCGAGACCGTTCGCTTGATGCGCATCGTCTTGCCGGCGCAGATCTTCTTCCTGACCGGGGGCATCCTGCGCGGCGTACTCATGGCGCACGGCCGCTTTGGGCCCCAGGCGATTGCATCGGTCGTCTATAGCGCGATGCCGATCCTGGGCGGGGCCGTGATCGCGGGGGCGGAGGGGTTTGCCTGGGGAACGCTCTTTGGAGCGGTGATCGGCCAGTGGGCCATCCCGGTTCTCGCCCTGCGCCGACTACCGGGGGCGGTCGGAAGGATTCGCGTGAGCCCCTTCGATGCGGATTTTCGCGAATACGTCTGGCTTGCGCTACCGCTTATGTTAGGCCTTGGTCTGACGACCGTGGATGAGTGGTATGAAAAGTGGGTGGGTGGCCAACTCGAGGCCGGCGCGATTGCGGCCATCACCTATGCTCGCAAGCTCATGATGGCACCCGTTGGGGTGGTCGGTCAGGCGGTGGGCGCTGCCTTGCTCCCCACGCTGACGACTTTCTACCAGCGCGGCGAGTCGGCGCGCTTCAATGAGATCTTGACGACGACGCTGCGCGCCACCCTGGCATTGGGGATCCTGGCCGGCGGCGCCCTGGTCGTCTTGGCCCTGCCCATCGTGCAGATCGTCTTCGAGCACGGGCGCTTCACGGCGGAAAATTCGCATCAGGTTTCCGGCCTGCTGAGGGTCCTCGGTCTGGCCGTTCCCGCCTGGGTCCTGCAACAGGTCGCCGTCCGTGGCTTCTACGCCCGGGGCGAGATGTGGCGCGCCATGGCGCTGAGCACGGCCATCGCGCTCTCGGTTTTCCCCCTCTATCTATGGGGCGCCGAAATGTCGGGGATCCGCGGCCTGGCCATCGCCTCCGCCACCGCCATCACCCTGAACGCGACCATCACGATTGCCTGGCTGCGCCTGCGCGCCGGCACGCCCAACCTCCTGGCTCTCGCCGAAACCCTCGCCCGAACCCTCCTCATTACCATCCTCTCCGCCGCCACCACCTTCGCCACCCTCCAGGCCCTCGACGGTTCATCCGTCAAAAGTCTCTCCCTTGTCCACTTCCTGGTCGGCGGCTTCGCCTACACGCTCACCGCCCTGGTCACCACAAAGTTCATCGGAGACCCTCCTCTCCGCAACACCCTGAACCGCCTCTTGGCCAAACTCAAACGCACCTAATGCCTCCCAACACTTTCGCGACGGCCGAGCCATCCGCGAAAACCACGCCGCGACTCGCCGCCCTCGGCTTCAACACAAAGTGATCCTCCGCGGAACAAGAAAGCGCTCTCATGAAGTCGCAATCATGGCAATTTTGGATCGACCGCGGCGGCACCTTCACCGATTGCCTGGGGATCTCCCCCGAGCAACATATCTTCACCGCCAAGGTCCTCTCCTCCGACTCGGCCCCGGTCGAAGCAATCGAGAAGGTGCTGAACGAATCGGGCGAAACGACACCGGCCCGTGAACTCATTTGCCGCGTCAAACTCGGAACGACCGTCTCCACGAACGCATTGCTCGAACGACGCGGTGTGCCGACCGCGCTGCTCACGAATCGTGGCCTGGCCGGGGTTTTCGACATCGGCACCCAGGAACGTCCCGCGCTCTTCGAACTCGAAATCGAAATGCCCGCCCGCTTGCAGCGCTGGCGACTCGAAACGCCCGGCCGGCGTGATGCGAACGGGGAAGTGATCGAGTCGCTCGATCTCGAGGCGGCGCGCGTCACACTGGCCAGTGCGCTGGCCGAGGGCGCGCGGGCGGTCGCGATCATCTGGATGCATGCGCACGCCTTTCCCGAGGATGAACTCGAACTGGCGGAGGTGGCCCGTGAAGTCGGCTTCGACTACGTGGCGTGCTCGCACGCTCAGGCGCGCGAGATCGGATTCTTGTCCCGGGGCGAGACGGCCATTGCCGACGCCTACCTGACGCCGCTCTTACAGGGACATGTCGAAGCACTTCGCACGGCGCTACCGCGAGCGGAATTGCGTTTCATGCAGTCCTCGGGCGGGCTGACCGATGCGGAGCGCTTTCGGGGCCCGATTGCTTTGTTGTCCGGCCCGGCGGGCGGGGTCGTGGCCGCGCGTCAGGTTGCGCGCGATGCCGGCTATGAACGAGCGATTGGTTTCGATATGGGTGGCACGTCGACGGATGTGTCGCTGATCGCAGGGCGTGCCCTTGACCGCGCCTTCGAGAGCGAAGTCGGTGGTGTGCGCGTGAAGGCACCGATGCTGCGCATTCATACGGTCGCCGCGGGCGGTGGGTCGCTTTGTCGATTCGATGGAATTCGCTTGACCGTGGGACCGGAGAGCGCGGGTTCGAATCCCGGCCCGCTTTGTTATGTCGCCAACGATTCGAGCGAGATCGAGGGTGATGTGGGCGCCGGCGAATTGACCGTGACCGATATCAATCTCGCACTCGGCCGCGTCGCCGCGGACCGTTTTCCGTTTGCGCTGCGGCGGGCGCCCGTCGACGCGGCGCTCGATCGGCTGATTGTCGAGCTGGCTGCGACGGGCTTTGACCGAACGCGTGAGGAAGTGGCTGCGGGATTCTTTGAGATCGCCAACGCCAGCATGGCCCAAGCGATCATCGAAGTTTCGGTCGAGCGCGGTGCGGATCCCCGGGATCACGTTCTGGTTGGCTTTGGCGGCGCCGGCGGGCAGCATGTCTGTGCGATTGCCCAGCGGCTCGGAATCCAGAAGATTCTGCTCCATCCCCATGCGGGGCTGCTCTCCGCCTTGGGGATTGGACTGGCCCGCGCGTCCTGGGATGGGCAGCGCGACGGACGCGGACGACGTCTACCCGAATCCGGCGGACTCTCCTCCTCGATCGAGGAAGACTGGACGGCGCTGGCCCGGGAGGGACTGGCGACGCTGGCCGAGGAGGGCGTGTCGGCAGGGCGATTGCGGATCGAACGCAGCCTCGACCTGGTCTACGCGGGAAGCGATACGGCGCTTCCAATTCTTTTGCCCGACGGCGACGGCGACGGCGCTCGCGACACCGACACGCTCCGCGACTCGGACGCTGCCTCCGACGCCTCGGTCTGGCGGCGCGCCTTCGAAACCGCTCATCGGGAGCGCTTCGGTTATCTGCGCAGCGGGCGCGCCATCGAGCTCAAGGCTTTGCGCGTGCGCGTCCATGAACCGGAGGCTGCCCCATCGTCGACCGCGAGCAGCTCGGAACCCCTCGCGCAGGGCAGCGAGCCCGTCATTCTCAGACAGGAGGCGGTCTGGTTCCCGACCCTGGGTCGCGTTCGCGCGCGCGTATACCAACGCGAAGCGCTCGAACCAGGCCATCGGCTGGTGGGTCCCGCACTGATCCTCGAAGCCACTGGGACTGTCGTCCTCGATCCGGGTTTCGAACTCGAGGTCAATGGGGCCGGCGTCTTTCGCTTGACCGCGACGCAAGACGAGTCGGCTCGTGTGGCCGTCGATCTCTCGGAGGCCGACCCGGTTCGGCTCGAAGTCCTCGGCAATCGGTTCATGTCGATCGCCGAGCAGATGGGCGCGGTGCTTCGCAATACGGCCGTGTCGACCAATATCAAGGAGCGTTTGGATTATTCCTGTGCGGTCTTCGACGGCGAGGGTGGGTTGGTCGCGAATGCGCCGCATATTCCCGTGCACCTCGGCGCGATGGCCGACACCGTTTCACAGATTCGTGCACGCTTCTCGCCCTTTCGCCCGGGTGACGTGCTCGTGACGAACGATCCCTTCGCCGGCGGATCGCACCTGCCGGACGTGACTGTTGTGACGCCGGTCTTTCGATCGGGCGAAGGAACACCGGATTTCTTCGTGGCGAGCCGTGGCCATCATGCGGACATCGGGGGCAAGACGCCGGGTTCGATGCCCGCGAATTCGACGAGCCTTGCCGAGGAAGGCGTTTTAATCGAAGCCTTTCATCTGGTGCGGGCAGGGGTCTTCGACGAAGAGCGCATTCGCGCGATCCTGGGGAGCGGGCGTTATCCGGCGCGACGCCCGGACGACAACGTGGCGGATCTCGAGGCGATGGTTGCGGCGAACCAGGCCGGCGCGGCCCTGCTCACGAGGCTCGTCGAAGAAGTCGGGCTCGAAGTCGTCCACGTGACCATGCAGCAATTGCAGAGCGCCGCGGCGGCAAAGGTCGCGCGGGAACTGGCCCGGCTCTCGCCCGGCGATCATTCGTTTGCGGACCGGCTGGATGATGGCACGCCGATCTGCGTGCGCTTGAGCATCGAACATCGAGCGGGCGGGGTAGGCGGGGCCGACGGCGGTCCTCGGCGCGAGGCCGGGGTGGGATTGCCGGCCCGCATGAAGATCGATTTTGCGGGGACGGGACCGGCCTCGAACGGAAATCTGAATGCACCCTCGTCGGTGGTTCGGGCGGCCGTCATCTACGTGTTGCGATCGCTGGTGGCGGAACGCATTCCCCTGAATGGGGGTTGTCTGATTCCGGTCGAGGTCTCGATTCCGCCGGGTTCGATTCTCGATCCGCCCGCGGGTTCGGCGGTCGTGGGTGGCAATGTCGAGACTTCACAGAGGGTGGTCGACGTGCTGCTCGGGGCGCTCGGGCGCGCGGCGGCGAGTCAGGGAACGATGAATAATGTGACCTTCGGAGATGAGGATTTCGGGTATTACGAGACGATTGGCGGCGGTGCGGGCGCCACACCCTTTGCGGATGGAGCCTCGGGTGTCCACACCCATATGACGAATACGCGGATCACAGACCCCGAGATCCTGGAGGTCCGCTACCCGGTTCGCCTGCTCGAATTCGGACTTCGGCCGGGGACGGGCGGGGCGGGTGCGCGACGTGGGGGCGACGGCGTGGTTCGTCGGATTCTCTTTCTGAGACCGGTCGTCGTCTCGCTGCTCACCGAACGGCGCGTATTCGCTCCTTTCGGTCTCGAGGGCGGCCAATCGGGCGCGAAGGGGCAAAACAGTGTGCTGCGACGGGGACACCCGAATCGCGACCCGCTCGAGGGTCGCGTCGAAGTCGCACTCAAGGCCGGGGACGAGTTGTCGATCGAGACGCCGGGCGGCGGTGGGTTTGGCTCCCGCGCTGGAGCAACGCAAGAACATTGAAGCGCAATCAAAAAGGAGATTCGATTCGGTCTTGATCTCGCACCCGGGGGCCTCTAATTTCCGCCTGGGCGCGTAGCTCAATTGGCAGAGCAAGTGGCTCTTAACCACTAGGTTCGGGGTT
>CAZMFM010000021.1:0-54516 GCA_964565565.1 uncultured Spirochaetaceae bacterium | reverse complement strand
CATCATGGCGCCGCTGGTCATCGGGTCCGTCACCGATGGCGTGCTGCCTTGGCTTGGGATCCAGTTCATTCACCTGGGAACCCCGACGTTCCTGGTATTAGGCGTAACGGTCGCCTGGAGTCTGCACCGTTATGGCTACGCACTTCTGGCTCCGACCGCCTACTCAGCAGAGATCGTGGAAACAATGCAGGAGGGTCTGATCATGATCCGACTGGACGGTCGCATCCGGACTGCCAACCGCGCGATCGCTGAGCTTGCCGGATGCCGCGCTGAACAGTTGTTGGGCATGAAGATCCAGACGCTGCTCGAGTGCGAACCCTTCGCGACGATGCAGTCCGACCGAGAGGTCGTCTCTGTCATGAATCCGATCGAGGGCAGCCCCTTCGAAGTTTCGTTGAGCATCGCGATGCTCGAACACCAAGACCTGGGAACCTGTGGCGCGGTTGTCGTCGTTCGCGACCAGCGCGAAATTTCCGGATTGCGCGAGCGGCTGATCTTGTCTGGTCGAATGGCTGCGGTCGGCGAGTTGGCCGCGGGCGTCGCCCATGAAATCAACAATCCCGTCGCCTATGTCCGGTCGAATCTCGTACTCCTGCGCGGTCACTGGGACACGCTTCGCCGTCACGAATTGTCCGCCCAGAATGTCGAGGACAAGGATCGCGAAGAACTCGAGATCGTGCTGGCCGAGGGCGAAGAATTGATCGACGAATCGCTCGAGGGAATCGATCGCACGGCTGCCATCGTACGCGGCATCCGAGAATTTTCTCACGCCGGCGGGGGCGCACGCGAGCGGACGAACCTAAACCTGCTCGTTGAAGCGGCACATCGTATGGCCGCAACCGGATTGAAACCTGGAATGGAGATCCAAACCAATTGCGGCGTGTTGCCGGAAATCGATTGCTCGCCGGGAGAGATCCAGCAGGTCATCCTGAACCTGCTGATCAACGCGCTGGATGCGATTGGGGAAGCGGGCCTGATCCGCGTCGAGACACGCCACGAAGGGGATGCCATCGTGCTGTCCGTTTGGGACGACGGGACTGGCATCGATCGCGAGGAGCTGGCTCGGATCTTCGATCCTTTCTTCACCACGAAAACCGTCGGCGAGGGGACCGGCTTGGGTCTTTCGATTTCCTACGAAATCGTCGCACGACACGGCGGCGAGATCAGCGTCGAGTCGACCCTCGGGTCGGGCACGGCATTCCAAGTCATCCTACCCGTCGCCCCGCCCCCCTGACCAACCTTCGACCAGGGCAACGGAATGCGCCTGCCGAGGAGGATGCTTCGGCGCTTGCGATCGATCTCGCAAGGGCTCGCCCGATCGAATAGCGCAGAGCAATCGGCGGAGCACAAGCCCTTCCCCAATCGGCCGCGACCGGTATCTTTGCGGCAGCACACCGATCGGCATATCTTCGCGGCGAACACGAAACGTCAGTGACGGATCCGGCAAGGCGAGTGACTTGGCGTGCTAGGCACCGGGCGCCGGCTCTAAGAACTCGGGTGATCGATGCCGACGCTCCGACCAAGAAGAGCCGCCCATGGTCGACCATTCGAAGAGGCGCCCCCCTACATGTTGAAGAAACGCGGACTCATCGTCTTCGTTGCCGTCTGGCAGCTTGCGCTGTGCGCGCCCAGCCAGGCAGCCGAAGGACTCGAGGCCGAACCCACGATCCAACCCAACTCCCCCAATCACGCCTCGGACCCGATCTGGCGATCGCTTCGCTATCGCGGCAGGAATTGGCTCGGCAACATGAGCGCGCAGCTCGAGATCAAGACACAGCCGCCGAACGCCGACTCGCCCCCCACATCGGGTGCGGCGCGTGGCGTCGCCGAACTCCGCACGCGTTTCGATTCGTTCGTGTTCGCGAATCGTTCCACCTTTCTTCGAGCCCTCTTTGATCGATCCACCGGCGAGGTGTTCCAGTTCACGAAGCGCTCGTTGGGCCGACGGCCGGATTTCAAGCGCTTCGATTTCCGGCCGGGTGGCGTCGATCGTTTGCGGCTGGAGCCCCGCTCCGGCGAGCTTTCGTTACCCGCAGAGCGCTGGTCGGCGAGTCGCCGATCTTTTCACGCCTGGCTGCCGGAGCAGCATGATTGTCGGCTGGTCTCGGACCCGGGCGCCATGGCCTATCTGCTCAGTTCGGATTCAAATTTGCTCAACGAGTCGACGGAGAAAGCCCGCTTCTGTTTCTTTTCGGGCAAGACGCTCTACCGCGTGGAGTTCATCGATCTCGGAAGTAGCCGCAAGAAGGTCAACTACCGGATGATCGAGGATGGCGTCGACTCGAATCGCTCGGGGCGTCTCATGATGAATCGCTATGGCATATTGGCTCGGCCGGTCGCCGGGGAGCTCGACGAAACACCCATTCGTGCCGAGATCTCGATCGAAGCGGACAGCGGAATTCCCTGGCGATTCCTGATCATCGAGGGTTGGCTGAGAGTCGATGTCGAACTCGATCAGGTCATTCTCGGAGAACCAAGATCGTCTCGGCTGTCAATAACGCCGCATGAAGCACACTGACCGCCGCGACCCGCCTAACAGATTCATTCGGCTATCAACTCCAAATTCAACGCAAGCGCGAGTCGGCTCAGTATCCGAACTCGGACGCGAGGTGCTCGCCAACATAGCGGTCGATCTCCTCGATTTCGTCGTCCTCGAAATAGTCTCGATAGCCCCCGATCTTGGCTCGGCGCACTTTGTAGGAATCCGGATTGTTTTTGTCCCCTGGCTTCAATCGGCTGCCAGCGAGAGCGAAACGATTATTCGACTCGATCTTGCGCATGTTGGCGACCGAGGCGAATTCAACGGCCTCTTCGATGAACTCCGGATTCGCGTCCTCGCCGATAAATTCCGCAATACGAGTCAACTCCTTGACCGGCTCGCGACGCATATCCTCGTAGCGCACGATCAACAAATCCTGGACCTGCTTGGCCTCACGTCCCCAGAGATTCATGAAATCCGTGCAACGAACGATTCCGTAGACCGGATTCATCACGAAGTCATAAACGGAGATTTCGGTGCCCTTGGGTGGAAAGTGATTCAACCGGGTCTTCATCGGGTTCATTCTGTGTTGCCACTGGAAATATTGGGAGACGGTCACGTCGCGAGGATCTCGCACGAGCAACACGACTCGCCGCCCGTAGAAGTCCACCTTTGAGTCGAAGTGGCCGCTGTAGTCCTTGATATAGTTGTCGTGTGTGAAAAAAATCCGAGGCAATCCGTCGTCGCGACGAATAAGATCCCTGAGCTTCGACAGTGGACGCTCGTCGCTCTGACTGGAATTGAAACGCACGCGGTCGAGCAAGACGCGAAGCCAGGTGCGCCCGCTCTTGCCGAAAGACACCACAACGACGTCCGAACGGCGCAGCTGAGCGCTCTCGTGGCGCCCCCGAAGCCAGCGCTCCAATTGGATCTTCTTCGCTTCGGAAAGCCAGAAACAGGCCGTCATGACGAGCCAGCGGCTCGCTTTCTTGTAGACAGTATTGAACACGCGAAGCTCCCGATTAGACTCGAACTGTTCTGCGATCGTCGCTAGTCGTTGGGATGAAGGCCGAGTCGTTTCGCGAGTTGGGTGCCGCGCCTCGCCAATCCCTGCCAGGCTTGAGCGACGGCGTTTGGACGCAACCAACTGACCTGAATGACCCGGCGACGCCCGACATGTTTATGATGTCCGTGAAAGGATCGTGGGCTACGAGCGAAGGCGACCATCATGCCGCCATCCGGTGCGACTTCGCAGACGAAGTCCTCGAGATCAGATTCCGAGCGCAGGATTCGCAAACATCCACCACTCGCCGTCCATTCATGATTCGCATAGACGAGTACCGTCGCGACCTTGCTCCAATGATCGGTGTGAATATGTCCGTCGCTGGCCTCGCAGAAGCCACGGACCGTGATGTTGCAGGGCAGACTGCTGAGATCGGGGACGCCTAGCTTCTCCCCCACCAGGGAGACCCAGCTGGGATCGCCGAGTTCTTCGAGGAGGCGAGCGAAACCCGGACCATATTTGAGCCCGGCCAGCTTGTGGTTGCGTGGCTCGGTGAGCACAGGGAAGTCGGCGACCACCTCATCCAATGCGTTGGGCTTTAGAAATCCGGGCACGACGAGGAAATTGAAAGGATCGCGATGAGACTCCACCCCTCGCAAATTATCTATGTCGAGCATCTCCGACATCGTCGCTCCCAAAATGAGCTATCCCCGATCCGTTCCTCGCGATCGAGCAGGTTGACCGGGAAGCTTGGAATCACCGCGCCTTGGAGTCGCTGCGGCGAATCATCATCCTTTGAGAAAGCGTACAGCGTGCTACCAAAAATCGGCATCTCCACTAGAGTTCCCGCATGAAGATTAGTGCCGAAACCGCCTCCGGACTACCACCAGCCGGCATTTTTCAGCCCTTCCAGTTCTCAAGACGAACGAGTGTCGAACGCTGGCTGCGAGGTTGGCGCGAAGCGAGGCTGCTCCAGAACTCGGATGCTGCAATCGTCTCCTACGGCAAGAGCGGCCGGACCTGGCTTCGGCTGATGATCTCCCGCTTCTACCAGCAACGACACGCACTACCCGAAGGTGCATTCCTGGAGTACGACAACCTGCACCGAATGGTTGCGGAAATTCCGAGACTTTTTTTCACGCACGGAAACTATCTCAGGGACTACACCGGCCATGTCGACTCGGTCGTCGAGGATTTTCGCGACCGGCCGGTCGTGCTGCTCGTACGGGACCCCCGGGACGTTGCCGTCTCCCAATATTTTCAATGGCGACACCGAATGCGTCCGCACAAGAAGAAGCTGAACGCCTATCCCGAGCACGGGTCCTCGCTGAGCATCTGGGACTTCGTGGCCAATCAGGAGGCGGGACTCGATCGCGTGATCGGCTTTCTCAACCTCTGGGCGGCCGCTTGCGAGACACTCGAATCCGTCGAAGTCGTCCGCTATGAAGCGATGCGTGCGGAACCGGTCGACGCCCTACGTCGGGTCCTGACTCGTCTAGGAGCCTCACCCGACGAGAAGGGAATCCAGGACGCCGTCGACTACGCAGCCTTCGAGAATATGCGCAAACTCGAAGAACAGGGCAGCGTGAAGGCGTCCGGTCGTCGACTCGTGCCCGGCCGTCGTGGAAACCGCGAATCCTACAAGGTGCGTCGGGCCAAGGTGGGCGGCTACCGGGACTATTTCGATGACGAACAGATCGCCGCGATCGATGCTCGCGTAGAGGCCCTGCTTTCGCCTGGATTTGGTTATCGGCCGGAAGAAAAGCAAGGGGAATCGTCGTGCGTGACTGGGTAAAAAAAGCCGCGATCATTGGCGCCTCTGCACCGCTGCCCCGTTCACTCCGTGTCCGAGCGCGCCTCCATGGGCTCGCCAGACTCGAAGCCGCCAAAGCGCGGCGAGCGGATCTGCTGATCATCGCGCATCCGAAGTGTGGCAATACCTGGCTCAAAGTGATGATCTCGCGCTTGTATCAGGTGCGGCATGGATTCCCCGATACGCTGATCCACAAGACCGACGAATTCACACGCACAGTTCCCGAAGTGCCGCGACTCGCCGCGAGCAATGGTTGTTACAGCTACGAGGCGGCAGTGGGGCAACTCCTCGAGCCTGCTCGTCGTGACGCCGAGATGAGCGAAAAGGCCGTGGTCTTTCTCGCGCGACATCCCTGCGACATCGCGGTTTCCTGGTACCACCAATTCACCAAGCGCCAATCCCGCCACAAACAGGAATTGATCAACGCTGAACTCAGTCATCCCGTCGATCGCGAGACGGTCGGGATGTGGGAATTCGTACGCAACAGCGAGATCGGCCTGCTCCATCTCATCGAATTCCTGAACGGCTGGGAACGGCGTCTCAACGACCATCCGAACGCACTCACGATTCGCTACGAAGACCTGCGCAATCAACCACACGAGACCGTCCGCGCGGTCCTCGACACCGTCGGCGAACGATTCAGTGACGAGGAGATCGAGGACGCGGTGCAATTCGGCTCCTTCGACCACCTGCGCGCGCTCGAGAGCAAGGGGCATTTCAAACAGGGGGGACTGACGCTGCGCAATGTCAACGACCCCAACAGCTTCAAGGTTCGCCGCGCGAAGATTGGCGGCTATGTCGGTGACTTCACTCCAGAGCAGGTCGCGGAACTCGACGAATTGGTGGCCAAGCACCTTTCTCCCCGGTTCGGCTACGGGCCGTCGGGCAGCGTCGGCCCCCTCGCGTCGACAGGCAGTTAGTCAAGCGTGTCGGCTCCTCGCTCCTGGCTACTTCTTGCAGAGAAAGGCGGAGACAACTCCCAGATCCGCGCACTCGCCACCGCCCTGCCCTGGATCTGCGAAACGCGCAATATTCGAATGAAATCAAAATGGTTGTTAGGGAAGCCCCGCGTCAGGCCAACCCTCGACCACCTCGATCTATCTCGTTGCGACAAGCTGGAGCCCCCTTGGCCCGACCTCCTGCTCACGATGGGGCGGCGCACGTCGAGCGCAGCACTCTGGATTCAGGAGCAATCCGGCGGTCGCACGAAAATCGTCCTGCTGGGAAAACCATCGGGCAGCATCGACAAAATGGCCATGGTGATCGGAAGCGAGGAAATCCTGCTGCCGCCACTTCACAACGTATACAAGATCGGCCTTCCGTTATTAGGCGTGGATTCGGAGAAGGTCGAAGAGGCGGCCGACGAATGGCGATCCGAGCTAGCGGAATTGCCTAGACCGTTGATCGCGATCCTGGTCGGGGGGCCGACGAGTCCCTTCGTGTACGACGCCTCGGTGATTCAGCGAATCCTGGAGCTCGCCCGAGAAGTCACCGCGCAAGGTGGTACGGCCTTCGTCACGACGAGCCGCCGCACGCCATCCAGTCTGACCGACATTCTCGAGGCCGGGCTCCCTCCGGGCGGAACGCTATTTCGCTGGCTGCCCGACGATACCCGCAAGAATCCCTATTTCGGACTGCTCGGATTGGCCGATGGTTTTGTGGTGACTGGCGACAGCGCCTCGATGATGATGGAGGTCGCTAACCTCGGTCGTCCGCTCGCCATCCTCCCCTTGCCTGGCGGATGGAAGGGACCGCTCGAATCGATCCGACGACGAGCGCTCACCTGGTTCTTCTATCCAAACCGCGGCGACTGGAAATCGAAGATCCGTTGTGCCGCAGCACGCGTCGCCTTTAGAGTGGGAATCGCCCGCTATAGCCGAGACTTCCGGATTCTCCACGATCGTTTGGTACGGGAAGGGCACGCGGTCTTTGCCGGACAGCCCTTTCGCATGCCTGACAAGAAATTACCGGACGACGCCCTGGTTGCAGCACGGAAAGTCGTCGAACTCTTTCCTGATTTTCAAGCGGCCGGGCCGACCGATGACCCGCTTGGATCGGGAGGGGCCGGTTCGCCGAAGTCGCCCTTCGGATGAGCATCATTGAACGGACTTGCCGAACCCGCAATGGATCGGCACATTCGCAATCTCAGGAGAGCGAAGACATGCTCGGAACGGCCTTCATTCATACGAATTCGCGGCAAATGGTGGGCGCCTACGTCTCGCGCTATACGCTACGCCGCAATAGCCGCCGGCCGGATGCGTTTGACGTACGCTTCATCACGACCGATGACCACTCCTTCCTGGCCGATCGTGAAGGCCAGCCGTATTTGCGCGATGGCGCCACCCGAATCTGGCGCATGGACGATTTGCAGTCGTTCACACCACTTCGTTTCATGCCACCGCAACTCATGGGGTATGAGGGCAAGGCCGTCGTGATCGACCCGGACGTCTTTGCCCTGGGTGACATCACTGCGCTGCTCGAACGAGACATGAAGGGTAAAGCGATCGTCGTGCGGCCAAAGACGGGCTCGAAAGGAAAGTCCGGAATCATGGCCAGCAGCGTCATGCTACTGGACTGCGCAAAACTCCTTCATTGGCGACCGGAAGAGATCTTCGGCAAGTTATTCACCCGCGAAGTCGACTATATGGATTGGATCGGTCTGCGACTCGAGGATCGCACCACGCTCGGCGTTCTCGAGTCGGAGTGGAATGACATGGACAAATTATCTCCCGAGACCAGACTGCTGCATAACACCAAGCGCTGGACCCAACCCTGGAAGACCGGCTTGCCCGTGGATTTCGTCCCCGGTGACCGAACTCGAGCCTTTCCATTGATTGGCGTCTTCCGCCGCGCGCGTCGCAAGCTCTTCGGAGACTATGCCCTCCTCGGCCAGTACAAAGCCCATCCGGATCCCGCTCAAGAGGCGTTCTTTTTCGCCATGCTGCGGGAATGTATCGAGCATGGTGAGATCAGCGAGGACTTCTTGCGCCAGGAAATGGCCCAGAACCATGTTCGCCATGACGCCTTCGAAGTGCTCGATCGAACGCCTCGGGCAGCCTCCTGATCGCGCCACCATGGAGAATCGTCGACCGTGTATGAAAGCCTGGCCTTGCTGGCCGCCTTCATTGTCGTCTACAGCACGATCGCCGGAGGCGTCGAGCGATCGTGGGTCAGCGGCCCAATGGTATTCACTGTCTTCGGCCTACTAATTGGTTCCGAAGGCTTCGATCTGCTCTCATTCGAAACGGACCGGGAAACGCTCAAGCTCCTGGCGGAACTAGCGCTCGCGATGATTCTCTTCACCGATGCGGCCGAAGCCGACCTGGCGGTGTTGAAACGAGTTGCCGGGGTGCCCGCGCGCCTCCTTCTGATTGGCCTGCCCTTGACGATCGTTCTGGGAACCTTGTCCGCCTACGCGCTCGGGATCGAAATGACCGTGGTCGAGTTGGCACTTCTGGCAACGATGCTCGCACCGACCGACGCCGCCCTCGGCAAGGCCGTCGTGAACAACGAGGCGGTCCCATCCAATGTGCGACAAAGCCTCAACGTCGAAAGCGGCCTGAACGACGGCATCTGCGTCCCGATCCTCTTTCTCTTCCTGACGCTCGCCCTGAACCTGGATTTCGACGGGGCAACCTGGAAATTCGCGTTAGGCCTGATCGGCAAACAGATCGGCATTGGTCTGTCCGTCGGCCTCTTGTTGACCGCGATGCTTGTCGAATTGATCCGGCTGGCGTCGGTCCGCCACTGGCTCGCATCGACCTGGATCCAGATTCCCGTCGTCGCGCTGGCGTGTGCGTGCTTCTCGACCGCTCAATTCTTGGGAGGAAGCGGCTTCATCGCCGCCTTTACCGGGGGCTTGCTCTTTGGCAGTCTCGAGCGACGACACCACAAGACTTTCCTGCGGGCCGCAGAGGGGACCGGCGACACACTCGCCCTGATCACCTGGGTCATCTTCGGCTCCGCCGTCATCGGCCAGGCAGTCGGACATTTCAGTTGGCGGATCCTGCTCTACGCCGTACTCAGCCTGACGCTCATCCGAATGGCTCCGGTCTATCTCTCGCTGACCGGCTCGAAGCTATCAAGCATCGACAAGCTCTTCATCGGATGGTTCGGTCCACGCGGTCTCGCCAGCGTCGTCTTCGCCATCATCGTCGTCAATTCCGACCTGCCGGGCGGCGGCACCATCGCGATGGTGGTCACCTGTACCGTCCTCCTCAGCATCCTCGCCCATGGCATCACCGCCACTCCCTTTGCAACGGCCTATGGGCGTTACTCACAGCGCAAGTAGTGGCAGCATAAGTCGAGCCCTTGCACCATCGGAGGAGAGGCGCGGACTCGATGCCTCATCCGCTGTCGACCAATACGTCTGCCATTCTCAGGAAGATCGAGCGGCAGAAGCCCTGTCGTCGAGCTTGGCGCGCACTTCAGCATGCTCGGTTTCATTGAGGCTGAAGCGCATGAAGAGCAAGCCGGCGACCGAGTACATGACCAGCGGCAGTCCCCCATTGAGAAGCCGCAACATCCAGAGCGTTCCCTCGGTCTGTTCCTCGTTGGCTTTGAAATCCGAGAATTGCAACGCAATGCTGACCAGGACGATGACGATCGCGGTCGCGCTCTTGATCGCGAAACCCCATGCGGCGGAGTAGGCGCCCTCCTTTCGCTCGCCAGTACGCAGCTCGTCCCAGTCGATCACGTCTGCCAGGATCGAATTTCCGACCATCATGCCGCAACCGACGAAGAACCCGGCCGAGCCAAGCAAAACGCCCAATAGAAGGAGATCACCCTCGCCGACCATGAGGATCGAGCCGAAGGAGAGGCCACTTCCGAAGAGGCCGGCAAGCCAAGCGTTCTTCTTTCCGACGCGCCGTGTAATCCGGAGCCAGATCGGGATGGAGAGAATCGTAAAGACCACGAAGATTCCCGGCATCACGCCGACGAGATCCGGTCGCTTGACCACGTAGCGCATCAGGTAAGGGGCCATCAGACCTAACACGCCCGAGCCCGCAAGTTGACAGAACTGGACCGTGAGCAAGAGACGAGCATGCGGGTTCGCAAGCACGTCGCGCATCGCGGCCAACGAACTCGTCGCACCGCGACCCTGATACTCCATTTTTTCCCGCAGCCGCAGGGGTGGAACCAGAAGAATGAACGGAAGCACCGCCGCGACCGCGATCGAGAGATGCGAGGCGGCCAAGCGTGAATCTTCCGCGTTCATGACGTATTGCATTCCGCCGAATGACAGGAGCATGCCGAAGGTAAACGCTGCCGAGTTCGCTCCAAAGACGCGATTTCGATCATGGTAGTCGGTCGTGAGTTCCGCACCGAGCGCCGCGTGCGGAACCGAATACATCGTATAGGCTGTATAGAACGAGAAGAGCGCGACCGTCACCCACGCGTACATCCCAAACGGCCCCATCTCCGGCGGGCTCCAAATCATCACGAAGCTCAACATGAGCAACGGAATCCCCGCCAACATCCACGGCCGACGGCGCCCAAGGCGCGTGCGCGTCCGATCGCTCAAGGTGCCCACGATTGGGTCGGAAATGGCATCCCAAACCCGACCCGCCGCGAAGAGAAGTCCGACCGAGAGTGGCGCAAGCAGCAGCACGTCCGTGGCGAAGTTCAGGAAGTAGAACTGCACGATAAAGAGCGGACTGGACAGTGCGGCAACTGGAGGCGAATAGGAGAGAAGAACCGAGGCGCGAACGCGTTCGCGCGAACCGGCCGAACCCAGATCATCCGCTATGCGGTCTCCCGAATCGCTGTGTGGTTCGCTCACCAGGGATGTACGCGCACGGGCAGCTCGCCAATTCCCTTCACGAAGTTGGACGGGATTCGGACCGGGTCGCCCACGACTTCGATCTCGCGAAATCGCTTGATGCATTCCTCCCAAAGGACGCGCAGCTGCATCTCGGCCATGCGGCTTCCCATACAGAAGTGAACGCCCCAGCCAAAGGAGAGATGCTGCTTCGAATTCTCGCGATCGATCAAGAACTCGTTTGCACGGTCGATCACCGTCTCGTCGCGGTTCGCCGAGACGTACCACATGACAACCTTATCGCCCTTCTTGATCTGCTGGCCACCGAGTTCGGTGTCCCGAGTCGCCGTCCGACGCATATGGGCCAGCGGCGTCTGCCAGCGGATGATCTCGTTCACCATATTCGGAATCAGGCTGGGATCGTTGCGAAGCTTGTCGTATTCCGTCGGATTCTCGTTCAAGGTGAGCACACCACCAGAGATCGAGTTCCGGGTCGTATCGTTGCCCCCGACGATCAACAGGATCAAAGTGCCCAGATAGGTAGTCGGGTCGATGTCCTGGGTGGCGCCGGCGTTGGCGAGCGCTGACACGAAGTCAAGCTTGTCGGACTTCTTGTCCTTACGGTCGTCCCACAACTTCGTGAACACGTCGAGGCATTCGAGCAACGCCGCCCGGCGATCATCCTGGGTCTTTCCCATCGCTTCGAGCTGAGCGGGGCTCGAGGTCATCATGTCCGACCAGAAGGTCAGCTTGCGGCGATCCTCCCAGGGAAAATCGAACATCGTGGCCAACATGCCCGTCGTGAGTTCGATCGACACGCGATCGACCCAGTCGAAGGTCTCGCCTACGGGAAGTCCGTCGAGAATCTGGATCACGCGCTCGCGCACGAGGGGCTCGAGATGTTTCAGATTGCGCGGAGACGAGACCGGCTGCACGACCTTGCGGTGTTCATCATGCCGGGAACCATCCATTGAGATGAACCCGGCGCCCTTCGTCAGAGCGTCCGGAGGCGGGTCGACGATCGTGACATTAGGTTCAGAGGAAAAGATTTCGGGATTCTTTTCGACGTAGACGATGTCGTCGAATTTAGTGACGGACCAATAGGGGCCATAGGCACTCTCGGCGCAGTAATGGATAGGCGCTTCCTTGCGAAGACGCTCGAAATATCCCCAGTGCGTGTTGGACGTCCAGAGTTCGATATCAGATACATCGATCTCCTCGAGTGGGATCGAATTTGGATCGACGTTCGCCTGTCTACCGGGCTCGGGCACTTCGAGGGATGTTGCTTCGCTCATGAGTACTTCCTTCTTCGAGAGGCTGCGGGCGCATACCGGACCTTCGGTTTCAGTCGAACATTTCATTTGGGCGTCGCGCACCGGTCGGGCAGCCGGTCGCGGTGGCTCGTGATTCCCAGAGTATCCCGTCTCGAGCGGTCGCGCGCAGCTCCCTGGCGACGATTCTGCCGTAGCCTCGACCATGCGGCCGGCTTGACAAACCCGGAAGTTCGTCAGTACGAATCAATCGGACTCTTCGTGGCGAATCGGCAGCCCGCATCCAGCCGATCGCCATACCCGTCGCGGCCATGCCGTTCAGTCAGCTACATCGCACGGATAGAACGACTGCTTCCACCGGACGAAGTCTGTGTCGATGTCGTAGCAGACCAGCGGATTGAATGACGATGTCTGCATGACCGTTCGTCCTCCAGGGTCGACGACACACCCTCTTCCCTCAAAGGCTTCTCCTGTCGAATCGATACCACCCCTATTCGAAGAAGCGACATAACAACCCGACGCGACCGCTGACATCTGCAGGGCAACGTCGAAGAGGTGCGTCGCAGCCAACGGCATCGCCCGAGGCACGACAATCAGATCTGCTCCCATTCGGCCGTAGTGCCGAGCATGTTCGTTGAACATGATCTCGGTACAGATGAGGAATCCGACCCTAACCTCCCCCAGTTGAACGATATTGAAATGGCGCTCTCCTGGCTCATACCACGTTGTCTCCCGGTAGCCCGGGGCATCGGGAATGTGCTGTTTCGTGTGGACGCCTTGCACGCCCACGCTAGGCGACCATACAAAGCCCTCATTGCAGCGACGTCCTCCGATTTCGACCGAACGGCTCCCCAGAACCCAGGGAACGCCGAGTTCACTCAGGGCAGCGACACCCTCCTCATGTGCCTCGATGGATGATTTCCAGACTTCGGCGTCAAAGTCCGGCCGCGCCGATATCCACGGTCCAAATGGAATCTCGTTCAGAACGAAGAGGTCGGGACTCGCGCGATCGATGTCACGACACAGATTCTCCCACGCTTCGGTTTGCGGTCGAAGCTCGGGGTGCATCTCTCCCACGGCAACACGATATTTTCCCATTCTCTGCCTCTCCTCGATCGCTGGGACTGGCAACGCACATCGCGCATCGCGCATCGCGAACAGCCGAAATCGCGATCATCAACGCAAATCACTAGCCATGAGATGAATGGTCTCGTCGGAATGCATGGCTTTCCGCGAGTACGCATAGAATTTCGAACATCATCGTTGCGCCCACCAATGCGGTCACACCCGAAGGATCGAACGGCGGAGCCACTTCGACGACATCGCCTCCAACCAGATCCAACCCGCGCATCCCCCGGATGAGCGCTTGACCCTCGATCGTCGTCAATCCTCCGACTTCGGGTGTACCCGTTCCCGGCGTGTAGGCCGGGTCAAGGCCATCAACATCAAAGCTGATGTAGGTCGGTCCGTCTCCGACGACCCTTCGAGCCTCTTCGATGACCGAAGTGAGTCCCATTTCGTGAAATTCTTCGATGTGGACCACCCGCATTCCCGACTCATACGAAAAGTCCCACATCGGCTCCGCCATGCCGCGAATACCGATCTGGATGGTGCGCCGCGGATCCAAAACGCCTGCCTCCACCGCGTTTCGAAACGGACCGCCGTGATGGAATTTGCTGCCTTGGAATTCGCCCATCGTGTCGCAATGAGCATCGATATGGATCAGGCCAACGGGCTCTCTCGAACCGAGCGCCTGAAGGATCGGGAAAGTCACCGAGTGATCCCCCCCGGCGCTGAGCGGCGTCACACCAGCCGCGACGACACGCTCGAAAAAACCGTGGATCTCTTCGATGCCACGTTCGAGCGAGTACCGGTTGTCGATTCGCACGTCGCCGAGGTCGGCCACCGCGCACAGATCGAAAGGCAGAATCTTGCTGTGATGGTGGATGAATCCCATCAAGCTCGATTGGTTACGAATCTCACGCGGACCGTGGCGTGCGCCTGCGCGGTTCGTGACGCCCAGGTCGAAGGGCACTCCAATCAGCCCGACTTCGACGCCCTCCATGCCGGGCCGATAGGGCCTGCGCATAAAGGTCGGGATCTCGGCATAGCGCGGCTCGATCATCGCGGCCGTACCCGCCTCGATTTCGTGCATGATGTGGGCAGTCAGTTTTTCGTCCATTGCGAGGTCCCTTTCATGGGGCGTTCGGTGGTGCATGCGGGTCGCTGTACGACCGGGGAATCCCGTCAAGAAGCACGTGAACGCGAACCAAGGACCCGATTGACTGCGCGCGTCAGCCACGGCAGCTTCGCACTCGTACCCCGATCGTCGGCTTTGATCATTGAACGAATATCTCTGCGAACGAGGGGGTCGCGGATCAAACCGGGCCCCATTGAAAGGGGCTTGCGTCCGACGAAGGCGAGCTCGGTCCACTCGCTCTGCGCACCAGTCAAGAGGTCCGTCAACGCGTGTGCAGCAAGATTCGTGATCGAGACGCCATGGCCGCTATATCCCTGAGCGTATGCAACGCGCTGGCGAGGACCATCCAACCAACCCACAGACGGGATGAAGTCGGGACTCACGGCGATCGGCCCACCCCACCTGTACTCGAAGGGCACTTCTCTAAGCTGAGGAAAGAACCACTCGAAGCTCTCGCGAAGGCGGCCGAAAATTCGCTCATCCCGGTCATACGCAGCCTTCGGGCCGTCGGGGCGGAAGGCCGGATCTCGCCCACCCCAGAGAATCCGACCATCGATCGTCGGGCGGAAGTAGTGAAGTGATCCCCGCCGATCCTCCATCCCTTCACGCCCGGCCCAACCCACTCGCTCCCATTCCTCCGCCGTGAGCGGGCGCGTCAGACAAATATATGTGTAGAAGGGCAGGATTGACGATTTCGTTGCCGCCCAACCGGTCCCGTACGCGTTTGCGGCGGCCAACATTCGGCCCGCCATGATCGTACCGGTCGGTGTCCGAACGGCGACGCCGCCCGCCCGCGCCTCCCAGTCGAGCACGCGTGTGCCCTCAAAGATCGTCCCTCCGAGCGCACGCACACACTCCGCAAGCCCCCAAGCCAGCCTGGCCGGGTTGAGCAGCGCGCACGCTTCCTCACGCACGCCGCATCGGATTCGTTCCGAGTGGACCTGGTCCCGCGCTGTCTCCCGGTCCAGAAACACAAAGTCTTTTTCGAATCCGAGACGAGCCGCAGTCTCAACCTCTTCTTGAATGAGAGCGTCTTGCGCCGGCGCGTTCGAAACGATCACGAGACCATTCGATTGGAGATCGCATTGGATGGACTCCCGCTTCACCGTCTCGGAAACATTCTCTACGGCCCGATGGGCGGCCAGATACACTTCCCGCGCCCTCTCGTCACCGAATCGCTTGACAAGATCCGATAAACTACGATGCACGAGCGTCATCGAAAAGCCGCCGTTACGACCGGAAGCACCATAGGCCACGGCGTTTGCATCAAGGATCGCCAGGCGAATGCCTGGATTGCGCTGAAGCAACAGATAGGCCGTCCATAGCCCGGTGAAACCCGCCCCGGCAATCGCAATGTCGACCTGGATATCCCCCCGAAGTGGTGGCCCCGGCGTGTAGTCATCGAGACCAAGCCAGTAGGAGCGTGTGGAGAGATCGCTCATGCTGACCTCTCGCAGTCGGATCCAGCCTTGAAGTACGGATTGCTGTTGCCTGGCCGGCAGATGGTCATGACGTTTCTCCTCTCGTTGCGCTCGCCGATCAAAAACGATCAAGATCGATTCCATCGACAGCGCCCCTGGCGCGAACTCCCCCGCCTAACCAGGGCTGGCGAAGAACGAAAGGTGAAACTATATTTACCTTTACCAATTGTCAAGCAGCGGAAGGAACGAATTCCATGGCCACGCGGAGCACACGACCAAATTGCATGCACGGGGAAACCCTGCCGAAAGCACCAACGCAAGGACGAGGCCACGAAAGGCAGAGGCGGATCCTCGATGCCGGCCTCGTGCTCTTCGCCGAGCGCGGCTACGAGAGAACCCGCATCGAAGACCTCGCGGAGGGGGCTGGCGCAAGCCCCGGCCTCGTCTACCGCTATTTCAAGTCGAAGCGTCAGCTGCTCTTGGTGTTGATGAACGAGTACCTGGAGCAGCTTTCCGCACTACGACTCGAGGATGTGGACATACACTCCGACGCGCTCTTGTTAGCCGAAGAACTCATGAGACGTTCGCTTGTCGCGGAAACGCCATACGCGGGGATGTGGCGGGCCTGGCGAGAAGCCGTACGCGTAGACCCAACACTCCGGCCACTCCACACTCGCGTGACGCGTTGGACGCGTGCGTACACCGCCACTGTGTTCCAGGCAGCGATGGATGCCGGAATCGCCTCGAAGAGCGTCGACGCAGAAGCGATCGCTTTCGCAGCCGACGCCTTGATCTGGGCACTCGCCGAGCTTCCCGCGCAGGAGCAGGATCGGCTCATTCCGCAGGTTTCGAAGCTCCTGGTGAGCCCCCTGAAGACAACACCGCGAGGCGCCTGAATCGAAGCGCCACCTCGAATGGCTCAGATCTTGGACGCCCGCAGCGACAGTGCGGGAAAAGGATGAAGTGGTGGGGCGGCGGGGATCGAACCCGCGTCCGCCTAGTCCTTGTCCTCAAAGGATCGCGACCGAAAGGCCTTCAGAAATTCGATGTCCTTGGGACGGCCACTCGCTTCTTTGGATCGCAGAAGCTTCTCGAGCCGACCCACCTGAATCGAGGCGCCGGCGACCTCGAACGTCGCGGCGTCCGCGGCCAGGTCCGCATACTCGAATCCGGAAATCGAGGTTAAGAGATCGATTTCACCCGCATCTCGATGAATCGCGCTGAGGGAGGCTCCGTTCTCCAGGACTCGCCGAAGGACGTGCCTGTCATCCAGGTCAATGAATGGTTCGCCTCCCGCCTCGAACTCATATCCGAGAGCCGACAAGACAGAGAGTGCCCTAAAAAGGTTCTCGGCCGACGGAGCCAACAACGCGTCCACATCGAGTGTCGCGAGCGCGTCCGAGGGTGTACGCGCGTAGAAGTTGATCCCACCTACACCGACAACGACGAAGTCGACACCCGCCTCGCCTAACGCAGCCAGTGCGCGTGCAAATCCACTAACGAGTTCGGACACGCGTCGCCTTGCGGACCTCTTCTCTAAACTGCAGATGGGTCGACATCGCGTTCAAGACCCAGGTCTTGTCAGTACCCGGGCGATTCCAAGGTTGGCTTTCGATTCGCTTCGCGATTTCCGTCCATCGTTCCGACATACCAAACCCAGCCCTTCGCCGACCGAATCGCACTACACGCCGCCGCCAGGCCCCAATCGGCCGGCGGAAAAAAGAAAGTGGTGGAGGCGGCGGGGATCGAACCCGCGTCCGCATTGCGTCTACCGTACGCGTCTACGTGTGTAGTCTCCGCTTGATTTCGGGTTTGCCCGCTGCAGAGACGGAGCAAGCATTCCCTAGCTCGACGTGATCTCGCCTCCGGATACGGCCGAGCAGCGCTCGGAGGCCAGCCCTCGATATAGCATCCGCGACCCATCAGAGGACGTCATGGACGGATGTCGCTAGTTCCTAAGGGTTAGTTAGGCAGCGAGTGCGTAGTTATCATCGGCAGATATAAATTACCAATAATGTGCAGCTGTTTAACGAGGTGGCTACGACCTCGACACGCAACGTACGACTTCTTCAACCCGTCGAAGCCAAATCGCCCCCACGCGAGATTGAATGTACTCACACTCTCTCAATCGGCAACCGGCCCCTTGGGGTGAAGGGAATGGAGCGGTCATTTCACCGGGCTGCTGGCTCGCTTGAGGTTGTCGCCGCAGCCGCACGCACGCGGGTGATCCCTGGGAATTCCCGAGCGCGGCCCGTCTCAAGTCACCTCCGATCCACGTCGATGGGAGGAGCGTCGCAGGCGTATCGAAACCGATCTGCGGGAAGCCCAGACGAGGCGCATTCATGCCCCAACCGAATCTCCTGAAAATCGACGACCAGCTGATTCGCGCGGGGTCGATTCTGGCGGGTGTCTGGCTACTCGGCTCGCTCTTCGCAATCACCTTCGCCTTGAACGGCGACCTCGAATGGCGAAAGCTGATCGCGGCCGTCGCGTTGTTTCCGGCCGCACCAATCGGCCTTTGGATGGCGGGCGCTCGGCTGCGAAAGCGTGAACACAGGGCCTGGGCCCTGCATCAGCTGGTCGAGGACTACGTCGAGCTCCCCGCCTCGGATCTCTTGCGCGATTCCGATTTCACGATGGTGACGCTCGACCGCGCCATTCGCGATCTCAACAACTCCGGTTGGGCATTCCTGGTCTGGGATCGCGCAGCCGACGTGATTCAGGATGGCCGACTCCGTGCCGCGCGAATTCTCGTTGAGGAATGCGACGCGTGTGGCGCGAAAGTCTCGGTGAATGTGCGAGTCGGTGACATCGCCTCGGCGCGCTGTCCCTACTGCCGGGACTTCCTGGGCGCTGAGAAGCTGATCGAAGAAAAGGCAGAGCTGATCGACGCCCTCGACACGGATCCGGAGATCATTCGTTCCCGAAATTCATCGAGGTCGACTTTCTCGGTACCCGTTTTCGTAATGCTACTGATCGTCTTCTGGCCACTGGGAATCGGCTACGCCTTCTGGAAATGGCGCGCGAGCCAGAAGGTCGACTGAGTCTCGCCCGGCTCGGCTTCCTCGACTGCGCTTCGCGATCCGGCGGAGCCCCTGCGCGCTATTCGCTTGGCAGATCGATCGGCGCCTTGACACCGACGGGTGCCGGGAAGACTGCGGCGCAAACCGAACCGGCCGAGGTGTGCAGGTAGATGCTCGGCGAGACCGGAACCGCGTAGACGTACTCCACTTCGAAGGCCCCACGCAAAGCAGTCACGAGTGCTTCGCCGCGCTCCGGATCATTTCCGTGTGCGACACCGACCCACACGGGGCCGCCGCGAAGTTGCCCGCCGAGATGATCGGCCAAGGCGGCAATCACATCGTCCTTGGTCGACACGCGGGCGGCCGCGCACAGATCCCCTTCGTCGAAGCCGAGAATCGGTCGAACATTGAGCATGTTCGCCATCCAACTTCGCAGAAAGCTCGCCCGCCCCCCCTTCACGAGCCCTTCGAGATGCTCGACATAGACCGCCATGCGACCGGCTCGACAGAAATCCGCAACCCGTGCCTCGACCCGATCGAAGGACTCCCCCGCGCGATTCAACTCCGCAGCAAAAAGAACAGGGAGCGCGGAACCCACATCGGCCGCCCCCGAATCGAGGACTCGAATGTCGAGGTCTGCATAGCGTCGATCTTCACGAAGCGTTCGAGCCGCGTTCACCACCGCATCGTAGGTCCCGACGATCTTCCGGGAACTCGTCACGAAGAGGATTTCACGGTCGACCTTGGCCACCTCGATCATGAGCCCAACCAACTGCGAGGCCGAACTCCCGAGCACGCTGGGATGCTGTTTTGCGGTCTTGACCCAATGGTCGATCTGCTCGAAATCGATGCCGTCGCCCGCGTCATAGCGAACGCCATCGACGTCGATGTCTTGCGCCGCAAGAACCAGATCATACTCGGCCGCCATCGCCGGATGAATATTCGACCCCTGGTTCGTCACGATACGCACAAGCAGACTCCTCCTATCAAGCGTCGGAGCATCCGTTTACAAACTTGACCCGAACGAAGGACCCGCTCGGTCAACCGCGTGCCGCCCTGTGGGGCCAAGACCGACCGATGCTGGATTCGCGACCCATGCGTTTTGAAACATCGCGCGACCACCACCCGCAGGCGCTGTGATACCGTCATTTTCCCGGTTCAATCCGCCGGCTTCGGAGGTACACCCTTGGCCCGAATCGTCACACTCGTCGCCGTCCTGGTTCTCGTCTTGCTCGGCTTCTGGTTCAAATTCGTTAGTCAGGGCGGACTCGGTGAGCACGAAGCGCCCGGCCTGGTGACGTCCACTGCGCGACCCGCCGCAATCGTCAGCGCCCGTGGCCAGGATGTTGCTGCAGCCGCGGACGAAATCCTCGTCTCCCGTCCGAAGCAGATCCTCTTCGGCGACCTCCATGTCCACACGACGTTTTCCTTCGACGCCTTCATGCTGAGCCTGCCTCTGCAGGGTGGCGAAGGCAGCCATCCACCCGCCGACGCCTGCGATTTCGCGCGCTTCTGTTCGGCCCTCGACTTCTGGTCGATCAACGACCACGCCGAGAACATCTCGCCGCGTCATTGGCGCGAAACCGTCGATACGATCCGCGCTTGCAACGAAGTCTCGGGCGAGAGCGCTGAACCCGATACCGTGGCCTTCCTCGGCTGGGAGTGGACGAATGTAGGGGCGACCCCAAAGACGCATTTCGGCCACAAGAACGTTGTCCTGCGTGATCTCGAGGACGGCGCGATTCCGACCCGGCCGATCGGTTCCCTCGCAACGCGCAATCGGATCATGGGCGGCAACGCCTTCGGTGGGATCGGCGCCGGCATTTTCCTCCACGCGCTCGGTGGTCCGCGCCTGAACTCCCTGGCCGCCTACTATGCCGAGCAAAAGGTGCTCGAAGTCTGCCCCCTCGGTGTTCCCGTTCGCCAGCTTCCCGCGGATTGCATGGAGATGGTCGACTCGCCGGATCTACTCTTCGACAAGCTCGACGATTGGGACGTCGAATCGATCGTGATTCCACACGGAACGACCTGGGGCTTCTATACGCCACCGGGATCGGATTGGGCCAAGCAATTGCGTGGGCCGCTGCACGACGAAAACCGACAGACCCTTTTCGAGATCTATTCGGGCCACGGCAGTTCGGATGAATACAGCGACTATCGCGCCGTCCTCGTCGACGAGGACGACAATCTGGTCTGCCCGGAACCGACCGCGAATTATCTGCCGTCATGCTGGCGGGCGGGACAGATCATCGAGCGTCGTTGTCTCGACGACGGCGAGTCCGCCCCGACCTGTGAATCGCGCGCAGTCGTGGCGCGCCGCAATGCCGCCAACGCCCGACAGGGGGGACACCTCACGGCGCCCGGAACGGAGGCCGTCGAGTGGCTCGACTCGGGACAATGTCGCGACTGCGATCAGCCGGCCTTCAACTACAGACCGATGGGTTCTGCACAATACGTGATGGCGCTCTCGAATTTCGACACACCGACCGGCGAGCCGAGACGCTTCCGCTTCGGCTTCATGGCCTCGAGCGACAATCATTTCGCACGACCCGGCACCGGCTACAAGGAAGTTCATCGAACCGGATTTACCGAGTCGAGAACCGGCAGCGACGAGATCGACAATCCGATCATGGCGGCGATCCTTCCAGCCAAGACCGAGCCCGCTTCGGAATCGCGTGCCTGGGATCCCGAAACGAGCGATCTGCGCGGCTTCGCGCTGATGGAAATGGAGCGGCAAGCCTCTTTTTTCATGACCGGCGGACTCGTCGCTGCGCATTCCGAGGACCGCAGGCGTGAATCGATCTGGGATTCCCTCAAGCGCCGGGAGGTCTACGGCACGAGCGGTCCCCGCATCCTGCTCTGGTTCGACCTCTTGAACTCGCCCAATCTGCGCGGCCGGCCGGTCCCGATGGGCAGCGAAGCGTCGATGAATACAAATCCGATCTTTCAGGTTCGAGCCGTCGGCTCCTTCGAGCAAGCGCCCGGCTGCCCGGACTATGCGGCGACGGCGCTCGGCGCCGAACGTCTCGACAACATCTGCCGTGGCGAATGTTATAACCCCTCGGCCACGCGACGACCGATCACACGCATCGAAATCGTGCGCATCCGCCCCCAGAACACGCCGAACGAGCCGATCGCGCCCTTGATCGAAGACCCGTGGCGATCTTTCGAATGCGACGGCAGCCCGGAAGGATGCTCGGTCACATTCGAGGACCCCGACTACGCGCGCTTCGGCCGAGATACCGTCTACTACGTGCGAGCGATGGAAGCAGTCAAGCCGGGGATCAACGCCGGGGGCATTCGTTGCGAACGCGACGTCGAAGGAAGCTGTATCAAGGCGACCCTTTGCGACGACACTTCGGGCCAGGACAACTGCCTCGCCGACCATGAGCCCCGCGCCTGGTCATCACCGATTTTCGTAGATTGGAACGCCGAAAGCTGAAACCGATCGCCGGCGACCGCGTACTACTCCGTACACACCCGGAGGAGAACCGTGGCCCGCACCGGAATCGTCACCTGGATCCTGCTCGCCCTATGGCTCTTATTCGCCACTCAGGTCGAAATCGGCGGCGAACCCTGGGCCAAGAACGATCCAAAAATCGCCCTCAGCCCCAGCCCGATCAAAGCGCTCCACTCAGCGCGGAATTAAAGCGACCCAGCCCGCGCAGACGACGAGCTTCCGCCCCTGTTCACGACTCAGTCCGATCAAAGCGATCGAATCCGCACCCGAATCGGGCCACCACCAAAGCGATCGAGACCGTACGCTCCGGGTGTCCCGAACTCGTTCCCTTCTTCTCGGTTAAAAGTCGATCACCGTCCGAATCACTTCACCCGCCTGCATGGCGCGGAAGGCTTCGTTGACTTCGTCGAGCTTGATGCGTCGCGTGATCATGCTCTCGAGGTCGAGCTTGTCGGCCCTCCAGAGGCGAAGCAGCTCAGGCATGAAGGTCCGAACGTTTGAACTTCCATAGAGCGATCCGCGCAACGTCTTGTCTCCGTAGAAGAACTCGAAGGCGCTGAACTGCAAGGTTTCTTCGATCCGACCGACGCCAACGATCACCGCCGTTCCGCCGCGGCGGGCCGCGTCGTAGGTAGCGCGAATCGTCTTGGGATTGCCGATGCACTCGAGGGCAAAATCGAATCCCTCACCGCCCGTGATCGCATTCTTCGCATCTTCGAAACCCTCCGGCGTCGTAACATGCGTGGCACCGAAATGTTTGGCCTGCTCGAGCTTGCTCTCGACCGTATCGACCGCGAGGATCGCCGATGCACCGGCGATACGCGCGCCCTGAATCGCCGAGATGCCGACGCCGCCACAACCCAGGATCACGACCGAAGAACCCGGCGTCACGCCCGCGCTGTTGATCGCCGCGCCAACACCCGTCGTCACACCACAACCGATCAACGCGGCGATATCGAGGGGAACATCGGAATCAATCTTGACGACACCCGGCTCGCCGACGATCAACTCTTCGGCGAAAGTGCCCAGACCGGTCATTCCCGTCGCCGGATTACCGCCGATCTGGAAATGCGCCGCCATCGACTGCGGGCCGGTCTCATCACAGAGATAGGATTGCCGTCGCAGGCAGGGAGTACACACGCTGCATGCGGGAATGAACGAGAGGATGACGTGATCGCCAACCGCCACCGTCGAAACCGCCTCGCCCACTTCTTGCACGATGCCGGCGCCTTCATGGCCAAGCACGACGGGGGTCGCCGACGGGATCGTACCGTTCTGGACCGAGACATCAGAATGACAAACGCCACTGGAAACGATCTTCACGCGAACATCTCGCGGACCCATGCCGATCAATTCGACGTCGTCGCGGATTTCGAGGTCTTTATTCAATTCGGTGAGAACAGCTGCCTTCATTGGGGGCTCCTTCGCTTCGCAAGCGGTGGGATCGAGGTGGACGGCTCGACCGGTAAAGGTCGAAGCCATGCCGAAACCATAGCGCCGTGAAAGGGCCCCGTCTGCGGCGAAAAGAGTTGAACCTCAGTGGATCAAGGCAACATTGGCATAGCCGGATTGCGAGCGATATCGGTAGCGACGAAGTGTCCCGTCCGGGTCGAAGACGACTTCGAGCTGATGGACGGTCGCGGGCAATCGCCGTGTGCGCGCGGCCCGATCCTGCAGCGGCGGGAAGTACATTGCCCTGTCGACCCAATACGTTACGCCGCCGAGCCAATCCACGAAGCGACCAAAAGCCGAGCGTTCTCTCTCCTGAATCGTCCCATCGGCGGCCACGACAGGACGCATCGGATCCTTCGCAGGCCAGGCGATTTCGTGAAACACGTAGCGCCAGGTCTTCTCACCGCGCGGATCCTGTTCGATTTTCGTCGGTTCGCCGAAGCGCATTCGAATGTCTTCGGCGCGCGTCCGGCCGGATTCCAACTCTTCCACCCAGCGCGGGAAGGGATGCACCGGTAGCGGTTCCTCCTCCGGCGACTTGGCGCAGGCCAGGACCGACAGACTCAGAAAACCGAAGAAAATCAACGACGACGGCAACGAAATGGCTCTTTTCATTTTTCGACTTCCCTTTCTAGAACGGGGTCGCGGTCTCGTCATGATCGGGAGACCTGCTGCTCGGGCAAGAAGACGGAAACGCGTGTCCCCGATCGGTCTTCCACTTCGATTCGCAACTCGCCGCCATGACGTTCGACGATGCGCAAACAGATCGGCAGTCCGAAACCACCATCGACACCGGCCACGGACTCGCCAAAGAATGGATCGAAGACCTCGTCGATCTCGACCGGGTCGATTCCGACGCCGCGATCCTCGACCGCAAACTCGATGCCCTGTGGTACGCGAGCGAGGCTGACCTTGATCAAGGGAGATTCGCTCAAGCCATGAGAAGCCGACGCTGCGTTGCGCAAGAGTTGAACGACAACCTGTTCGATTTGCACCGGCTCGCATTCGACCAGGTGGCGTTGCTCGTCGTGGGCGAACTCGATGCGCGTCGCGTTAGGCAGAGATGGGCGCGAAGTGGCGATCGCCCGTTCCAACAAGGTCACGAGATCGACCGCCTTCCGGGGGCGCAGGCCGTCGGGCGACAATCCATCGACGAGCTCTTCGGCGCTATCCCTGATTTCACGCAACAGATCCCGGGACGCATCGGCTGACTCCCCGGCTTCCTCGAAGCGACATTCGAGATCCCCGGCCAGTCCGTGAATCTTCTCCGCCGCACAAAGCAGCGCCGAAGCGTCGGCGACAGCCTCGGCCGACTCATTTCCCGACCCAGCGCGCGAGCGATCCCCTCGATAGGCGAAATCATCACCCTCGAGCTTCGCGTCCGCCCGTGCCAGGGCGTCGAGTTTCGAAGCCAACGCATCATCGACCTGATCAAAGAGCGCCAGATGACCGCGGCGCCCCCCCGCGACCGCTTCGAGCTGGCGAGAGAGATCCAGGCCGCCGCCGAGCGACGCGCCTAACACGGTGAACAGGAGGGCGATGGCTACTGCCGCGGAGACCGAGAGAATCCCAGGGGCGAGCAGGGCCAAGAATCCGATGCCCGCGAACCCCGAACCCAATCCAATCGCCGATCCCGCGAGCAATCCGGTTCGCAGCGAATTCTGCCAGACAATTTCGTAACGACAAGCATCCGCCCCCCGCGCGCGACAGGTCGATTCGACAACGCGTGCCGGGAGCAGGCCGTAGAGGCAGGGAATCGTTTCGAGCATCCCCCGGCGCAGGGCACACAAAGCGGCACCGCCGCGAGCATTGCCCGATCCCGGCGGAGCATGACTGCTGGCGTCGCCCTCGTGATCGGGCTCGTGGAAGCAGAGCCTGGCCGACCCGCTTTCGATTGCGTCGATGCGCCAAACCGCCGCCTGACTTTCCCTTGGCAGCAACGCCTGGACCCGACGGTAGGCCTTCTCGGGTGTGGCGAGTCCGAGTCGGTAGAGGGCGATCCCTGCGATATCGGCTGAGACGAGTCGATGGCCTACCGAGCGCGCGAGCGAGGCTGTGACTTCGCCAGCGACGAGCATGTCCCGGAGCGCATCGTCCGACAGCCAGGCCGGCGCGTTCGCCAACCCGGAATCGGCCAATCCCAATGCGCGCAGGGCGCGAGCGTGCGCGGCCATCTGCCCGCGAACGGCGAGCGAGGCGAGCAGCGTCGTCACGATGACTTTGTTTCCCGGCCCGGATCCCGGCGCCTGAATCGTCCCCTGGTCCGCCAATCTGCCTCCTCGAACAAGCGTGCAACCTCGTTTCGCCGGTCCAGGCGAAGCGACTCGCCTTCCGTATCGGCAAATCCGGCGCAAAATGGAGGCAACAACGGGTGATCTTTGATCGAACCGACGCTGGGTGCGATTCAGGACGTCCCAGTCGGGCGCCCTAGAGCAGCCGCTCAGACGCTCGCAGCAGCGCGAGCAGGAAATCCCGCTGCTGCGTGGGCGCGACGGGACCCGACCGCGAGATCCGTCGGGTAATCGCCTGGGTGGTTCGTTCTACGATCGGTCGCGCCTCACTCTTCGGCAGCGACTCCGCCCGACGCAGGGTGCGGCGGATCAATCGCCGTTCGACCTCGCCGACCGCCACGAGTTCATCGCGAGTGAAGCGGAACCCCGCCTCGATATCCGGTGCCACGACCGCATCCAGGTCCCCGGCCAGATCGAAGGCCTGGCGTTCCCGGACTACGATCGTCCCGGCGACGAGATCGCCGAGCCGCTGGACCCTCGGCGAAGCCACCATCGCCACGACACCCACCAGATAACCGGCAGGCAGATAATCGACCATCCGCAAGAGGTTGCGAAGCAGGGACTGACGCCATCCGATCACGCGACCGTCCGTGGAAACCACCCGCAAGCGCGTGAGCATCTTGCCCGGCGTCCGCCCGCGAAGGAGCGTTTCGAAGAACAGGAAATAACACGTCGTCAGGATCAGATCGAGAATCATCCAGATCGCGATGCTGAGCGCCAAGCCCCGCAACATTTCATCCGGGTCAACGCCCTCGGGATCCGCGATCCATTCAGAGAGCCTCGTGAAGGCATCCTCGATCAAGGAGAATTGCGAAAGCCAATCGAGAATCTGCTGCGAACCGGCCACCAACACGAGCAGGCCCGCCAGCATCAAGATCAGGATCAACCCCCAGTCGATGCTGAACGCAAAGGCGCGGCTCATCGGTCCGGCCAATTCGAGATCGAGCCGGACCCGTTCGGGCGTATCGAGTTCTTCGATGGGGCCGAGCGGTCGAATGCCTGCGTCGCTCATGCGCCCTACCTTAGTCTCTTCAACGGCAGCATGGTTGGTTGATTTTGGGGTCGCATTCCAGCGCCCCCAGCTGGAGGTCCGAGCAAAGATGTCCGGGAGCGAGATCCAAGCGGCGACACCGGGGCGCCTCGCCGATCAAGGGCACGAGACGACGGGGCCCGAAGCCGCACCGGCCGCGACCGGCCGGCTCGACCGCCTTGAATCGGCAGCCGAAGAACTCGCTCGCCTGCTCGACGATGCCGAGAATCATCGCCTGCGCGCCCTGCCCTTCGACGACCTTCGACAACTGGCACGCCTCTACCGTGGCCAGACCGCACGCCTGGCCAGGCTTCGGGATCGCGGCGGGGATTCGGATCGCATCGGTCATCTCAATTCGCTCTGCGTCCGAGCGCACGGCTTCCTTTACTCGGCCCGGCAGCGGCCCCATAAGCGTCACACGATCGGACAACTCTTCCTCTCCGCGCTCTCGGGAACCGGCCGATTGCAATTGCTCGCCTGGGCGATCATGGGGGCCGGCGCGATCGTGGGCTATTTCCTCGTGCTCCTCGACCCGACCGCGCTCTACGCCCTGATGCCGGGCGGCCTCGGCTATGACACCGGGCAGATCGATGTCCTCTATCGATCCGCCGAGGCGCGCGAGATCTTCCTGGCGCGCGATTCGACGGCCGCCGCGCATAACGCCATCTTCGGCTCCTATCTCTTCGCCAACAATACCCGGGTCGGCATCATGGCCTTCGCCACCGGCCTGCTCTTTGGCCTGCCCACCGTGTTGCTCCAGTTCTACAACGGCATCATGATTGGAACGATCAGCGCAATCTTCTTGCGCGACGACCAGGCCATCACTTTCCTCGCCTGGATCCTGCCTCACGGCATTCCGGAATTGACCGCGATCACGCTCTGCTGCACTGCCGGATTCGTGCTGGGACGCGCCGTCGCCACACCGGGCCGGTCAACGCGGAGCGAGGCCCTGCGGCGCGCTGGACCCACCGCCCTTGCGCTTTTCATTACCAGCGTGCCGCTCTTTTTCGTCGCGGCCTGGATCGAGAGTTTCGTACGTGAGTCGGCGCTCGATACCGCCCCACGCTTCGCGGTCGCTGCTGTGGGCGCCGCTATCCTCTTCGCCTTCGTCTTGTTTCTCCGAGGGCGCGGCGACCACGATTCCGCAGAAATCGATTGGATCGATGGGTTGATCGGAGAAAGCGATTCGAGAGCCTGATTCGCGATCACTCCCCGCACGCGATGAATCAGGCTGTGCTGTAGCGAAGTTCCAGATAGCGGTTGAGCGCCGAGGCGGTGGCTTCGCTCGGCGGCACGTCGAGCACAGAAATCCCCTGACGGCGCAAGGTGACGAGCCGCCCCTCGCGTTCGCGCAAGAGATCGGCCAGTACGATTCGGCGATAGATCTCGAGCGAGGCCGCCTCGCTCCCTCGACCATCGGGTCGATGTTCTTCGAGTTGCTCGAGGATCGGCTCGCGCAGCGCAACGAAGATCACCTCGTGATGTCGCGCCATCAGCGCCATCGGGCGAATCAGTTCGTCCCGATCGACCTCCATGAAATCCGTCAAGACGATGACCATGGCTCGCTTGCGGTGGAGCCTGAGCATGTCACGGGTGACGCGGCGATAGTCGGCTTCGAAGGGAACCGTTTGCACCGCGGAAAGCGCGTCGACGAATCGGCCCAGGCTGGCGCGATGGACGACTGGGCTCACGAGCTGAACGACGGCGCGATCAAAGAGCATCAGCCCAACCCGATCGCCGGCTGCCAGACTGGCAAAGGCAAGCGCCAACGTCGCGTCGATCGCATGATCCAATTTCGTCGGCGCAAAACCCGACGGATCCGCCAGAGCATTGGGGTCATGGGGCGCCCGGGTGCCCATCAAGCGACTTCGATCGAGGACCAGGAGAATGGTCCGGCTCTCCTCGTGGCGATGTGTCCGCACGATCGGACGCCCCCGGCGAGCGGTCGCCCGCCAATCGATCCGCCGTGGTTCATCCCCGATGACATATTCGCGAAGACTTTCGAACTCGAGTCCGTCACCGCGCTTTCGCTTGGGCCGAACGCCCAGCGATGCGAGTACGCGCTTCGGATCGAGCGCCTCGGAGCGCAAATAACGACGCGTCTCGGGTTGCACGAGGATCGAGTCGCCCGGCGGGCCGAACGCGCGTCGACGCAACAAGCCCAGGGGCGACTTGACGAGCGCGGCGGCCCGCCCCCATTCGCGTCGACCACGCACCCTCGGCTCGATCGTGTAGGTCAGCGCGCGAGCACCACCGGCGTCGACCCGAAGCGCCGACCAGGCCGGCTCCGCAACAATCAGATCTTGCGGAATGGATTCATGAAGGTCGATCACGATCGCCCGTGGCAACGGGTTGGCGACCCGAAGCGTGATCTCTTCCGCTCGTTCGCGTGCACCCTGTTCCGGAAAAATCCGCGTGATCTGCAATGCCGGCTCGCGCAACGCCAGGAATAAATCGGCCAGAACCGCCGCCAACAACAACACGCCGGCAATCGGCACGAAGACGCGCAGCACGGAAATCGGTACCGAGAGAAGCCCCAACACGAACCAGGCAAAGGCATAGGTCAGCAAGGTCCGGTCCGGGGAGAAGTTCATTCGGCCCGCCGTAGTCTACTCACACGGTTTGACGCACGCCTTGTCTTCGTGCCTCTCAACGCGGAACCGTGATCCCGCGCAGGGTTCGTTCGAGGGCGCTATCGGCGGTCTGTCCCTCTACCTCGAGCCCAGGATCGAGCATGATGCGATGGCGCAGCGCAGGCGCCCACATGGTTTGGACGTCCTCGGGCAACACGAATCCTCGTCCATCGAGCACAGCCTCCGCCTTGGCGGCGCGCAGGAGCAACAACCCCGCGCGCGGCGAGGCACCGAGGGCGTATTGAAAATCGCTGCGCGTCGAACGAATCAGCTCGCCTACGTAGTTGAGAATCTCCTCGCTGACGGTGACCGCCCGAACGATGCCGCGCGCTCGCTTGATCGTCTCGGGGTCGAGCACCGGTGCCAGCGCAGTCGGCGAAAGGCTTTCGTCGTGATGGCGCCGGAGCAATTCGCGCTCGTCCTCTTCGCTTGGATAGTCGACCAGGATCTTGAAGAGAAAACGATCGAGCTCCGCCTCGGGCAGCGGATAGGTTCCTTCCTGATCGACAGGGTTCTGCGTCGCAAAGACAGTGAAGAATTGACTCAGCGGATGCCGCACGCCATCGACGGTGATCGTCTGCTCTTGCATCGCTTCGAGCAGCGCCGACTGCGTCTTGGCCGGAGCCCGGTTGATCTCGTCGGCAAGGATCAACTCGCTGAAGATCGGCCCCTCGCGAAAACGAAAATCCGCGCGGGTCGCGTCGAGAATCGAGGTGCCCAGGATATCGCTCGGCATCAGATCGGGCGTGAACTGAATCCGACCAAATTCGAGGGCAACCGCTCCGGCCAGCGTTCGCACTAGCAGGGTCTTGGCGACGCCAGGCACCCCCTCGATCAGGCTATGTCCGCCGACCAACAACGTCACAAAAATCTGTCGCAACGCATCGTCCTGACCAATCACGATCTTTCCGACTGCACCCCGAAGCACCTCGTAGCGCTCGGCCACGAACATGGCGTCCGTCGATTCGGTTTCGCTCACGAAATCCCCTTCGGTCCTGGTTGTTGTCGCTTGGTTTCGGCCGGGTCCGCGGCCGCGGCCGTCCGCTTATCATGATCACGCAAAACTCGAACCAACTCATCCAGGCGGGCGACATTCCGTGCCAGATCCGCTGCGCTGGAAATTGAAGGCTGCTTGATCAGAAAGTGTCGCAAGCCGGCTTCCTCGAGATCCGGCCAACTTCCGGTGCGTGCTCGCAAACTCGCCACAATCACTTCAACCTCTGTTCCCGGAGAAAGCCCCAAGGCTCTGCGAATCCGATCGAGGCATAGCAAACGATAGCGATCGAAGACCTGCGCGTGGTCCCGGGTTCCCGAATAGAGTCGGGCGACCGAGTCCACGAAGGTCGAGAGGGTCGGCGAGTCCGGGTCGAATTCGGAAACGTGACGCGTCGGCCAGGCGTTACCCCGCCAGACGACGAGCAGACCCAGGACCATGAGACCCAGCCCCGCCGCCCACGCAGGCGACCCCGCGAGGTAGCGAAAGGTCCCGGTTTCTGGCACGACGCCGTGCGCATGCTCATCGATCCAGGGTTGGCCGTAATCGCGGACCCAATCGAAGACGAAGGGCGCGGAGTCGACATGACCGAGGCGATCGTTCGAGAGAATGCGGGCGTCCGCGATCACGATCAAACGGCCCTCGCCCACCTTTCGTTCGAGCGCGAGGGGCTTTGCCTCATTCGCCTCGACCCAGAGCGGGTTCCAGCCTGCCGAGTCGCTCTCGCTGACCGGTTCATCAACCTTGACCTCCGGCTCGACCTCTACACCCCTCGGAAGAGCTTGCGACGACTGGAAGAAGGCCAGGGTCTGGCCGGGCAGGATTCGCGTCCGGTCGTAGTCAAAATCTTCGCGGCGCTCTGTCGCCCGTCCGACGCTGAAGACGATCGGCGAATAACGCCCTTCCTCGGGCGGCAGCCCGCCTTCGAGCCCGGCGAGCTTTCGCTCTGGGAGTTCAATCCCGAAAATCGCGTCACAATCCCGCGCGATCCCTTCACGCGTCTCCGCTCGCGTGCGGTCGAACTCCTCCTCCCACTGTTCGCGAACGGCGAGCGCGTCGTCTTCAGCCGCCCCCTCTTCGACCTCCAACTCGCCAGCCTCGAGTTGACCCGCTTGCGCCGCTTGCTCGTCGTCGACGCCCTGCTCGGGTTCGTCCGTTGTCGGCGAGGACGAGCTGCTCGGCAAAGGCGGGTGTGGGAGCCAGACGACCGCGGTGCCCCCGGCCTCGATCCAGGGCCGAGCGCTGATTTCGAAGGCGGTCGGCAGCGTCGCCTTTCCCGTTTCGGCCACCTGTTCCGCATCCGCCGGCCGAGATTCCGAGGATTCGTCCGCGGGCACTGCCTCACAAGCGCTCTGGGGAGCAATCCACCAGATCGTGTCCGTGGCCGCGGGCTTCGTCACCCCGGAAAGCCATCGTCCCGGCGTGGCGTCGAAGCGCTCGAGCAACGCGAAGACACCAGCGTGGCCGCGGGGTGCCGTGTCGAAGGTCGTCTCCGGCCAATCGCTCAGATCCGCGGGCATCGAAACCTGCACCCCGAAACCGATCCCGGCGATCACCGCGAAAGCGAACCAGATTCGCTGCTGCGTCACGCCGTTCTCCCCGCGGCGACTTGCACGATTCGCTCGTCCAGCGTGAGCCAATCCTCGAAGAGCGTGGGGTCATCGTGCCTTTCGCTGAACCAAAGCTTTTCGAGGCGGTCGACGAGTTCGATCAATCGGAGCGCTTCGGCCTTTGGGAGATTCGAATCCCTCACGCGATCGCGAAGCGTTCGATTCGGATCAGAGCGAGCCAATTCGAGCCAATCGAATTCGATCAACAAAGCGAGGGTGGCGAGTTGCACGCGGTGCGCGGCCGCGAGATAGTGGCCCGAGCGTGCCAGGGCGCGTGCCGATTTTACGGCCTCCGCATGGTCTCGCCCTGGGCGCCGGCGCTGTGCGGACGACCGTGCCTCGACTGTTGCTCGCTGGCGCCAGTGCCACCCCAACACGATGAGGGCAGCCGCCAGAACACAGACCGCAAGCCACCCGATCCCTGCGCGTGCATCTCCGAAAACACCAAAGAACGCGAGGAAGTCCCCGAGCCAATCAAAGACGGCCTCGATCACCTCCCCGATCCAGACGACCGCTTCGATCAGCCAATCCGGAACGAAATCAGCCAATCCCTCGAGAAAGGTCAGCCAGGCCTCGTAGTCCGTGTTCCAGCGTGTGAACTCGCGACCGGAGAGGATTTCATTCGCTGCTTCCCGGACTTGTTCATCCGTGGCCAAGACCGGGGCCCGCCTCGACCTGCTGCGCAAGGAGTTCGAGGTCATAATTCTCAGCGCGACAACGCAGGTCGAAATAGAGTACGACGGCGACCGCGGTCGTGAACGCGAAACCGATGGCCTGAAAAGCAGCCCAGACCAGCAGGCCCAGAACCGGAATCACGCCGATCAGCATTTGAGCACCGACAACCGGCAACCCAACGATCGCACCCGTCGTAAAAACGATGCCGATCAATCGCCCCTTCGAAGTCCCGCCCAATGAGAACGCCCGTTCGACCGTCCTGAAGAGGCCTCGCGATTCGAGCACTGCGACCGCGGGCAAGAGGGAACTAACAAAGGTCGCAAAGAGTATCCAATAGATGGCGACGACTGCGACACCGGTCCCAAGCAGCGCTGCGACGACCGTACCGATCACACCCGCCTCTTCGATCAGCCCGCCAATCGCGGCACCCCCCGCAGCGAAGGCCATCACGGTCAAAACACCGACGACGAGCATTACACCCAGATAGGCGATCACCCAGACGAGGTAGGACCCGAGCAGTCGAAACATTGAACGCACGCCGACACGCGCCGCCTCGGCCAATGAAAAACGTCGGCCGAGATAGAAATTGCCGACTGAAGCCGTCACGGCCGCCGCAATGAAGGGATAGAGGAGCACATAGACGAGCCCCATCGACCCGAAGCCAGCCATCATTTCCATCAGGACCTCGGGCGAAGTGTCCTGATCCGGCACGAACCGTTCCGCCGCCAAGGGATCAAAGATCCACGGAGCAAACCCAGCGATCGCAACCAGCGGGATCTGCATGATCGCGGCCAACCCGACCAGCGTCTTCCATTCGGTCTGAACCAGGCGAAAACCAGCATCGAGAATTTCGGCCAGGGACAAGGGGCGCAGCTCGTAACTCATGGTTCCTCCATCCTTCGACTTTGGGTCCTCGCTCCTCGGCTCCCTAGCGATGATGCCGACGCATCGCTCGCTGGGTCTCGCGGTCCTGCTCTCGCCGCCGAATCGTCTCGCGCTTGTCGTGGCGATGCTTACCTCGCGCCAAAGCCAGCTCGACCTTGGCGCGACCCCGCACGAAATAGACTGTAAGGGGAACGAGCGTCAGCCCCTTCTCGGAGATTCGCCCGTCGAGACGCTCGATCTCGCGTCGGTGAAGCAGGAGTTTTCGGCGCCGCTGCGGATCGCTCGGATTGGCGCGCGTCGCGGGCTCGTAGGGCGAGATATGCAACTTTTCGAGCCACGCCTCACCGCGATGCACCGTCGCAAAGGCATCGCCTAGATTCGCGCGACCGTCCCGAAGGCTCTTCACCTCCGGACCCATCAGCGCGATCCCAGCCTCCCAGGTATCCACGATCTCATAGTCGAATCGCGCCCGCCGATTCGTCGCCACGACCCGCTTCTCATCCGGATCAAAAACCGCCGCCTTCTTCTTGCCACCCTTCGCCATCCCAAGAGCCTACCAGCCAACCACCCAAAGCGGTCCCACTTCTATTCGAACACCGATGCACCGCCCCGAAGCCCTGGGCTGAAAAGCCAGCCGATCAGGCATTCGACACGCCACATAGCGACCGGTCCTGAACTCCCGCGGCCAAAGCCCGGGTCCCCGCTCTTTGGCCAAACCCGAGAGGGCGGCGCGATGCGGTGTGGCCTTTTGTGAAGTCAAGCGCAGGCCCGCAGCCAATCTATCCAGAAGGTGGAACCAAAGACGTGCGCACAATGTGCGGCCACGGACCGCACTCTGCCGGCCGAGCCATTCACAAAAGACCGCGCCGCATCGCGCCGCCCTCGTCTCTTCTGCACAACCAAGCCGGCCCGTCAGTCCTCGCGAATCCGATTCTCACGATCCACAAACACCCGCTTCGCCTCGAATGTCCGCGCCTGCGAATCCTCCACATCCGCCCAACTCGCAATGATCACGAGATCCCCAGGCTTCATCAGATGCGCGGCCGCCCCGTTGATGCAGATCTGCCCTTCACCCCGCTCGCCTTCGATGACATAGGTCGAAAGACGATTGCCGTTCGTGCAATTCCAGATATCAACCTGCTCGTAGGCCAGCATGTCCGCAGCGTCCAGGAGATTTTGATCGATGGTCACCGAACCCTCGTACTCGACATTCGCTTCGGTCACTGTCGCGCGATGAATCTTCGACTTGAGTAGCTTTCGAATCATTTCCCTCTCCTCGCTAAAGCCGATCGCCACTTTCGATTGGGCCATCGGATGGAAGTCGTTGCCATAACGATCGTCTCAGGCAGAAACGACCAACTGGATCAAGCGGTTGTCGATCAATCGAACTTCGGCGCCCTCGCCATCGGGGTCCGGCTGAAATTGCAGGGCGATCGCGAACAAGACGGAGCCGTCGAGTGTGTCGGGCGCCAATTCGAGGCTCTCCGGATCTCGCAAATCGGCGTAGTCGATTCGCGCCTGGGTCGCTTCGGCCAACTTCTTGCGTGCGGCTTCGAGGATCATCGCCCGAGAACGCTCGCCCCCCGCGATCATCGATTCGACGAGCGTCAGACATTGCGAGATCTTTCGCGCTTGCTTTCGCGCCTTTGGGCCAAGTCGCACATTGCGACTCGACAAAGCCAGACCATCGTGCTCCCGAACGGTCTGCCCCCCGAGAATCTCTATCCCGAAACCGAGGTCCTCAGCCATCCGCCGAATCACGGCAAGCTGCTGATAGTCCTTCTCGCCAAAAACGGCGACATGGGGGCGGGCGGCCAGGAAGAGCTTCGTCACGACCGTCGTCACACCTCGAAAATGACCCGGACGATTCGACCCGCATAACGGCTCCGTCAGACCTTCGACATCGACCCAGGTCGCCGCGCCTTCCGGATAGAGTTCCTCGGCGGTCGGCGTCCAAACGACGTCCACGCCTGCTCCTCGGCAGGCTTCGAGATCGGCCTCCATCACCCGCGGATAGCCCTCGAAGTCGCTGGGGTCATTGAATTGCGTCGGATTCACGAAAATCGAAACGACCACGAGATCGGCGCGTTGGCGAGCCTCTTCGACGAGCGAGAGATGGCCTGCGTGCAGGGCGCCCATCGTGGGGACGAGGCCGACACGACGGCCGGCGGCTCGCTGCCCGTCGGACCAGGCCTGGAGCTCAGCTCTTGATTCGATGATCTTCATGACAATTATCACGATTCCGAAAGGGAACGCATCCGCCTAACGGTAGACGTGATCCTCGCTGGGGAATTTTCGATTCGTCACTTCATCGATATAGGCACGAGCGGCCTTCGAAGTCTGAGCGCCGAGATCCGCGAATTGCTTCACGAAGGAAGGCGTCCAGTCGTTCAGCCCGAGCAGGTCGTGCATCACGAGAACCTGCGCATCGCAATGTACGCCCGCGCCGATGCCGATGGTCGGGACGCTCACGCGTTGCGTGATCTCGCGACCGAGTTCCTCGGGAATGCCTTCGAGCACGATCGCAAAGACTCCAGCCTCTTCGAGTGCGACCGCATCGTCCATGACACGCTGGCGACCTTCGTCGCCACGCCCCTGTACGCGATAGCCGCCCATGCGATTGACGGATTGCGGCGTCAGGCCGACATGGCCCATGACCGGGATCTGCGCGGACACGATGCGCCGAACGGCGTCCGCGACGTCGACGCCGCCTTCGAGTTTCACGGCATGCGCGCCGCCGTCCTTCACCAGGCGAATCGCGCTTCGCACGGCGTCTTCAGGGCCCACCTGATAAGAACCGAAGGGCATATCGCCAACGATCAGCGCGCGCCGGACGCCTCGGGCAACCAGCCGCGTGTGATAGACGACCTCATCCAAGGTCACTGGCAAGGTCGTGTCATGGCCCTGAACCACGTTGCCGAGGGAATCGCCAACGAGCAGGACGTCTATGCCGGCCTCGTCGAAGATGCGCGCGAAGGTAAAATCGTACGCTGTCAGCATCGTAAAGGGTTCGGCCTTGCGCTTGCGCGTGGCCAGGGAGCGGATCGTTACTCGGTGTTCGCGGGTGGCCGAAGCCGTCGTGACCGTGGACATGGGGGCTGCCTCCGAATCTCACGCAATCCCGGTTGATGCTGCGCGGACCCAAGGTCCGATTCACACCAATTCGCCCTATTCGTCCTGGAAAGGAAAAAACGCCTCTCGGAATCATCCGATGGCGGGGATCGGCCTGGATGGCGGCGCCGGGGACCGGGCTCGCCTTCCAGTCGCCTCGTTCCGATTCGCCGAGCATTCCGATCGGCACCGGCTTCGGCGCTTCCTCGGGAATGGTTCGGAGATTTCGGAAGACGAGTACGTCGTGCCTACCCACACCCCGGTCTCGGTCCCGGCTAGCCAGGATCCAAGCGATTCGGGTGATCTGAGGAACGCTCTCTGATTTCCGGGATGGGATTGCCCGGGCGGTTTAGGATGGAGTCCGCAACTTGCGGTACCCCTCTTACACGCGTTGATTTTAGGTTCAACGTTCTAGTGGGTCAACGAGATCGACCTTTCAGTGACGCATCCGATCCAGGAATTCCCTCACCCCGGGGGCAATGAATTGTTCCTCGAGGAATTCGGATCGATAGCGGCAAAGCGATCCCGCCAGGACTTCTGCTTGATGAAGAGCGGGGTCGTCGGGCGCCAGGACGACCCAGATCCGCTCGCCGACGCGGCAGGTCGCGCTCGAGGTCGGCGCGTAGTCCGCCGCCGTCGAAGAGGGGGACAGCACCCTGACCTCGAGTTCGCTGCGATCGGCGAGCTCGAGCAATGCTTCGAGCAATCGCGTCTCGTCCATCCCGTGCTCAGGCATCGCGATCGAATGCCCGTGACAGCGCCAGCCAGGCTGCCGGCTCGATTCGTTCCGGTCGCAATCCGGCATCGATCCCGACCGTGCCGAGCAAAGCCTCCAGCCGGTCGCGCCGGGCCGGTTTTTCGAGTTCCGGCCAGCGCTTCTCGGCGAGCCGACCGAGCCCGTTCGCCACGCGCTTTCGGCGCTGCGTAAACGCGGCACGCACCACTCGCTCGACCCGCACGAGCTCACCCTCGCCAAGCGCCCGATTCGCGCGCGGCCAGATTCGCACGAAGCTCGAGTCCACCTTGGGTCGAGGAAAGAAGTGACTCGGCGAAACTTTCGCGATCGTATCGACGTCGGCCACCAGGCGATGGAGCACCGTAAAGGAGCCATAGGCCTTGGTCCCGGGATCCGCGACGAGACGCTCCGCCACTTCGCTCTGGAGCATCACGGACCAATCCTCGAGCCCATCACAAAGATCGAGCAGTCTTCGCAGCAGCGGCGTCGCGACCGAATAGGGAAGATTGGCGATCATCCGGACGGGCTGATTGGCTTCCTCGAGGAAACCCCGCCAATCGACCTCGAGGGCGTCTCCATGAATCAACTCGACATTGTCCGGAAGCAGGGACTCCGCCTCGAGGACGCGCACGAGTCCCGAATCGATCTCGACCGTGCGCACCCGGTCTGCGCGGGCTGCCAGCGCCCGCGTCAGCACGCCGAGCCCGGTCCCGACCTCGAAGATCAAGTCCCCGGCGCTCGCCCCGGCCTTGCGTGCCAGCTCATTGGCCAGATCGGTATCGACCAAAAAATTCTGTCCGAGTTCACGCGATAGGCGCAGACCATATTCGTCGAGCAGTGCACGCAGGCGAGAGAGATTCATCCGCTCTGGCCCATCAGCGTTGGCTCGTCAGGCGCCGACGCATCAGCTTCCCGAGTCGCTGGGCGTCTGGGAGTCGGGCGCCCCCTGGTCACGCCAGGGCGTCGCGCCAAGTGGCACGCGCGAAAACGCCTCGAGCGAGAGATCGTCCCGCACCCCGCGCGAAAGCAAGCGACTTCCGGCGGCCGCGATCATCACGGCGTTATCCGTGCACAGGTTCATGGGCGGAAAAATCGCCTGGAAGCCATCGTTCTCGCCAGCGGCTCTCATCTCCCGGCGAAGTCGTGCATTCGCAGCCACGCCGCCCACGACGGCAATCCGATTCGCGTCTTCTTGCTTCATCGCCCGGCGACAACGCCCGACCAGGCTGTCGACGACCGCCGCCTCGAAGGATGCTGCCAGATCGGCGCACTCCCCATCTGCGAGGGCTTCTAACCCGCCGCGGCGAGCCAGTTCGACCGAAACCGCTGTTTTGAGACCGCTGTAGGAAAAATCAAGACCCGGGCGCTTGCTCATCGGACGCGGAAAATCGACCGCCCGCGGATCGCCCTGCTCGGCCAATTTTGAAATCGCTGGACCACCCGGGAAAGCCAGGCCAAGCAGCTTGGCGACCTTGTCAAAGGCTTCACCGGCCGCATCGTCCCGCGTCTCGCCTAACACGGCCGGCCGACCCTGCGTGCTCACGCGATAGAGCGCCGTATGCCCACCAGAAACGACGAGCCCGACGTAGGGCGGTGCAAGATTGCCGGCCTCATCCCCCGCACCGCCGCCTCCCACTTCGGCGGCGACCAGATGTCCAACCAGATGATGAACGCCGACAAAGGGAAGGCCCTGTGCGTAGGCAAAGGCCTTGCCAAAGGAGAGTCCGACGAGCAGCGAACCCACCAGCCCGGGACCCGCCGTCATGGCCACGCCATCGAGATCTCGCCCGGCGAGCCCAGCCTCGGCCAGCGCCGCCTCGACCACCTCCGAAACAACCCGCACATGATCCCGTGAAGCGAGCTCCGGCACGACGCCGCCATAGGGCGCGTGCACCACAGTCTGACTGTGGACGACATTCGAGAGGATCTCGCGATCCCCACGGAGCACGGCGGCGGCCATCTCGTCGCAGGAACTCTCGATGCCGAGTACGAGGGGCGATTCGGGCATTACCATCCCGCCGTCAGGCAAAGGCATCACGCGTTTCGGCGCTCGAGCGCCTCCTGCTCGCCCTTGCAGTCAATGCAGAGCTCGGCCACCGGCCGGGCCGCGATACGCTTCGGCGAAATCGCCTCGCCACAGCTCTCGCATTCACCGTAGACGCCATCTTCGATCTTCTGCAGCGCCTGTTCGATCTTCCCGATCAAACCGCGCTCACGTTCCCGAAGACGCCCTTGGAAAGCCAGGTTCATCTCCGAAGACGCCGCATCGATCTCATCGGGAAAGTCATCGGGATCGAGATGGATATCTCCGGACAGCGTCTTCAGGGCGTTGCCCATCAGCTCGTCGCGCTGCGCTTCGAGAAGCTTCTTGAATTTGGTCATGTCGCGCTTTTTCAACGTACTGCTCCATCTCTTGGTAGATCTCTTGAATGGGTAGGTCTCTTCGTGAATGTCGGCCGAACCGGATCCGGTCGAAACTCAGGCCGACCCGAGTCGCTCCAACTGTTGTGCTGCCTCGACCGACCGCTCAGAGTCGGGGTAATCCTTTTGCACGCGCCTGAAGACGGTTCGCGCCGCTTCGTGGAATTTCGGACCCAGCTTGAGCAGGGATTCACCCTGGCGGTAGAGGGCATCCGGTGCTTTCGGGCTCTCGGGATAGACGCTCACGACGGCATTGAAGCGAACCACCGCTCGTTTGAACTCGCCGTTCTTGTACGTGCAATCCGCCAACCAATAGGCGGCATCGTCCGCGTAGCCAGACGTCGGATAGGCCTGCAAAAATCCCGTAAATCGCTCGATGCACTCGCCGTATTGATCGGTCCGCCAGGCATCGAGGGCCGCCTGATAACCGGCCAATTCCTCGTCGGGCTTCGTCGCAGCCGCGCCTGCATCCGTGGCCAATCCAGCTCCCCCTACGACAGCGGTCTGGCCGGCTTCGTCCGCCCCGGCGGTTCCGGAATTCCCCGCCCCACTCGCGCCAGCGGCGGTCGCGCCCTGTGCGACCGCAACCCGCGTGCGATGGACTTCGTCGAGGGCGTCGGCGGATTCCTTGCGTGCCACTTCGACCTGGCCTTGTAGATCGCGAATCTCTTGACGCAATGCGTCGACGTCGGCGGAGAGTTTGGCGATGCGCGCGAAGGGATCTGGTTCATCCCGGTTGGACATATGGTGTTCGGCGACCTTCTCCTGCAGGCGCAGAAAATCGCCCGTGGTCACACAAGCGACCGGAAGGAGAAGCAGGAAAGTCGAGCTGATCAAAACGCCGAGCGAACGGACAACGGCCCTCGGGCGGGACCCGGAAGTGCCGAGGTTGCGCGCCGTGAGCGTGTTTTGCGACTTCCCGTCGGATTTCGCTTTCAAGTTCTGCATGCCTTCGTTTCCCCCCGGAGCGCCGGCCGAGCCATTTTGCGGGCGGCGCATTCTAGCAGGCGTTTAGCGGGCGCGCGGGCCCCACGCCGGCTGGATGTTGGCGCCTGACCGTGACGTCAACCGCAGTAGGTTCTCACCGTTCCAATCCATCACATAAAGGTCGTAGCGCCCCCTCCGCCGGGAGCTGAAGACGATCTTTCGCGAGTCCGGAGACCAGCTCGGGGCCTCGTCGCTGCGTGGGTGTTGGACGATCGGGAAATTGATCTGTCCGGACGGATCGATGAGCCAGATGTCGAATTGCCCCCGCACGCGTGTTTCGTAGGCGATCCAGCGCCCATCCGGAGACCAGGCCGGCGAGACGTTGTAGGAACCCGTAAACGTGAGTCGTCGAAGATTCCCGCCATCGCGATCCATCAGGTAGATCTGAGGGGATCCGCTGCGATCCGATACAAAGGCGATTTCACGTCCGTCCGGGGACCAGGACGGCGAAATGTCGATGGCCGGATGGTTCGTGAGCCGACGCGTTCCATTTCCCTTGCGCTTGACGCGAAAGATCTCCGCGGCACCGTCGACGCTCGTCACCATTGCGAGTTCTTCACCGGTCGGATCGAATCGTCCCCGATACTTGGGCAGCCCCTTCATCACATGGCGCAGGATCGGCCCCGGCGTGATGTCCGGACTACGTGATGTCAGGAAGAATCCCGGCTGGATTCCCACATAGGCGACGTAGAGAATTGCGCGGCCGTCCGGCACCCATTCCGGCGCCATTTTGAGGGCTGGACTGTTTGTCGCCGGACGTTGGCCGCGACCGTCGGCGGCGGTCACGTAGAGTTCGCGGCGACCGGTTCGATCCGAGATGAAGGCGATCTCGGTTGCGGCCACGCCCCGGATTCCCGTCAAGGCTTCGACCGCTTCGTCCGCGATGATCCGACCGAGCTGGGCGAGGTCGTCGCGATCCGCCGTCAATCGGCCCGTCTTGAACTGCTGACAGCGCGCAATGTCCCAAACGCGAAGGTCCGCTCGCAAGCGGCCTTCTTCGCGGCGCAATTCACCTTCGAGCAGGGCATCCGCTCCACTTTGCTTCCAGGAATCGCAGTCGAGCCCGCCCTCTCCTTCGAACGGAGCACTCTCGTCCGAGGCGAGATAGGCATCGTGCTCGAGGGGAAGAACGATGCTCGAGAAGGTCAGGCTGCGCTCGATCTCCTCACGCAAGGTCGCGATTCGCTCTTCGCCGACCGGCTTCCCGACCGTTCGAAAGCGCAACACGGCCGTGCGAAAGGCCTTCACCGCCCCCGGTGTAATCTCGAGTGTCGGCAGCGGGCCACGCTCGTTCTCGAGCCCCTGCGCCCTCGCCGGCTCGACCGGTGCAAGAGTCACCGCCATCACCGTCATCGCGACGCACAACATCCACACCGTTTCCGTACAACATCTGCTCGACTGCCCCATCAAACTCAATTTGCCTCCGACCTGAAAATGAAAATCCTGATTCCGGGTTCCGCAACTGGAGGCAGGGGGGCAGCCTTCAGCAGTGCGCGCACAGCATTATCATCAAAATACGGATCGCCGGAGGATCGGTAAACGACAGGCTTGCCGATCAGCTTGCCCGTAACGGCCACATTGAGTTTAAGGCTCGTCGCCAGACCGCGACCGCGGTCACCCGATGGCATGACCCATCTGCTCTGGATTCGACGTTGGACCCGGAGATTCCAGGCCGCCTGTTCCGGCGAAATCTCAGCGCCCGGCCTCGCTCGTAGATCATCGGTGGGCGCTTGCGCATTCGAGTCTTCGTTTTCCGTGGGCTTGGCAGCCGGTTTCAAGAGATCCGCGGTCTCGTCCACGCCGAGTTCATCGTTGAGGGCAGCCATCGCATCTTCGAAACTGAGTTCCTTCTCCCGGACGGGGCGACGCACGACCGGTTTGGGTGCCGGCTTCGGCTTGACCTTGCGGATTCGACCGGGCGCTTCCTCGGAAAGGACCTGGACCGGCGCCTTCGCGACCGGGGGCGCAGGTTCCGGCGGTGGTTCGGGCGCAGGGGGCGGCGGTGCGGGTTCAGCGGCTTTGGGGGGTGCGGGAGCGGGCTTTGCACGCGGTGCTGCCGCGGGCGCCGCCGCGACGAGTTCGACGGCGAGGACCGCGGGCAGTGGCGCCAACTGGCTTCCAGGCGTCGCGGCGAAGAGTGCGACGACCAGACCGTGAATCGCGAGAGAAACCAACATCGCGTTGCGCATCCGCCGGCGATGGTCGAGGAGATCCTCGTCCCGCCAGCCGATGAGCTCGGCGGTCAATGTTCTTCCTCGGTGACAATGCCGAGCCGAGTGGCTCCCGCCTTTCGGGCAGCCGACATCGCCTTCACGACAACGCCATAGGGCGCCGCTTCATCCGCCCGCAAGAAGACCTCTTTCGAGCCACGTGCCTCGAATACGGCTTCGAGCTTCTTCTGCAATTCCTTGGCGGGAATGGTTTTTCGAGCGAGTGAGTATTCGCCGTCCTTGGTGACCGTCAGCACGAGCGGCGCGTTCGGCATGCGAATCGGTTGCGTCGTCGTCTTCGGCAGATTGACGTCCATGCCCTGCAGCATGAGCGGGGCAGTCACCATGAAGATGATCAGCAGAACTAACACGACGTCCACGAAGGGCGTCACATTGATGTCGCCGTTTCCCCGGCGCCCGCGCGATCTCGACAACTGAACGGCCATCGGGTGCTACCGATCCTCGACGCGGACGAGGCCATCACCCGTCGACTGACCGACGGAAGGCATCGTCTCACCCTGAACGATCCGACCCAGATCATCTTCAAATTGTTCCGCAAAGCGCTCGAGCATCTGGACGATCCCGTCGATGCGCCCACTGAAAGCGTTGTAGGCCACGGTCGCTGGAATGGCGGCCAGCAGACCGACGGCGGTTGCGACCAACGCCTCTGCGATCCCGGGTCCGACGACGGCCAGCGACGCCTGCCCAGCTTCGCCGATGCTTTGAAATGCAGCGATGATGCCGATCACCGTTCCGAAAAGCCCGATGAAGGGGGCCGTACTGCCGGTCGTCGCAAGAAAGGGCATGCCCCGTTCGAGTCGCCGCACCTGGCGACTCGCGCCCCAGGAAATCGATCGTTCGAGCTGGGTAATCACGCTCTTTTGCGCACTATCCGTGGCGTTTCGCTCCCGCGCCTCCTGCAAGGACTGCCCGGTCGTCAAGAATACGATGGCCAATGGACTCCGATCGAGATGACGAGCGGCATCGTAGACCTCGCTGAATCCGTCTCGCTGATAGACCTCGAGAAAGGCCTCGCTATCCTGATCCGCGGCGCGTAGCTCCCACCACTTCGTGACAATGATGCCCAGCGAAGTGGCGGAAAATACGAACAACACAATCAAGACGAGCTTGACGATGAGACCTGCCTGAAGAATCAGGCTGATCAGGTCGAAGCTCACGGCGTTCCCCCCTTCGCCAATCGATCGTCCGACGCAGATCGCGCGGACATGGTGTGTGTGACATCGTGCGTTACACAGTGCCGGACTGTTCCGAACTGTGTGAACCGTGCGAAAGGCAAAAAGCGCGATAAACACGAGAAATACAACAGACACTACAAACACAACAAACACAACAAACACGTAGTGCGCGAAGCGTTGCTTCGATTCGCAAGGACGGTTCGCCCCGGTTACTCGTCCCGGCGGCCCGCCCCGATTGGCGCTTCGGAGAGGGCCGGTGCCCGTGACGGGACACCACAAAACGGTTTGCAGTGCGCGGGAATCTATCGGAGAAGGAGTTCCATGACCATGCGAGTTCAAATTAACGCGGGCGACCTCGACGGAATCAAAGCGGAGAGCGTGATCATCCCGATCGCACGCCGCGGTGAGACCCCGGACCGACTGCCCCAGGGCCTATCGACCATCGACAAACGTCTGGGCGGCCGCATCTCCGACGCCCTGGCGGCCGGCGATTTCCGGGCCACCGCAGGCGAAAGGCTCGTGATCTACGGTCCCCGCGGTGGCGACCTCGTGCGCTGTATCCTGCTTGGTCAAGGTGAAGCCGAGGCGATCACGGCCGACGGACTGCGCCAACTCGGCGGGCGAATCGGTCGAGAGACCCTGCACACGAATTTTGGACGCCTGGCCGTCGTCGTCCCCCACGGCGCAGGGCTCTCTCCTGAGCGCTCGGCGCCGCTGCTGGCCCAGGGCGCCCTGCTCGGTGCCTACCGATTCGACCGCTACCAGGCTGCCGGTCGAAAGTCGAAGAAGACCCCGACGCTTCAAATCGTCTACGCACGAAAGCTGAAATCCCTCGCGAGTATCCGCCGCGGCGTGAAAGACGCGGCCTTGATCGCGGAGAGCCAACGGATGGCCCGGGATCTTTCGAACGAGCCCCCCAACGTGATCTATCCGGAGTCCCTCGCCGCCGCCTCGCGACGCATGGCCCGTGCGGTCGGACTGAAATGCAAGGTCATGGCAGTTCCCGAGCTCGAGAAGCGCCGCTTTGGCGCCATCCTCGCCGTCGGTCAGGGCAGCGACCGCCCACCCCGAATGATCACCCTGGAGCACGGCGCGACCGCCAAACGCAAGAGCGCGGGAACCCTGGCCTTGATTGGAAAGGGCATCACCTTCGACTCCGGCGGGCTCTCGCTCAAGACCGCGGCGGGCATGCTCGAGATGAAGCACGACATGTCCGGAGCGGCGACCGTCTTTGGTGCGATGCGCGCAATCGCGCTGCTCGATCTACCGATCCATGTGGTCGGCGTGATCGCGGCGGCCGAGAATATGCCCAGTGCCGGCGCCTATCGACCCAGTGACATCATCGAAACCGCGTCGGGACAGACGGTCGAAATCGTCAACACCGACGCCGAAGGTCGACTCGTCCTGGCGGACGCCCTGCACTACGCGACGGATACCTACCGTCCCGATGCCATGATCGATGTGGCGACGCTGACCGGGGCAGCGATGGTCGCCTTTGGCTCTGCGGCCACGGCAGGACTCGGCAACGATCAGGACCTGCTCGACGAGTTGCGACGCGCGGGGGAGAAAACAGACGAAATCGTTTGGCCGATGCCGCTACTCGATGAGCATGAGCGGGCCACGCGCAGCAAGGTCGCGGATTGGAAGAACTCGGGTGGGCGCGTTGCCGGGGTTTCGACCGCCGGCGCGTTTCTGCGGGGCTTCGTTGGCAAGACGCCCTGGGTTCATCTCGATATCGCCGGCACCGGCATGACGGCCGGCCAGACTGCTCTGCACGTCGGCGGAGGGACTGGTGTGGGCGTGCGGCTGCTGACGGAGTGGGTACGGGCCCGAGCCGGGCTGTAGCGCATCCTTCCGTTGCACCCCTCGACGGCCGGGGATTCGGGAACCATTCTCTGCCGCGCCGCAACAAACGATAAACTCGTGAGAGGAAAAACCATGACTCGATTCTTCAATACCCATTTGATCACCGCTGCCTTCATCATCGGAACGGTCGCGATTCTCGGAAGTGTTATTCCGTCGACCGCCTTCGCAGGTGGCGATGTGGCCGCGGGCAAGGCGAAATTTCTTGAACTCTGCGTGTCCTGCCACGGTGAATCCGGCAAGGGCGATGGCCCGACCGGCCTGGCCCTCAAGGCCTCTGGTCAACCGGCTCCCCGTGACTTCACGGTCGGCGAATTTGCCCTCGACACCGACAAAGACGGAACCAAGGGAAGCGACGCCGATCTCAAGGAAGTCATCACCAATGGTGCAATGGTCTACGGCGGCTCGCCGCTGATGGCGCCGATCCCAGGGCTGAGCGATGCCGACCTGAACAACCTGGTCGCCTTCATCCGTTCCCTGAAGCAGTAGGTCCGAACACAGCAACGAGAGACCGAAGGACGGCGGTACCGCTCACGCGTGCTTCCTGACCCGGACTCTCGCTAGCGCGCGGCGCGGCTCGTGAAAACGGGTGCGACCGCGCGCTTTGCTTTTCGGCAACCGCGCCGGGCGAGCCACCGCTTTGCTAACGTGGACGGCGATAGGAATCATGGACCCGAGCCCCGAACTACCCGACGACCCGCCCGAAGACGACGCAATCGAGCCCATCGACGTCGAAGTCGATCTTGAGCCTGGTCTCGATGCGGATGTCGATGTCGATGTCGAAGCGGACCTCGAAGAAGCCTCCGACACAACGCCTCCACACGAAGACGAGGGCAACGTTCTCCCGGTTCCCGTGCGACGGGGGCCCGAAATACCCGCGACGACCGAGGGACGCGCCCAGGGGACCGCGCTCTCCGCCTATATGTCCGAGCTTCGACATCACGCTCCGATCACGCGTGAAGAAGAACACGAATTCGCCGTGCAATGGAGCGAGGAAGGCGACGTCGAAGCCGCCAAGATGTTGGTGGTCTCGAATCTCCGGCTGGTCGTCAAGATCGCCATGGAATACCGCCGCGCCTGGACCAACACCCTCGATCTGATTCAAGAGGGCAACGTCGGCCTGATGGAGGCCGTCCAACGCTTCGATCCCTACAAAGGCGTCAAGCTCTCGTCTTACGCCGTCTATTGGATTCGCGCCTACATCCTCAAGTATATCCTCGACAATATGCGCAGCGTACGACTCGGAACCACGCGCGCCTCCCGCAAACTCTTCTTCCGCTTGAACAAGGAAAAACGCGAGCTCGAACGATTGGGCTACGACGTCGAGCCGCGCTTGCTGGCCGAGCGGCTCGAAGTGACCGAAGACGATGTGATCGATATGGAGGCGCGTCTGTCACGTCCCGATCTTTCCTTCGATGCGCCGCTGCGAAGTGACGAAGGCGACGGGATGACCTTCGGCGATCGCATGGCGGCACCCGGGATCAGCTCAGAGGCCGCCGTCGGATCGAACGAGCTCCGCAAAGTCTTTCGCCAGCAGGTCGATGATTTCGCCGAGACATTGGGCGAACGCGACCTGATCATCTTGAATCAGCGCATCCTCGCGGACGAGCCAAAGACGTTGGCCGAACTCGGCGAATCATTCGGAGTCTCGCGCGAACGCGTGCGACAACTCGAGGCGAAGCTCGTCAAACGATTGCGTACGTATATGGAAGAGAACCTCGTCGACTTCGAATACTACGAGCCGGGCGCCGGGTCTTGAGCGCGGCCACCCGCTCGCGACGATTGCCGAAGGCACCCGCTTTGAGCCGACCCCGAGCGCGCTCCGTCTCGAGAACTTCGCGAACCGTTCTGCTCTCACTCCTACTGCTCACCACGGCCTGCTCCCACGACGGCGGTGAACCTTCGACCCCGGACGCCTGGATCGAAATCCGTGGCCAACGCGTCTCCCTCGAAGTCGCCGACACGCCTCGCGTACAGGAGAAAGGCCTTGGGGAGCGCGATTCCCTGGCCTGGCACCACGGCATGTATTTCGAGTACGAAGAGCCCGCCTTCTACGCCTTCTGGATGAAGGGCATGCGTTTCTCGATCGACATCGTCTGGTTGCGCGAGGACCGCATTGTCGACCTCGATCTCACCGTCCCGTTCGAGAAGGGTGGCAACGGGCCAACACTTCGCCCCTCGGTCCTGGCCGACGCCGTGCTCGAAGTACCCGCCGGTTATTCGGCGGCGAACGGCTGGCAGATCGGTGATCGAGTGACCTATCGGCGGATCACGGCGAAGTAGCCGGCCGAGCGGGCAGCGTCCATTCGGGAAACTCTTCGCGAATCTCCTCTTGGACGGCGAGATCGAGCCCGTCGGTCCCGAAACCAAATATCTCGTACAGGGCCTGGTCGATGGAGAAGCCGTCCCCGACCATTTCCAGCATATGACGTCGCTGGTCAACGGTCGTCCGAGAGTGAATAAATCCAACGGTCATCACGGACTGCAAGTAGGCGTCGCGCGCACGTTCGTTGGAGAGCCCTGCGAAACTTCGCGCAATCGAGTCGAGTGGGATCCATGAATCCGTTTCGATGTTTGCACGCATCGCCGCGCGCTCCCGGCGCGTCGAATTCGCCAGCCCGCGAGACTGTCTCTCGATCCGCTCGGCCAATCCCTCGTTCAGCCAATAGGGCCGATCACCGCCAGTGACCTCCCGAAAGACTGCGTGCGTATATTCGTGAAAGAGAACGCCGCGCAGCGACTCCGTCGGGTGGGCCGGGGACGCGACATGAATTCGGCCGTCGAAGAAACCGATCGTCTGAAACGAGAAGCGATGAGCGTGCGCTCGCACATAGGCAGCACGACCGTAGAGCACGACGCCCAGGGGTTCGAGCGGCTCGACCCCGATCGAAATCGAGACCTGCGAGCGCGCTTCGCGAAGAAAGCCCAGTACGCGCGTTGCATAGTCTCCGGAAATCTCGCCCAGCCGGGCGTCGACCTGCACACGAAAGTGTTCGTCGCGTACCAACTGAAGTTGCAAGGGCCCGCCCAATTGCTCCGGATCCGCCAGCGTTCGTTCATCCGCGATGGCCAGGAGCCGTTGCCGCGCGCTGCGTCGCCAGTTCTCGAGCTCCGGGCCTGCCCCGTCGAGGAAGGCGCGAAGATGATGCTCGGCTCTCGCGAAGCGACCGCGGGCGCGAGCAAGCACCGCCAGATACCAATGCGCCTCGGGGCTCTGCGGATTCAACCGTAATACACCACGGAGTGTCGAGTCTGCCCGCGCCAACTCGCCGCGATCCAGATCAGCCATCGCCCCGCGCAATAAACGTCGAATGCGATCTCCGGTCGAACTCGAATCGCCCGAGTCGCCGCGCAGTGGCGGCCCGGTCAGCCCGTCGCGCCAAGCCGTCTGGATCGGTTCAAGCCCTCCGGCGTCCACCGCCTGCGCATGCTCCGGTACGGATGCCTCACCATTGCTGAAATGGGTCACCCCCTCGGCATCGACCCAGAACCGGATCTCGTCGCCGGCGGCCGAAATCGCGGGCACCAGAATGATCGTGAGGACGAGAATCCAAGAAATCCGGCCCGCCGAGATCATTCTCATCGGAAGGGGCAGCAAAATTCGCGCGGCATGGGGCATCTGGGCTTCATCGGCGCGAAGTGGAACCGGCTTGATGGGGCTTGAGGGGGCTGATGTCGACGCGATGGGCCGGCCCTCAAGTCTTCTTGATCGCCTCACCGGCCAGATGGCCCAACTCCGTCAGAATCAGCTTTTCCATCGCCAGCCGAACGGCGCCCCGGGAGCCGGGAATCACGAAAACGATCTTGCCCTGCTTGAGGCCGGCCATGGCCCGGGAAAGCAGTGCGGCCGAGCCGATCTCCTCAAAGGAGAGCATCCGGAAGATCTCTCCGAAGCCGGGAACGAGTCGATCCACCTCGGCCTCGATGACGTCCGGGGTGACATCCCTTGCCGCAATCCCTGTGCCACCGGTGAAGATCACGGCGCGGCATTCGGGATTCGCGATCGCTTGATCGAGCGCGGCGCGAATCGCTTCAGGCTCATCGGGAACGATGCGTCGTGCAACCAGCGGATGATCGGCGCCCGCCAACATCTCTTCGACCAGGGCGCCGCCGGTATCGGTTTCGAGCGTACGGCTGTCGCTGACCGTCACGACCACGGTCGGCACGCGGGTGGGCGCTTGCTGTCGATGGTGGTGCGCCCTGTCCGCCGGTGATTTCAATTCAGCATCATGACTCATCGGAGCCCTCCGGAACGATTCGACTGTCGAAGTAGTTCAAGCATGATCATCGACCCAATACGCCCCGTCGCTCGCCACCTCGCGCTTCCAGATTGGCACTCGAACCTTCAGCGTATCGATCGCGAAGCGACAGGCCGCAAACGCCTCACCGCGGTGTGCCGAAGCGGCCACGACGACGACGGCGGCCTCGCCAATTTCCAGGTGCCCCACACGGTGTGCGATCGCCACCCGGGTCCCCGGCCACTGCTGCGCGGCCTCCGTCGCGATTTTCTCCATCTCGCGTTCGGCCATCTCCGGATAGGCCTCGTATTCCAGGTACTCGATCTCATGGCCCCGCGCGTGGTCCCGAACAAGGCCTACAAAACTGACGATTCCGCCGGCGTCCGGTCCCGACACCCGCGACACGACCTCCGCCTCGTCCAACGTGCGATCCGAGATCGTGCAGCACTTGCCGGACGGGGAATTGTTCGCATCGACGCTCCCGTCGCCGCCCGCCACGGGAGGCAAGAAGGCGACTTCATCCCCCTCTTGGAGGACAGCCGTGGACTCCGCGATCTCGAGGTTGATGGACGCTGCGAGCCGATCGCCCAGCTTTTCAACGAGGGGGTTTCGCTCCGCCAGCCAACGCCGCAGATCGCTGACGCACGCGCCCTCAGCGAGTTCGACCTGAATTGTCGATTCACCGATCGCCTCCCTCAGCGATCCGAACAACTTCAATGTGATCTTCATTTTCCCTGCGTTGGTCTTCGTATTCATATGGGCTCGAAGATTACCCGCGCCGCGCACCAAGCTCAATTCGCCTTCCGCTGGAGCTCGCCCTTCGCGCTGATGATTGCCTTCCGTATTCGACCGTTTTGCGGTGACAATTTTTTGACGATTGATCCCGGATTCGCCTATTTTGTGATCAACATCACTTCGCCAAGCCGCTGATTCTCCGAAATTTCAAGGTGTGGGGAGGGGGCCGTCACCGGCTTCCCCCTGACCCATAACCACTGCTCAGCATTGATGCCTTCGAGCGTGGGCCACGAGGGGGGCCCGTGTACCCGCAGACCATCGCAATCCATTTCAGCCACGTCGGGCCGCAGGTCTTACGTTCGCTCTATGTGCGTACCCGCGTCGTGCGAATGGTGACGTTAGGCGCGTTGCTGATCCTCGCGGTGGGTTGTGGCGGCGGTGGATCCGGAGGGGGCGAGGATGCACCGGCGGCGATCGCCAGCACGCCCGTCGACCTGCCACCGGGCCAGACCACGGCCAATTTGGAGTGGGCGCCTTCCGCAGGCGATGTTCGGGGTTACTACGTGCTCGAGTCACGCGCTGGCTCGAGTTTTTCGTTCGCCCATTTCAGCCCAACGGCTGAGATCGAAATCTCGGGCGGAGCCGGCGACCGCATTCGAATCCAGGTCATCGCGCTGTCGCGCAGCGGCACCGTCAGCGCCCCATCACCTCCCTCGGTTGAGATGAGATTCTACGCAGCCGCCGAAGCCGCAACGAGCGAAGCCACGACTAACACAGTGGCCGATACGCCGAGCACGGCTACGGCGGTGGCGTCGTTCAAAGCGACCTCAGACGATAGCTCGAACGTTTCGGCCTCCGAGTCTTCCGACAACGAAAACGGATCGACGATCGATCCGGATGAGGGATCGGACGCGATCGTTGCAGTCGACCAGGGCCTTCGGACCCGCTTGCTCCGTGCCGACGTTCGCTTTCCCTTTCGAAGCCAGTCAGTCGACGCAGCCCAGTGGCTCCAGAACCATGTCGACGCGCAGGTTGGCGCAGGCTTGTCCTTGGTGGGCACCGGGGAATCGGATCCAGACGCCTTTCGCGAGCTGATCTGGGCGGATCGCTCGGGCCAGCTCTTCGTTTCCGATGGCGCCGGGTTGGCCCTGGCTTCCGCGCCCGGCGACTCCGCCGCGACAACCTCCGCAAGCGACCCCACCAGCGCATTCGAAGAGGCGATTCGACTCCGCGCGACTGAACGCTTCGTCGGCCTGGCGGATTTTGACGGAGACGGTGTCGGGGATTGGCTGATCGAGGATTCTGCGACCGGTGAAGTCTGGACAGTGAACGGTGAGACGCAAGACGCGATCGGCGTCCTGGACCCGACGCGCTTGGTTGGCCATGGTGATTTCGATGGCGACGGCCGCTCAGAGCTGCTGTGGTCCGATGCCGATGGCTCGCTTCGTGTTGCGCGGCCACTGACTGCGACGACTTCGATGGTTGGGCTCGAGGGCTCCATCGGGCTCGAGGGCTCCATCGGGCTCGAGGGCTCCATCGGGCTCGAGGCCGTTGTTTTCGAGACGAGTCGATTGCTCACGGTGGCCGATCTGAACGGCGATGGACGGGACGATCTCTTGTTTGCGGATTTCGAGGGACGGTTGCAAGCCGTCCTCTCAGCCAGCGGTTCAGTCGAGACCGCAACGCTGCGCTTTGCCGCACCATCGATCTGGTCCGAGCGCTCGACCGACGGCCTGGAGTTGCTTGCGACCCTCGATCTCGACGGCGATGGGCAGATCGAGATCGCCTGGCACAATGGGGTTGATCTCGAAGTGTGGGACGCCCCGAGCGCACGCTGAATCGGCCTCGACTCCATCGAGCGCTGCGAGCACCCTCAGCGGGGACACACGTCCGGGTCGGATGTCGAAAGTCGAAAGTCGGACCGAATCGGTCTCTCCGCGCCCCGACCTCATTCCGGCGGCGATCCTGCGCCAGGCGGCCGCGTTCAATTTCTCGTCCCGTCGAGCCGCTAAGCAGTTCATGACGACGCAAGCGTGGGATGATCCGCCGCCGGCCCGAGAAATCGTCGAGGCATGGCTCGACCGCATTCGTCCGGCCCTGGTCGCCGATGGCGGAAATATCGAATTGGTCTCGATCGAACACGACGGGACCATCAAGGTCACGTTACAAGGCGCTTGCGCGGACTGTCCTGCCCAACTCGCGACATTGCGGGTCGGCGTTGAAGAGCCGCTCAAGCAGGCGATCCGCGGGATTCGATCCGTCGTCGCCGTCGACTAGAACGATACGCTTGGACGCCTGAATAAATCGTCTCCGCGTCTCCGTCGGCGTACGCAAAGCCAAAACGAGAGTGGCCCCGTCCCCCGCGTGCTGTACGCGAAGAACGGGGCCGGCCCCCAGTTTTACCCTACGCGCTCGATCGAACGCGGTGACTTCTTGATCAGGAGTTCGGCGTCTTGTTCGGTGATGCGCCCTGGCCGCCTCCGCCGGATTGCTGTGGCTGTCCGCCCGAATTGGGATTGGCCTTTTTCGACGAATCGCCAGCGCCCTTTGCGGCGCTGCCCATTCGCACATTGCCGTTGAGCTGGGCACCCTCTTCCATCATGATCGCGGGCGCTTCCAGATTTCCATTCACGACGGCCGTCTTGTGGAGAATGATCTCTTCACTGGCATGGACATCGCCTTCGACGAGCCCACTGATCACGACGCAGACCGAATGGATCGTCGCCTGGATCTGGCCGGACTCGCCAACGATCAGGGTATTGTCGCTCGAGATCTCGCCGGAAAAGTTCCCGTCGATTCGCACCGTGTCCTTGAAGGAGAGCTTGCCTTCGAACTCCGAGCCCTGGTCGATGAACGCCGTGAGATTGCCCATCCCACCGCCGCCACCACTGCTCGAGCTCCCGCTTCCAGACGGCGTCGAAGCCGCCGACGAATCACCCTTGCCTCGACCGAATCCGCTGATCGCCATGCGTACGACTTGCCTCCATGAATTGCCTGACTCCCTCTCGCTATCGTCGA
>CAZMFM010000020.1:33080-55264 GCA_964565565.1 uncultured Spirochaetaceae bacterium | reverse complement strand
CTCGAATCGATGCTGCATCTCCTGGCCGAGGCGGCGAAGGAAATCTTCGCGCCGATCGGGCTCGCCATCGCACACGCCCTGCCCCCGGGATCGGCCCCGCGCATGGCCCGACCCTTTGCGCTGACCCCCCGTGCTGAACGCATGCTGGCCCACGGCGCTTCGACAAGCGTCGCGTTGACGGGACCGGCGGGCGCTGTGCTCGACCAATTGGCGCGCAAGCCGATGACCCTCGCAGTCTTGGCGCGGGCAGCGGCCGGGGACGACCGTACGAAGAACCCGAATGACCCGAAGACGAGAAAAGCCCTCGAAGATCTCCTCCAGGACCTGACCCAGGACGGCCTGGTCGAACGCAGACTCGAGGCCCGCTCCCCGAAAGCACGCGTGCCCACGGATCGCATCGTGCGCATCGCCCCTGAGGTCGATGTCGAAGGTGCCCTCGCTACGACGCTTTCGCGCGCCGGCAAGCAAGCCGCGCTGCTTCGAAAGATCGCCGATTCACCCCACGGCCTCGCCACTCGCGCGTTAGGCGTGAGCCATCCCAATGCGACGGCCCTGCTTCGCGAGCTCGCCAAACGATCGCTCGTGGTCTTCCACGAACGCCCCCGACTCCTGGCAACGGAGACCATTCTCGACGGCGGGCAGGAAGTGACGCTAACCGACGATCAAGCCGAGTCGCTGTCTCCGATCTGCGACGCAGTCAAGCGTCAGGTTGCCGAGCGTTTTCTCTTGCACGGCGTTACGGGCAGCGGCAAGACCGAGGTCTATCTCCGCGCGATCGCCCAGACCCTCGAAATCGGGCGCCAGGCGCTGCTGCTGGTTCCCGAGATTACGTTGACCCATCAAATCGTGGCTCGTGTGCGGGCTCGGTTCGGCGATGAAGTGGCTGTCCTGCATAGCGGCCTGCGCCCGGGCGAACGACTCGCCCAATGGGAACGATTGCGTTCGGGACAGACCGCGATCGCCGTCGGTGCACGAAGCGCGCTCTTCGCCCCCCTCGACACCCTTGGCCTCATCGTCCTCGACGAGGAACACGACGGCGCCTACAAGAACGACGAAGGCTTCCGATATCACGCCCGTGAACTCGCCGAACGCCGTGCGAAGGCCGCGAGTTGCCCGCTGATCCTGGGCTCCGCCACGCCGTCGCTCGAAACACGCTACCGGGCCGATCAGGGGGAGATTCGGCGCCTCTCGCTTCCCCGGCGTGTCGGCGGACGGCCGCTGCCCGCCGTCGAGATCGTCGATCTCGCCAAGGAGACCGCCAAGAACCCGCGCGGACGAAAACTGATCCTGTCCAGGCCCATGCGAGGGGCGATCCAACAAGCCCTCGATCAGGGCGGTCAGACAATTCTCTTCCTCAATCGCCGGGGCTTCTCGACCCGCATCTTCTGTTTCCAATGCGGCCATGCCGAACGCTGCAACGATTGCGATGTTGCGCTGGTCTTTCACTCTGCCGATCACCATCTCCGCTGCCATTATTGTGAACATGTGCGCGCGGTCCCGGAGAAATGCAACGGCTGCGGGGATCCCGAGACCGCTTTGTTAGGCGTCGGCACCGAACGCCTGGAAGAAGAAGTGCGCAGTCACTTCCCCGCGGCGCGCACCATGCGCCTCGACCGCGACGTCGCCTCGCGCCGCGGACACACGGAGAGCGTGCTGCGTGCGCTGAAAGACGAGAAGGTCGATATCGTGATCGGCACCCAGATGGTCGCCAAGGGGCACGACTTTCCGGGCGTCCAACTCGTCGGCGTCGTGGCCGCGGATATCGGCCTCCATCTGCCCGATTTTCGTGCCGCCGAACGAACCTTCCAATTGCTCACCCAGGTCGCTGGCCGAGCCGGACGCGCGGAGCGACCCGGACGCGTCATCGTCCAGACCTACGTGCCGGACCACTACGCCCTGGCCCCCGTCGCCAGTCACGATTTCGAAACCTTCTACGCCGAAGAGATCGGCCACCGCAAAGCGCTCGGCTATCCGCCCTTCGCCTCACTCATGCGAACCGTCGTCCATGCCGAGGACGAGGCCGCCGCCCAGCAGGCGGCCGACACCCTCGCCCGGGCCGCGCGAGCCGAAATTCCGCAGGGCGCCGAAATCGAAATCCTCGGACCCGCTCCGGCACCGCTGGCCAAACTCCGTGGCCGTTTTCGATTCATGTTGCTGGCCAAGGGCAAGGACGAGCCTGTTCTTCGAAAGATTGCGCGGGCGCAGTTGGCGGCGGCCAAGGCGCTTCCGCGCGGGGTCCAGATGGCATTGGACGCGCGGCCGGTCAACATGCTATAAAACTCGCGTTTTCCCTTCTGATTCGCGTAGTTGTAGCTAGTTGTGGCTGAGTAGCCATCTGAGAATGAGTGCTGGGGAGACGAGATCGGCGCGGCGTGGTTTGAGTGAATGGCTCGCCCGCGGATTGGCTTGCTCGCTGTGGCGGATCATGGCGGCGAAATGAGCGTTCGGGCAGACACGACCGAAGGCTGCGCTTTACTTCACTCCAACCACGCCGCACCGATCTCTCGCGTTTGCGCATAGGCGTAGACGGCGAATCGGGAGAGGCGACAAGCTAGAAGAGTCGTTCCACATCATGGCGTTACGAGAGATCGTTAAATTTCCGGATCCGCGCTTGAAGGAAGTGTCGAAGCCGATCGTTGAGGTTGATGATGCGTTGCGCGAGCTTGCGCGGGACATGATCGAAGTGATGTATGACGAGCCCGGGATCGGGTTGGCCGCACCGCAGGTGGGCGCCTCGATTCGCATGTTCGTGATCGATACGGAGTGGAGCGACGAAGAGGTCGGACAGAATCCGACAGTCGTTCTCAATCCGGAAATCAGCGACCGCGAGGAAAAGATCATCTGGGAAGAGGGTTGTCTCTCGGTGCCCGACTATGTTGCGAACGTCGAGCGCGACGCGATCATCACGCTTCGCGGCCACGACCTCGACGGCAATCCGATCGAGGAACGAGCGCAAGGTCTGCGAGCCGTCTGCATCCAACATGAAGTCGACCACCTCGACGGCGTCCTCTTCATCGACCGAATCAGCCGCCTGAAGCGGAGCCTCTACGTCAAGAAACGCAAGAAGCAACTCCTCGAAGAAGAGGACTGAGCGCGCGATGCCGCCATCGCCGCCGCCCACCCTTCGCATCCTCTTCTTCGGCACGCCCGAGGTGGCCGTCCCCACCCTTGAGGGGCTGATCGCCGGCGGCCATGAAGTGGTCGGCGTCGTCTCCCAACCCGATCGGGCCCGAGGTCGTGGTCGCCGAGAATCCCCGTCGCCCGTTTCCGCCGTCGCGCTCCGCGAGAAAATTCCGCTCTTCCGACCCGAACGCGTCGGCGACTCCGAGACGGTCGAAGGTCTGCGCGCACTCCAACCGGATCTCGGCATCGTTGTCGCCTTCGGCCAATTCATTCCAAAGAAGGTCCGTGAGCTACCCAGCCGTGGTTATCTGATCAACGCCCACGCCAGCCTGCTTCCGAAATACCGCGGTGCTTCACCGATCGCCCAGGCGATTCTCGACGGCGAAAGCGAAACCGGCATCTCGGTCATGCGCGTCGACAAGGAGATGGATGCAGGCCCCGTCGCCCTGGCCCGCAGCCTCTCGATCGAAGCCCAGGAAAACACGGCCGAACTCACGCTCCGCCTGGCAGCACTCGCCAGTCTCGCGATCGAAGAAGCCGTCGATCGCATAGCAAGAGACGAAATCAAGTGGACCGAGCAAGATGCGAGTCGGGCGACGATCGCGCCGAAGCTCGAAAAATCCGATGCCCTGCTCGACCTGCGCGAGAGCGCCAAGTCGCTGGCCTGCCGCGTTCATGCACTGTCGCCTAAGCCGGGTGGCGCTTTGACCCTGACAAGCGTTTGCGACGAGAAATTCGAAGGCGTCGCCGTCAAGATTTCGCGGGCAGACGTGATGCCATTCGCAGACGTGGGAAGCGAGCGTGATGTCGACGCCCGCGCGGTCGAAGGGGCAAGCGAATCGGGCTCAGATTCTGGGCCGGCATCGACCAGACCGAGTCCAGGTATGATCGACCGGGATTGCGACGGGGTCGTGTTCCGCATCGCGACAGGGGACGGCTGGCTCGTCCCCCTCGTGATGCAACGGGCGGGGGGCAAGGCGCTGGCGATCGCGGATTTCTTGCGCGGATTCAGCTTGCCCGACGATGTGCGATGTAAAATCCCAGATCGGGAAGAGAAGGCGGACGCAGGGGTGAAGTCATGACGGCCACGGAAAAGGGATCTTCGAAAAAGGGCAAGGGCGGCAAGGGCGACGGGCGCGGAGGACGCTGGCCGGGCCCCGGAAGCAGCTCGCGGAAGACCGCGGGACCGACGGCGCCACGCATGATCGCCATCCGCGTCGTCGAGCGCGTGCAACGGGCGGGCGCATACGCTGATCTCGCCCTCCACCATGCACTGGTTCAAAGTCGCATTCCCGCCGCCGATCGCGGCCTGGCGACCGAGCTGGTCTACGGAACGCTTCGCTGGCGCGGACGCCTCGACTATCTCATTTCAAAAGCCCTCGACCGCGACCTCAGCACCCTCGAACCCTTGGTCACGAGTGCGCTTCGCGTCGGCGCCTATCAACTCTTCTTTTCGGATCGCATTCCCGCGAACGCCGCCGTCGACGAGGCCGTGCGTTGTGTTCGTGCGATGGGACTCGAGCGTGCGACGGGACTCGTCAATGCGGTCCTCCGAAGGCTGGCGCGCGAAGGCGATCAGATCGAATTGCCGAAGCTTGAAGACGATCCCCTCGACTACCTGGTCCATGCGGGATCGCTGCCCCTGTGGTTGGCGAAACGATGGCTCTCGCAATTCGGTGCGGAAGAAGCGGCGCAACTCGCGGCGGCGATGAATGAGCCAGCGCCCGTAACGATTCGCGTGAATCCCACAAAGACGACGCGCGAGGCGCTACTCCCGGAACTCGTCGAGCGCTTTCCGGATGCCGCGCTCTGTCGTTATGCACCGAACGGAATCATCCTGGGCCGCAAGGGTGATGCCGGCCATGACCCCACATTCCTGTCCGGAAAGATCAGTATCCAGGACGAAGCCTCACAGCTCGTCGTCGACCTCCTCGATCCCCAACCGGGCGATCGCATTCTCGATACCTGCGCCGCCCCAGGAACCAAGACCGCGGCGATCGCCGAACGTTTGAACGGCGAGGGTCAAATCCTCGCCCTCGACCGACATCCCCGGCGACTTCATCTCGTCGGCCGCGGCATGCGTCGCCTCGAAGTCGGTGGCGTCGCCACCCTGGAGCGGGACGCCACGAAATCCCTCGAAGACCTCACAGATCCAGACGGCCCCTTCGATCGCATCCTGGTCGACGCGCCCTGCTCCGGCCTTGGCTCGCTACGCCGCAATCCCGACGCACGCTGGCGAATCCGGCCCGACGACCTCGAGGCGCTCTCGAAGATCCAGCGCTCGATTCTCGAGTCATCGGCCGCCGTCTTGAGGCCCGGGGGCAGCCTCGTCTACTCTACCTGCACGATCACACCGGAAGAGAACGAACTCGTAGTCCAGGGCTTCATGGCCACCCGACCGGGTTGGAAAATTGCGAAGCGGAGCGATGCGCCCGAAGTGCTACGGGCATTGATCGACGACGAAGGGTTCCTTCGACTCTTGCCCCACCTACCCCAATGCCACGACATGGACGGCTTCTTCGCCGTCCGATTGATTCGAGGAAAATGATGCCTAACAACACTTCTTCCGGAAGCGGCGCTTCCGAGATCCTGATCTCGCCATCGATCCTGGCCGCCGACTTCGTCAATCTGGCCAGCGAATTACGCACGATCGAATCCGCCGACCTGATCCACGTCGACGTCATGGACGGCCATTTCGTCCCGAACCTCACGATCGGCCCCCCGGTCGTGAAGGCCGTCAAGAAGATCACGACTCGCCCCCTCGACGTTCATCTCATGATCGAATCCCCCGAGACCTACCTCGAACTCTATATCGACGCCGGCGCCGACATCCTTGGCGTCCACGTCGAGGCCTGCCCCCATCTCCATGGCACTCTCGGCGAAATTCGAAAGATCGGGCTTCGCAAAGACCGCGTTGTCCGTTCCTGCGCCGTCTTGAATCCGGCCACCCCCGCCGAAAGCCTCGAATACGCCCTCGACGAAGCCGACCAGATTCTCGTCATGACCGTCAATCCGGGATTTGGCGGGCAATCGTTCATCGAGGCCATGCTCCCGAAGATCGAAAAGATCCGCGGCTGGATTGAAAGTCGGGGTCTGGCGATCGACCTGGAAGTAGATGGCGGCGTCACGAAGGAGAATATTGGGCGCGCGGCGAGCGCCGGGGCGAACGTTTTCGTGGCCGGGACCTCGGTTTTCGGCGAGGACGACCGGAAGCTGGCGATCGAGGCGCTGCGGGCGGCAGGGCGGAAGGGGCTGGCCTAGAGCCTGGTCCCGAGACCTTGAGACAGGCTTCAGAAGGCGCCATACTCGGGCGCTCGCTCGGTGTCGGGGCGTAGCGCAGCTTGGTAGCGCGCTTCGTTCGGGACGAAGAGGTCGCTGGTTCAAATCCAGTCGCCCCGACCATTGGGTTCGTCCCGAAGACCAACGGAAAGCAGAGGCGTTTCCGTCGAGACTTCGAGACTCTGCTTCGAATTTCCGACGGCCGCCCACCTTTGATTTCTCTAAAAGGCAGAGTCTAGAGATACGTTGCCAAACGGTGGGTCGATGCTCCGTTCTGTGATCTCGACGCAGTCGGATCGACCGACGCGTCGAGCGGTGATCCTCCGATTCCTATCCGGCCATGCGATCGACTGGATCCGAATCTTGTCGCCGAGCGTTCACATCGCACTTTCTCAGTACCCCCTCAGTACGCACGGAATGGACCGCCCGGATAGCACTGTGCCGCTTCCATCTGCTTGAACTGCATGTACGAAATCAATAGGCGGATAAAGCAACCGTTCTTCGGCAAAAACGTTGAGGTGGCTCTTCCCTATTCGCTCTCCATGACGAGATAGGCTCTTCCGATCTCCCACTCGTCGCTGATCACGGCGACCATCGCCGTGACCAGTCTCAAGAGCGACGCTTCGTTTGGGAAGAGCGTCGCCTTCTGGAACCCGCTCGTAACGGCTTGGAACTGACCTCTACTTTCAGGGCGTCGCAGTTGCAACGCCTGAGATCCAGTATGTTCTGAGACGCAGCGGCGCTGCGTTCCGCAGTGAGATTCGGCCGACGCAAGGTCTGCTCGATGACCCCGGCCACCGGCCTTCTCAGTTCACCCACCCCAGGACGTTCCGGATCACCGACCAGCGTCGAGTGTGACCCTTAGGTTCGCGGCCCTGGATCCAATACTCTTTCAGGCGCTGTAGGGTGCCGTCCGCGCGCTTGAGTTCGAGCCAGTGGTTCAGGAATTGGACCATGCGCTCGTCTCCCAGGCGAACCGGGTACGCGACGGGAAAGCGGATCACGTCGGGTCGGGGGACCGCAACGCTGAAGTCCGGATAGACGATCGTCCAGATCGAGCCAGCCTCCGCGGAGTACACGACCGCGTCGAGATCGGGCCGCTGTTCGCGCAGAAAGGGACGCAGACTGTCGATCGGCACCAGCTTCGCACGGGGATACTGCTCTTTGAGGTGGCGGGTCAGAAAGGGGATCGAGGGGACGCCAATTACGGGCGCCGCGAGATCGCGCACCGCCTCTGAAGATCCGAAGGCGGCGCGGCGATAATCCTCGACGAGAAACGCGAGCGTTGCCCGAGCATAGGGCTCGGTGTAGGTGACCTCCAGCAGACGTTCGGTCGTCATCACGCTTCCAGAAGCCACGATGTCGACGGCCCCAGACCTCAGGTGTGTCGCGAGATCGCTGGCTTTGATCTCGAAGAACTCCAGTTCGAGATCCAGTTCGAAGGCGAGCAGATGCATCAGCTCGGCATCGAAGCCAACGACTCCGCTCTTCGCATTGACATAGGCGTAAGGCATCCGGTCGGCGATGTACCCCACTCGAATGAAGCCCCGCTTCCGCATGCGATCGAGTGCCGAGCCCTTGGCCTTCGACTTTCGGGTAGGGATCGGAGCGTCCCCGCTCTTTCTCACGGTGACGGTGGGGCCCTGGATTTCCATCTGGACGAGTACGTCGTACTTTTCGTACCTGTGGTCCACTGCGAAAGCGAAGAGCATTCTCACGCCAAGCAGCAATGCCAGCGTGCCTCCCAGGCTGACACCTGCGAAGCGCAGGATCCGGGGCCATTGGAACTCGAGCCGGCCCGTGATCACCGTGGCGGTGAGCAGCGTGAGACCGAGGATGTGCATCGCCGCGAGCAGCGCGTTGAATCGGGTGGTGACCACCTGGCTGATGATCAAATAGAGCTGGAAGGTGTCGGCCGAGATGCGCATCTGGTCGAGCAGAAACGGGATGGCCACGATGGTGCCGCCGAACAGGCTAAAGAGGCCCGCTATGGCGAACTGAGCATACTGGCCGATTGCCACAGGCGAACCCGTGAACCAGCCCGCGAAGAGCACGAAGCCCAGAGCCACCACCGTGCCTGAAGTCGGGAAGCTGTAGGAGGCCGGCAGCACCACGTCGATCACGCCGTCGGACTGATCGGAGGGACCGCCGACATCCGCAATCAACGCCTTGGCCCGATCGGCCAGAATGGGGAGCACCACGAATACGCTGCCCGTGGCAAAGGCGGTGACCAAGGCGTCCTTGCTTACGCTGATGATCGCCCGGTGGGAGAGCGGCGTCACGGCACTCACAAGTGCGGGAATGATCCAGAAGGTCATGAAGAGCGCCGCAACCACGTAGGCCGCGATGTAGAGCTGGAGCTGTTCGAACTCCCCGGGGCTGATGGTGCCCGCGGCGCTGGCCGCGATGCAGAACACGCCGATCGGCGTGAGGGAAACGACGGCGTTGGCGAGGCGAGTCAGCGCGTCGTTTGCGCCCCTGAGCGTGTCGAGTATGGCGCGGCCCCCTGGCAGCCCGATCAGCGCGACACCGAAACAGATGCTGAAGACAACCACGGCCGGTACGAAGCTGTTTGACATGGCGCGAAAGGGATTTGCGGGAATGTAGAGATCGAGAAAGTCGACACTCGTTCCCACCTTCACCATGGAATCGCTGAAAAAGGAAGCGGACTCCCAGTCGGGAAAGGAGATCGGAATCAACATTGCGATGGAAAGGGCGATGCTCCACAAGACGAGCAGCCACAGCCCTCCGTTGCGCGCCATGGCCTTGGCCTGGGCCGGCTCTTGCCCTCCCAGACCGATCACCAGCGAAACGAACACATAGGGAAGAACGGTCATCTGCAAGAGGCTCACGAAGGCCGTTCCCACGATCGAGAGCGGTGAGGCGAGATCGCCGAGAAAGAGACCCACCAGAATGCCGAGCCCGATCCCCAGGAAAATCATCGTCGTGAGACTCGGCCACTTCCGCCCACTCGATTTCGTCTCGCTCATTTCGCCCTCCGGCTGCTCCAGGGAACCAATCGCCCCGTGACCACTTGATGCATGCTCTTTCCCATCACCTAGTCGTACTGACCCTATGTTCGGCGGTCAAGAAGGCAGTCAGAAAGACGAGGCTCATCACCGAGACTCTCCGACTAGTATCCCCAGAAACGTTGGCCATCCCCTCGCTTCGAGCAGGGCCTCCCGCTAGCGGCGCGAAGATCATTGTCGCTGCGTAGCCAAAGGCATCGATCAAGCCGATCAGCACACCCGAACGGGAACGGCCGAATTGAATCGCGAACACGCTCATCGGGATATAATAGGCGGGAGACACTGCAAATCCGAAGACGAAGGTCGCCAAGATTGCCACGCCGAAGGCGGCCGTGGCTCAGCGACAGCTCTGGCAGGCCGAACAACACACCAACAGAGAGGGCTCCGATCCCGAGAAGCACAGCAATGACGCTGATCCGCTTCCGACCGACGAGCCGGCGTAAACCATTCCTCCGCCGAGGAGGGACAAGAAGGACGCAGCGGGAAACGCGCTCGAGGCGATGCCCGCCATGCCGGGCTCGAGCCCGTGGACATCCACCATATTAGAGTGGAAGAAAGCTCAAGAACTCCATCTGGAGCGTGATGGCGAACAGGAAGAGCCGCCGGCAACCGAAATGGTCCGCAGCGATACCGCAGAGCAGCTTCCCCGCCAGGGCTCCGCCCGCACCCCAGCCGAGCAAGGCACCAAAGCTCTCTCCGTCCAACCCCAGGGTCGGATCGGCGATCATGGCCGGTGCAGCAATCGGCACCGCGGTGCGACAGAGTGTCAGGCCGGCGTAGCCAGCATAGAGGCATCCGACCATCGTGACTTCCCAGCGCAGTTGCGCCTTTCCGGGATCCGTCAGCGGATGTAGCTGCAAATCGTTCTCCGAATTCATGAGAGGCTCAGTCGCCGCTCGCTTGTTGGTTCTCCTTATTCATCCGGACGGGCTTGGGCCCGTTTCCCCAGTTGAAGAATCGCAATGATCAACCTGCTTCCCGCCGCTCGTAGCGATGATGGGAGGAAGTGAAGCTTCCGAGTACACCGACTCGAGACAATCCAACGATGACGAACCAGGCATAGAATAACCGGAATCGAACGGCGGGGACGATCGTGTCGGGCGGAACGATGACCAGAATCTCTTCCCATCCCGACCAGGTTCGCGATAGGAAGACCCAGAAGGCCCGATCGGTCGGACTGACCCGGGGTCTGCGTCCCTTCAGGGCGAAAGTGGCGAGCTGATGACGAAGGGCGAGTTCGACAATCGCCTGTTTGCGTCGGCCTCGAAAGAACGCCGGAATACAGCGAAGGAAGATCGTCGCGAGTTTGAGCAGGTGCCGCATGGGAGGCGCATAGGAGGCGCATTCTGCACGGCGTCACCGCTCAGTACGAGACTGATTCTTCGGCTGGATTCGGACTAACATCGATCGTTGGTCTCTTGCGTACCGAAAGTAAAATCTCGATTGATCCGTGCCGAACCGAATTTGAGAACACACAGGCGATCGTGCTGACACTGCTCGTTTGGATCGTGTCCGCGTGGAGAATGAGAAGCGTGGCACAGTCGCTGCACAATCCGCCGTCTTTCGACTCCGCTGTCCGACTCGACGATGCATGCGCGATGGCATCCACCATGGGTGCGAACAAGAAGCGTTGATCGGACCGAATGACGCAACTTGTATCGTTCGGCGTTCACGCAAACGTCGATCATGAAGCGTCCCTTGTCGGGACGCACCTTTCCGATCGTCTTGGCGAAACCCATGCGGGAAGCGCAACTGGGAGCAGGCTGATCCTTCATGGATAGCCTTTAATGTTTCGAACTTTCGGGGCGGATGCGGGACAGTAATCTGCGCGCAGGTATCCGTGTAACGAACTGAAATATCTACAAAACACTTTTCCTCAGATTTGGTTCAAATCCAATCGTCTCGACCATTCGAAATTCCCCAATCATTCGAAATTGTCATAGAGACTCGTGTTTCCTGAAGTCGAATACAGGACGCCGGGGACGGTTCGGGGACAATGGGAACACTTTCCATTTTTCGGTGTTGCCGATTCGTCGCCTGCTCGCGCGGAAATTGCCTGAGGGAAGGCATAGCCAAACCCGAATCGTGGCTTAGATCGTGCAGTATTCGCGTGTCGGAGTCGTAGTTCGATGCAAGCGATCAAAACTCGACTGTTTATCCGCTTACAGCCATCACGCGCGACGGCCGCTACAAGTATGTGGGGCGCTGGCGACCCTCACGTTGGCAAGGTGATTCGATCGTTGAATTCATTCATGTTTACGCGTTTACACGTGCGTAGAGGTGCGTGCCGAACACTTAGGTCAAGTATTGGTCAAGCATACCTAACAACAGGAAACCCCCGAACATCTCGTATACGCGAGGCAATCCGAGGTTTAAGTGGAGCACGAGACCAGATTCGAACTGGCGACTCACACTTGCCCGATGGGCAAGCGTTCATACTCGTCGCTCGCTAACCGATCTCGTCTCCCCCTTCCGTTGGCAAAGAGATGCTCGGCCCGATTTCATTGACGAATTTCGCCTGAACCAAACATATTGGATCGTTTCGGCCCAAGAGTGTGGAAGCGAGCGAGCCGCATTCGCCTTCCGCGCAAATTCGGCACCGTCGGCCTAACGACGGAAGCGACGCCAAACTGGGCGGTCTTCAACGCGGAGAGCCCGCTTTCGTTGGCCCAGGCGCTCAACGCGGGGGTCGTGGAGCAGAAAACGTAAAGCCTTCGCGTTGGCGCGCACCGACAGCGCCCCGATCGAAGTACCGGACAGCTCCTCGACACCGAACGCAGCGAGATCTGCAAGCATCTCCTCTTCGGCGAGAAACGCCTGCTCCACCTCCTCCGGTGTCAGATTTGCTGGAAAGCCGAGGCCAAAAATGACATCGACCGTTCCGCGGCGCCAAGTGCGCTTCAGCAATGCGCGCTCGAGGTCGCCTTCGACCACGAGGAAGGGGCGCGTTGGAACCCAAACGCTGCCCTCACAGATCGGGGAGATCGAATCTCCGCAGCTGGTGCGTACCGGATAGTTGACGCGCAGGATGGCGGGCAACGAATCGGCGATCCGCACATCGAAATCCTGCACGAGACGCTGTCCCGGCTCGACCCGGACCGGCAGGGGAATGAACGCGAGGCAAACCGCTTCCGGGTTCGGCAGCGGTCGATCCTGCCACTCGTCGTCAACCCACTGCTGAATCAGATACCGGTCGCCAGACGGACACCCAGCCCCGCCAAAACCGACCATAACGTCCTCTTTAGAGCGATTCTCGAAGACGGTTTCCCCTAAAATACCGGCAACGTAGACCCATTGATCGCGCGACGCTTTGAAGACCTCTCGGCCTCCACGACCGGCTCCGTCTGCGTAGGCGGGAAGCGCAGCTGGAAGCATGAGCAATAGAAGCAATAACAGGATTCGCATAGAGAGCCTCATGGATGTTGTGAAGCAATGCGGCCGGCTCCAGAAAGAAGCTCTCACTCGCGTCGTGCCGCCAGCAGTTGTGCTGACTGTCCGATTGCATGCGCCGATGCACATCAACAATGAATAAGACCACAATGCAGCAGCCGGTACAATGAGAGTCGGCGGGCCTCACGATTTTGGATCCGGCCTCTGAGTTGGTTTTTCGAGCCGATGACCTACTGCCTGCATAGTCAGCCGATCCGAGTCCGCACTCCGCGCGTGTTTGGCTCGGGTTCGCCACCCCAGGTACGCACCAATCTGCATGCTCGCGACGATGGCAAGTCGCGTGAGACAATTCGTGGAATCGACGTGACCGAGCACATCATCAACGAATCCGAGGGCACGGATGAGGCGCTCCTCCATTTCCTCGTGGGTATCGTGAGCGGCCCGGGCAGCCGTGATGACTCACCACTTCGTTGAAGTTGGATACTTCCCTCGGGGCTCGTTAAGGACATGAACGTATTTCTTCAATATCGATTCTCCCTATTCAAGGATCGGTCTCCGTGAAGCGAGCACTTCAAGACCAATACGCGGAAATGACCCTGGGCGGCGAGGCCATCCGAGCCTTCATCCCGTCGCCGCTCCCGCCCGTGCCCCCGCTCGATCTCACGGGCGAGCGAGAAGCCCTCGTCGAGCGCGCCACCCTCGCAATCGGCCGACTCGATAGCGTGGGCATTTTGCTGCCGACCCCCAGCTCTTTCTATTTTGCCTATGTGCGGAAGGAGGCCGTGCTCTCTTCCCAGATCGAGGGACACAATCTTCCCTCTCGGACCTGCTGCTCTTCGAACTCGACGAACAACCCGGCGTCCCGATCGACGACGTCGCCGAAGGCGATGGGGAGATTGGTAGAGCTGGGGATCGCACGGGAACTGACGGGGCAGCATCGCAATCGGGTGTTCGCTTATGATGCCTATCTTGGGATCCTGAGTGAGGGGAGTGAGCCGCTTTGAGAGAGGGGGACCGGCGGACGGAGATACAGGTGATTCCGGAGGAATCCACCGGGGGTGGGGAGCTTCGCTACCGATACGCTCGCGCCAGCAATGCTGGACACACCTGAGTGACGAATACCTCTCGTTTGCAGATCGGCGGGCTCGCTGGAGGACCTCTTCTTGCCCTGGCCGTCTACGTATTTCTTCCGGCGCAGCTCTCGGGAGCGGGCGAGACCGACTTGCTGAGCCACGGAGGGCGCGCCACGGCTGCGGTGGCGGTCTGGATGGCGACGTGGTGGATGACTGAAGCGATTCCGCTCTATGCGACCGCACTGCTTCCGCTGGCATTGTTCCCGCTCTTCGGCGTCGCAAGCATGCACGAGGCTGCGGCGCCCTACGCCCACGAGCTGATCTTTCTGTTCATGGGCGGTTTCATGATCGCACTCTCCATGCAGCGATGGCGTCTCGATCGACGGATCGCACTCATGGCGCTACAACGGGCCGGCTCGAGTCCGAGTCGAATCGTCGGCACGTTCATGTTGATCACCGCCGGGCTCAGCATGTGGGTTTCCAATACGGCCACCGCCGTCATGATGCTGCCCATCGCCATCGGCGTGATCGAGTTGGTCGACCACTCGACGGATGGAAAGACGGACCGGAAGACGGAATCCTCCTTCGCCGTGTGCCTTCTGTTAGGCATTGCCTACTCGGCTTCCATCGGCGGCGTGGGAACGCTGATCGGAACACCGCCAAATCTCTTTCTCGCGTCTTATGCCGAGGCGAATCTGGGAATCAAGATCGACTTCCTACGCTGGATGGCCGTTGGACTCCCGCTCGTCGCAATTCTTCTACCCCTTACCTGGCTCTTGTTGACGCGCGTTCTTTACCCCACTCGGCTCATGTCCTTGCAGGGGGGAGCGCAATATCTCACTCGTGCGTTGCGCGACCTCGGCCCTGCATCCAGAGGCGAAAAGGTGACCGCGACCATTTTCGGAATCACCGCGATGGCCTGGGTGACGCGTCCCTGGCTCGACCAGATCGAGATTCTCGGTAGCCACCCCTTGTCCGGTCTGACCGACCCTGGGATCGCGATCTGCGCAGCCCTCGCGCTCTTCGTGATCCCCGCCGAGCGCAGGCCCTGGGTCGCCACGATGGATTGGGAGACGGCCAACCGGCTTCCCTGGGGCCTGCTCGTGCTATTCGGAGGTGGACTGAGTCTCGCATCCGCGATTCGGGCGAACGGTCTCGGCGAGTACCTTGGCCGCAGCGTCGAATCGTTCTCGAATGTACCCAGTCTGATCGTGATTCTTGGTGTCGTCAGCCTGATGATCTTCCTGACCGAAATCACCAGCAATACCGCGACGGCGGCCACCCTGATCCCCATCCTGGCCGGGCTTGCCCCCGGACTGGGAATCGAGCCTCTGCTCGTGATCGTACCGGCGGCCATCGCCGCGAGCTGTGCCTTCATGTTGCCCGTCGCGACGCCGCCCAATGCCGTCGTGTTCGGCTCGGGCTTGGTTCCGCTTCCGGCAATGGTCCGAGCCGGAATCTGGCTCAACCTGATCGGGGTCGTCGTGATCACCGGCCTTTGTTATGCGCTCGTGCTTCCGATGCTTGGAATGAGCGGGGGCATCCGTAGCTGAACGGATCGCAGCCGTTGGCGGGCCGGCGGCTGTATCCGACGCCGAACTTGATGTCCATGGTCGCCGCGGCGGGCAATGGGCTTGGCGCGCTGAACGAAATTGTCAGGTTCGTCGCCGCCCGGCTGACCGTCACCAACGTCGGCGGTTCCGTGAATACGGGCTGGAATTTCGCCTACAACACGTTCGGAGCGATGATCGCTGCTTTGGTTCTCTACCGAAAAGAACGCAGGACTCCGTCGCGCGACGATTGATTGAGACGAGGGAGACGAGGGAGACGGCCTCATGTCTAGTGAGCATCCGATGCGATCAGGATGGACCGTGCCCCGAACTCCGCATCAGCCCCAGGCCCAGCAACATCGGCGCGCCCAGCAATAGCGACAGTCCAATCCCCGGCTCCGGCACGCTCACCATCTGAAGATCGACCAGCTGCGCTTCGAAGTCATTCTTGAAGTCGACCTGCCAGAGCGCCCGTTGCGCACTCGACTCCGCCAACTCTTCACAGGTCAGCTCCACATATGCGGCCGTCCCGCCCGGGAACGTCAGGGAGGCCGGCCCGGTTGTCGCGACCGCGATCCGACTGACATCCGGACATTGCGCCGGACCCGGCGTCTCGACGAAGCCCGCGATCGTCGTCGGCGTACCGCAGCTCTCGCTGACCGTATAGAAGATCGTAGGAATGTCGGGATCGGCGACCGCTACGAGTCCTGGAAGCGACGGCGTGTCGAGGACCGTCGCCTGAAGGCTCGGGTCCCAACAGCCGTAGGGAACGCCGTAGAGCGGCGGCTGCTCGAGCGGCGCCGACAGTCCGCTTGGAAAGACAGCGCTTTCGATCCATACGAGATCGTCGTCGTTCGAAACCGTGAGCGCCTCGATCGCGTCGACGACCGGCATATCACTCGCCAGCACTCGCCCGAAGACCGTGAACCCGCCATTTTGATTGTCGAGGTTGGCGCGGTTATCGGCGAGGTTGATGAAAAAATTCGTCGTGCCGCTATTGGGATCGCCGCCGAGTTTGGCCATCGCGACCGTTCCGCGTTCGTTGCCGCGCACGGAGCAGATCATGGTTCCGATTGGAGCCGGTGGCGGCGCGAGGGTATCGAGGGTGCAGGGCTCGTTCGTGACCGGGCCATTCAGCGAGGGTACGACTTCGAAGTCGGTCAACCCGACGCGAAAGCCGCCGCCTTGCAAGACGAAGCCGGGAACGCTTCGATGAAAGAAGGTATCGACTAGCAGACCGTTGTTGGCATAGAAGAGCAGATTGGCGACGTGCAGTGGCGCATCGTTGCTGAAGAGCTCGACACAGATCGATCCCAGGGCGGTTTCGAGGGCAACGATCTCATTGCCCGGATCCTCCATACCGCTCAGCTCACAGGCCGCATTGGCCGGCCCCGCCAGCAGGCAACCGACGAGCAACAGGCAGGAAATGATCGAACGAGAGCTCAGCAACCCAGAATTCAGCAGCAACACGCAAACAACCTCGGCAATGGACTCGATAGGCCTTCGAGGATTCCAACCTACCACAATGAGCCTGGGTCAGACGTCACGAAATCCGCAAAACCGACCGGCTGCGCCTCAACCCGTAAGAGACCGACGCTGAACGTACGTGCCAGTGCGGCATGCGGCGGTACCTACTTTGCGCATGCGATGCGATACCCGGACACATCCACGGGTTTGCGCCCACTCTCCTTTTGAATCGCGAGGGAAGAAAAGCGAATGCGTCCTGTCCAAGTCCGAGAGAGTCGGCGAGCCGGTCTCGCCTCCACCATCGCTATCTCCACGACGGCCCTTGCCGTCCTCACCGCCATCACCGTCCTCACCGCCATCGCGGCGCCGCGAGCGGCGAACGCCTTTCAGATCGAGATCTCGAGCGGCGCTTTTGATTCCCAGACCAATGTCTTCAGCGGTGTCACGAGTTTCGACATCACGATCGAGGTCGTCGGCCCACTGCGAACCGGCGTCTTTCTCGATCCCGAAATCGGAGACATCGAATTCCTGGTGCGTGGAAGCCTCGATCCAGCGACGCCTGCGCGCATGGCGAACTCGCGGTTCACGGGTTTCGCGGTCGACGACCTGGCCACACTCCGAGGGCAGGCCTTCTACGATCTCGGCAATTCCTTGCGCTTCGAAGTAGCCGGCGATGCCAACCTCAACGACGGACTGCAAGTCTCGGAGTTGGTGGGCTCAGCCCTGGTCTTCGAATTCGATGGACGTGAGTTGGGTACCGGCCGGTACCACCCACCGATCGTGCAGCTTTTCTCCGATGGCACGGGCTCGATTCGCAACTCGAATAACACGGGTGGCATCAATCCCTTCACGGGCGTCGAGGTGAACGCCACGATTGGCGACGAATACATTTCGGATCTGACCTTCAATCCGCAAAACTTCACGGTCGCCGTTCCCGAGCCCTCCGCCGCGCTCCTGCTCGGGCTTGGCCTGAGCGGCCTTGCGCTTCGTTCTCGAGGCGTCGTCCCACGAAAGCGATCCCATCGCCGATGAACGATCCACCGACCGAGTTCGGCCCGGACAAAGCTGACGGTTTCGAGAGAGAAGGTGTTCTCTTCTTCGCCTCGGCGTTCTCCCCGTAAGAGACATTCAATCGGATCTCGAAGCCGCTGACCCACGCGACGCGCCGCTGGCATGTGGGAAACCGAGAGCCACGTCGGATCGACGCCGGAGACCGCTACGCGCCCGCTCGATTCCGGCCCGGCCCCCCCGGAAGCGATGGTCTAGCGGACGATTCCGAGCCCCAGCTACCCGTCCGAGAGCAAGTCCGGTATAAATTCCGCCCTCGCACGGATCCGAGGGGTCACCGACCCCTCCTACGATCCTCGCGGCGTTCAGTACACGGTCGGGGCGTAGCGCAGCCTGGTAGCGCGCCTCGTTTGGGGCGAGGAGGTCGCTGGTTCGATTCCAGTCGCCCCGACCATTTCCGCACCGCCGGACAACCGCGCGCCTCAGTCCCCGTACGAAATGCGGATCGTGCCCTTCGCCGTCTCGATGCCGACCGAGCGAAGTCCAGAATCTCCGGGATGAACTCTCAAAGTCGGAAGATCAGCATCCAACCATTCGCCAAGACGTGCCGGATCCGTTGATAGGGACAGTTCCGCAAATCGCAGCGCTGCCGGCTTCTCGGACATCCCGCCGCGGAGCGCTGTCAGATAGGCCTCGCCGGTTCCGTCCAGGTATTCGATAAAGAATGGCAGCTGATTGGCCATGTCGTTCGCCGGGCGCACCGTCCTTGACCGCACCGTCTTGCCATTGAACGAGCCAAGCGGACGCTTCGTTCGCGACGCGACGAGCGCGATATCCGAAGTGCGAACGGCGAATCCCCAGAAATGCGCCCCCTCCGTCGCCAGGCGTCGAGCCAGGCCAGCCGTCGAAGCAAGATCAGAAGCGGACGACGTCAGCGCGAGCACTTCGAGGTATTGCTCATTGCCGAATGGAACGATCGCGGTTGCGATTGGACCCTGGCTGGCAGACGTCGGAATCCCGACGAGCCCGAAGTCCTGGACCAGATGAGCGAGCGCGTCGTCCATGGACGGAACGGCGAGAATGACGTGGTCGATCTCGAGCACTAGGCCACCCGATGCCCTGACGAACGGCCGGGATCAACCCGACCGTCTACTTCCGCTTCAAGTGAAAGAGGTAGTCGTCTTCGTACTGCGCGCCGGCAATGAAGTAGGGAATGATTCCGGGGAGTAGCCAGAGCAGGCTGATGTCGGCGCGATAGGTCTTGTCGATCGTTGCATTTCGGACGTGCTCGTAGCCCGGCTTTTCGACACGGATGTACGCGGTATCCGGCGTGCCGGTTCGCGTTCGGTAGTTGGTGGGTGACTTCCCGACAAAGATGTTGTTGACGTAGATGTCTGCGCCTTCGGGCTCGGTGTTGAGGCGCACGGTTTGCGCACAACCGCCAAGAAAAATCGTTGCGATGAGAAAAAGAGCACCTGCTCGTTTCTTGGTATTCATCTTGGTCGGACTCCCAGAAGAGTTGAGGTGGATTCAAAGATCATTTGATATCGCTGATTGCTTGTCAAGACTCGCGAGCGCACCAGGATTCATCAGGAGTTTACGACTTGGGTGGCGTGATGAAGGGATAGAGATGCTGCGCGATGAATCCGTGTGGTGGCGGCTTGCCCACGACTCCATATGTGTCGGGCCAGCGCCCGGGGTTCCGTAGATAGGTCCCGAATATCATGTCGAGCACAGGCAGGTTGGCCGCGTAGTTCCGGTCGATGGCCTCTTCGTCGGCCGAATGATGCCAATGATGGAACCTCGGCGTCGCGAAGAGATATTCGAGTGGGCCGAAGGGGATGCTGGTATTCGAATGGATCAGCACGCCCTGAATGCCAACCCAGACGACATAGGCGTTGATGGCTGATTCGTCGAAACCCAATAGATAGATCGGAAGGATCACGGTCGAACGCGTAAAGAGCACCTCGAGGAAATGCAATCGCGATCCCGACAACCAATCCATCCGGGCCGGGCAATGATGGACGGCATGGAAATTCCAGAGGATGGGCACCTCGTGCATCATCCGATGGCCCCAATATTGGGTGAAGTCGGCGACGAAGAGCACTTCTACGAATTGGAGCCAGGCCGGTTGAGATCGAATCAGCGCCTGCAGGTCGACTTGGACCGCCCAGCCGAAGAGGCCCTGCGAGAAGGCGGTCGTCGCAAGGAGAATCACGCTGACCATGAGATGGTTGAAGACGTAGTAGATGAGGTCGAGTCGCCACTCGGGTCGGAACGTCTTCTGTTCCCTGTTATGGGGCCAGACGCGCTCGATAAAGACGAAAATGAGGGTATTGGCGAGCAGGGCCAGGACGAGCCAATCGAAACCGAAGGAGACGGCGGGCGCTTCAAAGTCGTCGACGTAGACGTTCGCTCCGCCCAGCCATTGGGCGATCAAGGTCGCGGCAATGCCCAACAAACCCAGGCGCTTCGATCGAGAGAGAAAGACCGACAACCCGCCAAAGACGTAGCCGAGAATCATGCCGATACGCAGCACGTCTCGCAGGATGTCTACGGGATAGGCGGCGCGCAGCTCGGGGGTTGTCAGGTATTCTGGGAAATGGAAACACAGCACAGCGAGAATCGAGAGCACGCCCAGAAAAATCGAAACGACACCGCTGATCCGGCCCTCACCGAACTTCAGGTTGATGTTCTCGGCCCGGTCGACTTTTTCGGCATTCTCGGCATTCTGCGCGCGCTCGACTTCTTCGACATCTTCGGTTTCATTCATTCGCTGAGACGAAATCCCTCGTAGTCGTTGCCCGCAACCTCGTCGCATTTCTGCTTGTAGGGAGGAAATCCGAGATAGGGCATGAACACGCGCGGCTTGCCCGGGATATTCGCGCCCAGGTACCAGGAATTGCAGGTCGGATAGAGCGTGCGGTTCGCGACATCATTCACGTGCGCCACCCACTGCTCGACGGCGGTCGGTTCCGCTTCGATCTGCGAGTAGCCGTGTTGATGCATGTACTCGATGCAGTCGGCAATCCAGTCGATGTGCTGCTCGATGGCCGGAATCATGTTGGCGAGCACTGAGGGACTGCCTGGACCGGTGACGGTGAAGAGATTGGGGAAGGCATCGATGGCCAGACCGAGATAGGTCTTGGGACCCTCGGACCAGCGATCTTCGAGCTTGATCCCGCCGACGCCTCGGATATCGCTGCGCAGAAGCGCCCCGGTCATGGCGTCGAATCCCGTTGCAAAGACGATCACATCGAGCGGGTATTCCCGACCATCCGTGACCACGCCCTTCGCCGTAATCTCTTCGATCGGCGCCTCAGCAATATCGATCAGCTCCACATTCGAACGGTTGTAGGTCTCAAAGTACCCCGAGTCCGCACAGGGACGTTTGCATCCCACCATCGTGTCGGGACAGAGCAGCTCCGCGATCTCGGGGTCATCGACCGTTTCACGAATCTTTCCGCGAATGAACTCGCCGGCCGAGACATTGGCCTCTTCGTTCACGAAGAGATCCGCAAACGCGCCGATCAAGCCGAGCCCACCCTCGGCCCAACGCCGCTCGAACTCGGCCGTCCGTTCCTCGGCCGTCGCATCCACCGCCAGTCGATCGCTCGGACTGAAGTCGAGCCCGAAGAGCCCACTGAGGAACGCTTGCCTGAACTCGGGATAGTTCGATCGCACCTCGGCTCGGTATTCTTCAGTCATCGCGACATTGCGCGCGGGCATGGAGTAGTTGGGCGTGCGCTGGAAGACGAAGAGCCGATCCGCCTCTTCGGCCAGGCACGGAATCGCCTGGATGGCCGTCGAACCGGTGCCAATGACGCCGACACGTTTTCCCGCGAGTACCACGCCCTCCTCCGGCCAGTCGCCGGTGTGGAAATGCTCGCCTTCGAAGCGCTCGAGACCCTTGAACTCGGGCGTGTTCTGAACCGACAAACATCCGGTCGCCATGATGACGAACCGAGCCGAGACTTCTTCACCAGATTCCATGCGAAGCTGCCAACGATTGCTCGTTTCGTCGAGCTGAATGGACTCGACACGCGTGTCGAGTTGGATGTCGCGCCGGAGGTCGAATCGATCGGCGACATGGTTGGCGTAGTCGAGAATCTCGGGCTGCGTTGCGTATCGCTCGCTCCAATCCCAATCGCGCTCCAATTCCGGCGAAAACGAATAGGAATAGGCCATGCTCTCGACGTCACAGCGCGCGCCCGGGTAGCGATTCCAGAACCAGGTGCCGCCGATTCCGGTGCCGGCTTCGAAGG
>CAZMFM010000020.1:0-32980 GCA_964565565.1 uncultured Spirochaetaceae bacterium | reverse complement strand
CCCGGGTAGCGATTCCAGAACCAGGTGCCGCCGATTCCGGTGCCGGCTTCGAAGGCGCGCAAATCGAGATCAAAATCCAGGCTCCGCAGCCGATGGATCGCATAGAGGCCGCCAAAGCCCGCGCCAACGATCGCGACATCCAAAGTACGCCTACGACTCATCGATTCATCTCCTGATCCCCATTCTCGTCGTCGCAAAAGCCTACAAGAAAATCCTTTCCACGGACCCTACCCGATCGGCCCTGAGCGCTGCGCGCGGTATGATCGCGATTGCACGAGAGCCACCGAAGGCTGCAAACGGCGCCAAGATCAAGACGAAAACGAACGCAGGCCCGCACCCACGCACCCGCCCCAGCGGTGGCGAAGGAGAGAAATGATGTCCCGAAGAATCCTGGTCACCGGCGGCAGCCGCGGAATCGGTCGCGCCGTCGCCCTCGCGGCCGCTCGGGACGGATTCGCAGTCACGCTCACCTATCAAAGCCGCGCCGACGCCGCCGACGAAGTCGTCGACACGATCGCGAAGGATGGCGGCGTGGCGACGTGTCTCCAACTCGATATCGCGGAACGCGCGGCGACCAACTCGACCCTCGAAGCAATCGTCAAGCAGGACGGCCCCTTCTACGGCGTCGTCTGTAACGCCGGCGTCACTTCCGACGCGCCCTTTCCAGGCATGAGCGGCGAAGCCTGGGATCACGTCCTCCGCACCAACCTCGACGGCTTCTACAATGTGCTCAAGCCGCTCACCCTGCCGATGATCCGGCTCCACGAAGGTGGCCGCATCGTCGTGCTCTCCTCCGTCGCCGGCCTGATGGGTAACCGCGGTCAAGTCAATTACAGCGCCTCGAAGGCCGGGCTGATCGGGGCGACCCGCGCACTTTCCCTCGAACTCGCGAAGCGAAAGATCACCGTCAATTGTGTCGCACCGGGCTTGATCGAAACCGATATGGTGAAGGACCTGCCCGCCGAACAAATCGGCGCCATGATTCCGATGCGTCGATTCGGAAGACCGGATGAAGTCGCATCGGTGGTTTCGTTCCTGCTCTCGGACGGGGCCAGCTACGTGACCGGCGAGACGATCTCGGTCAACGGCGGAATGGCCTGAAGCCCACGTGTTATTCGAGGGGTTCGACGCCGGACGTTTCGACGATCAACTCGTATCCGTACCAGCCGTTGTCGAGCACGGCACGGCCGGGGATGGCGGGCCCGTTCCCGGCCGCGTCTTCCAGCCAATCGTCGAAGTGAATCACGATCTCGCCCTGTCGCCGTCCTGTTACATCCACGAAGCGGCGCTCCTCGAGTCTTTGCGCACCGATTTTTTCCCACACTTCCAGACCCGCGCGCACGCGCCGACGCTCACAATCCGTGCATGAATGTGCGACCGACATCCAGGGATAGAAGACCCTCTGCACGTCAGCGAGGATTCGCTCCGGCTCGAAGGACATCTCGCGTCCGCTGCGATTCTCGAACCGCACACCCTGTCCATCGAGGGTCAGGGTGAAGCCCACGGAATTCATCGGCCCCAGGCCGAGCAGCAAGAGTTCATCCCCGCGCTTCTGTAAAACCGCAGAAAAATGCTCTTCGCGATCCTGCCAGCGAATCGTGACGTGTTGCTGGAGGATCAGATCATCCGGAAGGGCCGAGACGGGCAATAGAAATTCAGTACCGACCAACGGCGAGGGCTCGAGCGCGCCTTCTCGAAGCGGCACCGCACAACCCAGGTTCATCACGACGAGTGTGAGGACTGAAAAAGCGAAGCGCCCCAGGCTCATATCCGACACCCGGACTCCGATTCCCGTACATCGATTTTCATTCTCGTCAGCCCCGCTCTTTCGGGATCACCAATGCAAGCGTCGTCGGCGCGAGGAAGAGACTCGTCGCGATGCCCACCGTTGCCGTGAGACCCAGATTCGAAAGCACGGGGTGATCGGACATGGCGAGCAGCCCGAATGCGACGACGGTCGACGCGCAGGCGAGCAAGGCTCCGGTCAGCGCCGCCTGGATCCCCTTTGGATTTGGCTCGTCGAAGGCATCGACGAGAAATACGCTGTAGTCGACGCCCATACTCACGACGAATAACAGGGCCGTCAAAGAGATCAGGTCGAGCCCCCGCCCCAGAAGCGTCAGGACGGAAACCGTGACACCGGCTGCGATCACCGAGGGGAGGAACGTGACGAGCGTCCTCCGCAGATCGCGGTAACGGATGCCCAACAGACAAAGCACCGCGAGCAACCCCCAGCCAAGCAGCCGAATCGTGCTCTGCTGATATTCGAGCTGTGCTGAATTGAATAGATCGGATTGACGAAGAAAGACGGCGCCCGGCAGATCCGCCAAGCGCGCTTCGATCGCATCCGCGTCTTCGACGCCATTTAGATAGGTGATGATGCCAACGCGATCACCCAGGGTCACGTGAAAAGTCCGAATCAGCGAGCCCACCGGCGAAGCGAGCAATTCATCGAAGGAAAGAACGGCCGGCAGCCGCTCGCCCAACGACTTCAAGAAGGGATCGAAGGCGCCCTCCGCAAATCCTTCCTCGCCAAAGATACGCCGCAAGCGAAGGGGCAAGGTCGGGTCAGCGAGGGCGGACTCCGCGATGGTCCGCTGCAAGCGCGGGCCGGGCAGCAGCGGCGCAAGACTTCGCTGCGCGGCGAGTTCTCCGGCGGCAACCGCCGCGCGCAGCCGCGCAGCGACGGCATCATTCGTATCGAGGGCCTCGGCGTCGTCACCCCCCAGCGCCACGACGAACCGCATCTGTTCGAATCGGGCGACCTTCGCTCGGACGCGCTCATCTTCGGCCATCAGATCGGCATCCATGTGATTCATGCTGGCCAGATCCGAATTCCATTCTGTCTTCGGAAGCACAGCCGCCACGAAGAGAAGGGCCACGATCGGCGCCAGCGAGAGCCCACCGCGCTTCGCCCTCAACCATTCGAAACCGCGTCCGACCCGGACCACCAATGCTTCCCGCGCAGCGACCTCAACCGATTCATCCGGCATGAGCGAGGGCAGGAGCAAGATCGTTGCAACGAAGGCCGTCAGGATTCCGGCCACTGCAAAGCAGGCCACCTCTTGCAGGCCCACCAACGGAGAGGCCAACAGCGCTGCGAAGCCAGCCGTCGTCGTGATCGCGCCCGTCACGAGCGGCCGCATGATGGCGCGCAACGAAGCCGCCGCTCCGCCCGGCGGTCGCACGATGGCGTGATGACAATAGAGATGAACGACGTAGTCGATCGACACCCCGATCAGGGACACACCAAAAGCCAGGGTGATTCCGTGAAGACGGCCAAAAACCGCGAGCACGGCCGCACAACCCGCCAGAACGCCAAAAGCGACGGGAATCGCTGCCAGCCCCGCAAAACGAAGGCTCCGAAAGAGCAGCAACAAGAGCCCGCATAACACGATGGATGAAATGATCGAGACGCGCTTGATATCGCCTTCGATCGCCACGGCCGCCCAGGTCGCGAAACGATTCAGCCCACTCTGGTCCAACCTCAAAGGTCCATCCGAATGGCTCTCGACTTCCGCGAAGGCCTCCTCGATCGCTTCGAGTAGAGGCGTTTGGGCCGCGGCGTCCATGGCGCTGGCATGGGTTCCGAGAAAAAGGATGGCGGTTTTCTGATCGGCGGCGATGAAGCGGCCGTCGACCACGCCGAGTTCACTGGCGCGCGAGCGCTCGAGGCGTCGGAAGAGCGTCGGGATCGTCATGAAGGGATCCCTCGACGCCACACGCGCCGCGAAGACCGACATCGGACCGGCCAGCTCGTCGCGAAGGTCCCTCGCCGCCCGGCGAAGCCCATCATCACTGAGGCGCGCCTGCGCCTCCGCCTCGTCGGCGCCCAGGAAGGACAAGCGCCGCGGCTCGTAGAGATCGAAGAGCGCGCGATCGAGGCCCTCTGTCGGTCCGCCTTCCAAAAAAGAGATCGCCGACTGAATTTGCGGATCGCCGCGAAGCGCCCGTTCGAAATCTCGGCTCGCGGCCAATGCACTCGACAGGTCCGTGGCTTCAATCGCCAGAATCATCGTCCTACTGAGTTCGCTATCCGCGATCTCGCGCGACAAGGCAGCGACCTCATCGCCGGCGGCGTTCGGCAGGAAGTGCGTGATATCGGTCGTCACCCGAAAGTTCAGCCCGACATAGAGAGCGAGCGCCGCGAAGAGCAGGAAGCCCAGGACGAGACGCAGCCGTTTCGAGAGCGCCATCAATCGGAGTCGCCGAAGAGTTCGAGGCGCTCGGCCGGACTGAACGTACGGTCAGGGTCAGCGTCCAAAATGTGAGTGACGGTCCGATCGCCGGAGGTTTCGATCAATTCCATCGTGTCGGCGCCGCGCCCTCGACCGCTCACGCGCAACTCGCGAATCAAATCCGAAAGAGGTGCCGTCTTGGGCGTCAGTCGGATCTGCCAAGGCCCGGAGGAAGGCCGAGCGGCCGGGCGATCCATGTCCTGAGCCGCATCGCCTGAGAACCGTTGGTAGTCGATATCGTAGACGCGTTCGAGCGAAGCCCGATCGCCGGTGAAGATCCAGATCATCGATTCCACAAGAGGACGAATCCCACCTCGCGCACGGAGATCGATGGTCTGCACGGCGGGTGCCCGGTCCGCACCCCCCGATCCGACACTCGAAATCCGCACCTGATTCTCCCGGATCAAGATCTCTTGGCGGCTCGGCGACTCGACGCGGCGGAGCAGGGTCGCGGGCGGTGCGAAATACAATCGGCCGCGACTGCGCAGAGGGGCCGCCAGGAGAGCGAGAAATTTCTCCTCCTCGAAGCGTGCTTCGAGCCCTGTCATCCGGGAAAAGCCCTCGAGTAATTCGCCGAAGGAAGCCGGATTGGGAGCGAAGCCCGCCGGATCCATTTCCTCCGCACAATACCCTGGCGTCGTCGCCGACATGCCTAGCACCGCCCCAAAGACAATTCCGAATACGGCATCACGGACGCGGCCGATCGCCGTGGCCCATGCGAGTCCGGCCGAGCGTCCAGACACGAGAGCGCGCATCAAGGTCCCGCCTCGGATGTTATTCGAAGATCCGCTTCGTGATTTCATCTGGCGTCTCGAGCAAGAGTTTGCCCGTGATGTCGGTCGTAGCGAGGGCGGTGAAGCCCCGCGCACTTCGACGCGACTTGCTGAGATTGCGAATGGAATAGACGATTCGGAGCATAGGCTGCCACGCGGTCGCCTTCGCCGTCACTTCGATCTCGTCTCCATAGGTGAGTGGGTAGGTATAGCGGCAGCCGATGTCCGCCACATACATGCGGTAACCAAGTTCCCTGATCTGCGGCACGTCGACCCTGTGTTCCTTGAAGAGCTCCGTTCTGGCCAACTCAAAATATTCGAGGTAGCGCCCGTGCCAGACGACAGAGAGCGGATCACAATCATGAAAGGGTACGGTCGTGCGAACGGAGACGACGCGCGAAGCCTTGTTCATTGCCCGTCCGAATCGAAACGTTCTGCCAACCGGAAGTCGAGATCACCCAAGGCGAGTCGATCACTCCGGAGCATCTCGACAACCGCACGCTGATCCAGATCCATGCGCCGATCTTCCCCGAGCCTCGGGACCACGCCACGGACCGCCTGGTGGACTTCGGCCGCCTTGCCCGATCCCGTCGCGCCACGCAGGTCGAGAGCCTGACAACTCGCCAGCAAAGAAATCCCGGCCACGTCTTCGGAAAGATCGAGTATGCGAATCAGATCTCGCGCTGCCGTGGTCGCCATCGGAACCTTGTCTTGATTGTGGAGCTCGGTGCTTCGACTGAAGGCGCTCGCCGGCATGGTTTGCTTCATCGCTTCGGCCGTCAGACTCGAGGCGGCGATCGAGGCAGCCTTGAAGCCGTTATGCGCGCAAGCTTCCGGACCCGTAACACCGACCAGATCGGCGGGCAGCCCGGCATTCTCGGCCGGATTGCAAAGCAACATGATCTGGCGATCCAGCAGACAGGCCACATTGGCGACGGCGGTCTTGAGCGAATCGCAGACGAAGCCGATATGGCCGCCATAGAAATTTCCGCCGTGAAGCACCGACTCGGTTTCGATGTCGACGATCGGATTGTCGCTCACGCCATTGAGCTCGGTCTCGATCGTCGTCTCCGCCCAGGCCAGGGAATCGACGAGTACGCCGATGATCTGCGGTGCACATCGGATCGAATAGCGATCTTGAAGCCGTGCCGGCGGCGATGAGAAGTCCATTCCTTCGAGATCTTCCCGAATCCACTGGGCGACGCGACGTTGGCCGGGATGGGGCTTGGCCGCGTGGATCCGCGCGTCGAAATGAATCGGATTGCCGTCGACGGCAATCGAAGTCATCGCGGTCAGGGTCGACGCGATCCGCGCCAGGCGTCGCGCCCGGGACCAACAAAGACAGGCCAGCGCCGTCGTCATGCTCGTCCCATTCATCAGGGCAAGACTCTCTTTGGGCAGGAGTTCGAGGGGCGGGAGACCGAGTTCCCGCAGCGCGGCCTCGGCTTCCATTTCTCGCCCACGGAATTGGACTTCACGCTCGCCAACCAACACGGCTGCGACATAGGAGAGCGGCGTCAGGTCGCCACTCGCGCCCACCGAGCCCTCCGAGGGAATCCGGGGCAGCGCCCTTGCTTCAAGCAACTCGATCAAGCGGTCGGCAATTTCGGGACGAATCCCGGAGAAACCCTGGGCCAGGGAAGAAAGGCGCGTCGCAATCACCGCCGCGGACTCGACGTCATCGAGTACCCGACCGCTGCCGACGCCGTGCATCCGCATCACGTTCAACGAAAGCCGAGCAGCATGCTCGGGCGGAATCTGCGTTCCCACCGAGCCACCAACACTCGTCGTCACACCGTAGATATCGCCGCCGCGTTCATGCAGCCCCGAAAGAATATCCGCACTCCGCTTCATCCGATCGCGTGCCCGGCCGGACAGGGCAGGGCTGAGCGTGCCGTTGGCCAAACCGACGAGTTCGTCGATGCGAAGCGGCCCGTCGCCGATCACGCAGACGCGTTCTTCACCGGGCGCACGTTCGGGGTTCAGGTCGGAAACGATGTCCACTGTCTCGTCTATCCCTTCGTGTCGCTGATGCCGTCGGCGTCTCGACGGGCCCAGAAGTCGAAAAAATTGAACCAATTGTCCGGTGCACGACGACAATACACCTCGAGTCGTTCAGCGTAGCGACTCACGACCTCTTTGAGCGCCTCTTCGCGATTCCGGCGCGGAAGCTCGACCCGATCACAAAATCGCTCACAAAAGAGTTCGTACCTGTTCGGCTCGAAATAGAGTCCAAAAACCAGATAGATGGGGCATTTCAGGACAGAGGCGAGGATGAAAGGGCCCGTGGAAAAGGCGGCCTTGGCACCCATGAAATCCACTTCCACGAATTTGTCGTTCATCCCGACGCGGTCGGCGGCCACCGCAATCATCCCGCCCTCGGCGATTCGGTCGCGCAGGGTCAGCGCCAGGCCGATCGGGTCGCGGCCGGTATGCACGACGCTATTGGACAGGTCTGGGTTGAGCGACTCCAGCACGGCGTTGATCATCTGCGCGTTCTCGAAATGACCGACAACCGTGACCGGGAGCTGCTGGTTTTCACCTTCGGCGCGCATCGCGTCCATGCTGCCGAGATGGGCACCGAGCAAGAACGCGCCCTGCCCGGTCGCGGCCTGGACCTCGAGGGCCTTCGTGCCGGTTCGCTCGATCTCGAAAGCGCCCGCCGAGCCGCGAACGAAGAGCAGCCGGTCGACGGTGACCTGTGCGAAGCGCAGGATATGTCCGTAGATCTCGCCCAGGCTGGCCGGTCGGCCATGGACGCGGGTCAGCCAATCGCGCGACGCGTTGCGCGACGCCCGATCGAAGAGCACGTAGTAGCAGGCGATGAAGCGAACCAGGATTCGCGTGGGACGGCGTCCGACCGCGGCAACCAGATTGGACGTCAAGCGAATGAGCCAGATCGCCCCCCGCTCGCGCTGGCCCAGCCACCCCTCCGATTCCTCTGCCCGACCGCGTCCGGAGTGCGTCGTCACGATCGCGTCAACGCCGCTGGCTTCGCGATCCTGGCGAGGCACCAGCGAATGGAGGCGGCCGTGCAAAGTCTCGAATGCAGCCTGGCCAGCCGCAGATTGTCGAGGAAGGGACTGAAATGGGACAAACCGCCCTGCTCCGCGCTCAGATAGCGAATCGCTACCGGGAGATTCAGCACCTTTACCCCCGCCCAGACCAACAAGACGGCGATCTCGACATCGAAGGACATGCGATCGTCTCGCAGTGCGAGTCCGCGGACGGACTCGATCGGATAGATGCGAAACCCGATCATCGCGTCCTGTATGACGCCGCGACCCACTTCGAGGTTGACCCAGAAGCAGGTGAGCTTGCGTCCAAAATGTCGAATTCCCGGGACCGAATCGTCGTAGACGGGTGCGCCGAAGATGGCGTGCTCGGCGTTCGCTCTGGCCGCCTTCAAAAAGGCCGGAATTTCTTCGAGATCGTGTTGTCCGTCGGCGTCGATTTGAAAGGCATGGGTATAGCCAGCCTTCTCCGCTTCGAGAAAGGCACGCTTCACCGCCGCACCCTTGCCCGAGTTTTCCTCGATTCGAAAGACCGAGGCCAATCCGTCCTGCGCAAGGCTCTGACACGCCTCGCGTCCAGGAGCATGGCTGCCATCATCAACGACCAACACGTCGGGCAGGTGAACGCGAACGCGTTCGACTACTGAACGAATGGTGTCTGGATTGTCGTAGGTCGGCACGATCGCGCAACAACGAAACTCGGCCGCATCCGCGTGCCCGGTCGCGCTCTTCATGACGGCGACGCTTCCGCCAGGACTAACACCCCGCGCGCACAGCTTTCGCTGGTCTTGCGAATCTCGAACGTGACTCGCCCCGGCTTGGGGCCGCGCTCGACGCGAACGACGACCTGATCGCCGGGAAGGATTCGGCCCGTGAATTTGATTCGATTCATCGCCAGGACCGAGCCCAACTCTGGAAACGCGCGCGCGACGGTGGGAAGAATCAATTCCTTCAGCTGCACCGCTCCGGCCAGTACAGGATAGTTTTCGTAGTGCCCCTCGAACCAGGCGTAGTCCTCGGGAACGCGTGCGGAAATCTCCAGACTCTCCCGATCGTCTTCGCTCTGCCTGGCCGCCTCTCCCCATTCGAGCTTCCAGTTCACCGGCTTCCCGTTCGGCTGCAAATCGAAGAGTCGAAGCAGACGATCACGCGGAACCTTGCCGTTCTCGTCCTTCGCAATCGCATCGATCACAAGCATTCGCTTCGGCAAACAACTCGGCTCGAAATTCTTGCGCAGCGTCTCTCGCAGCGTGTCGACCAAATCGACGACGTCACGCGCTTTGGGGACGACCGCCGCAAGGAGCTGATGACCGCGCCCCCCGGTTGCTGGAACGGCCACGACGGCGGCCTCTTCAACATCCGCATGCTGGCGAAGACATTCCTCGACCTCGGGAATCGAAACGCGCCGACCCGCGATCTTGACCACTCCGTCTGAGCGGCCGAGATGGGTGAAGCTGCCGTTCTCATGAATTTCGACCAGGTCCGCGGTCTCGAAGGGGCGTGGCAGATCGGCGTGAACGAAGGGCGAGTCGACCTCGAGTCGGCCGGCCGCGGTCTCCGAGATTTCGACGCCGTCGAGGGGTTGCCAGGTGGCCGGGTCCCCTGTCTGGCGAATGCGCGAGGCGATGCCGCCGGTTTCCGTCGAACCAAAAATCTCGGTCACGGGCAATCCAAAGCGAGCCGTGAAGGAGTCGGCAACGGACTCCGGTAGGGGCCCGGTCGAAGAGAAGACCCGCTGGAGGCTTGGCAGCGCCCCCGCCGGAAGCGCACCGAGGGCGCGCAGCTGTACGGGAACCGTGACCAGGATGGTGGCCTCGTTCGCCCGGACACAATGTGCGATGGCTTCCGCGTGATGGGGCGTGTCGCGGGAGAATGCCGCGCCGCGCAGTAGCGGCAGCAAGATCGTGAAGAGCAGTCCGTAGATATGTCCGGGCGGAATCGTGCCGACGATTCTCGCGCCGGGCTCTACCTCGAAGGTCGTACCGAGCGTTTGCGCTTCGCCGAGCAACTCGGCCCCCGTCTTTTGCCAGGGCGTCATCGGGCCCATCGTGCCCGACGTAAAGACGGTGGCGATCACGCCCGGATGAACCACGATCGGCGAGGTCAGGGCCGGCTCGCCGTCGGCGCCCACCCCAGGCCCCGAAGCTGCGCCCATCAACGCGTCAAAACCGATCGGAATTCCTGCGTCGGTGTCGTGGACGATGGCAACGGTTTCGGGACGAGCATTGACGCTCATGATCGAATCCCGGCGAGAACTCGACGGAAGGGCGACGGCGTGGCCACGGTCGAACGCGCCGAGCAGTGCGGCTGCCATCGCATAACGATCACTCTCGAAAACGAGCAGGACGTGGGAGTTCGGGGTCGCGGCGGGCAAGGCGCGGGATACGCGCGACGCATCCGACAACAATTCGGCCGCGGTCTTCGAACCCGCACCCCCGAACGCGACGATCGATTCTGGGCGATGCAGCCCCAGAAGCTCAAAGGAAGCCTTCAGAGCGGTTGAAGGCGTCGTCTGCCTCACAGACTCGTCCGAACGAGACTCCAACTAAGCGGCATCGGTTTCCGAACGAATGAAGTCAGCCAGGGTTTTCACGGAGTAGAAGAGTTCCTGATTCCGCTCGTCGTCCGGCGACGTGGCGACACCGAATTTTTCCTGAATCGCCAAGGCCAATTCCAGCGCATCGATCGAATCAAGGCCGAGCCCCTCGACGAAGAGCGCTTCTTCCGTCTTGATTTCACTGGCTTCGACGTCTTCGAGTGCAAGCGACTCGACAATGAGATCCTTCAGCTGGTCCTCGAGCGATTCTGGCATCGTGTCCTTCGTTCAAGGCCCCTGTGTCGGGGACCCCTGGTCTTGAGTTCTGAGTAACCTTCGCAGCAACCACCGACAGACGATTGCAAAGCCAATCAGGCAATCAGGCGACTACGGTCAGTGACCGTTTAGATCAAGCTGGGACTCGATCTCTGCGAAGACTATATCTCGCAGGGTGCGGCTGGACGACCCCGCGTCCTCGGGCCAGACCGCGGGAAGCGCGCGAATTCGCAGGCGTGGCAATTTGTCAGGGGGATTGAAGAAGCTGCGCTGCTTCCAGAGCCAACGTGGCTTGCACGTAATCACCAGGGGAATGATCGGCACCCCAGCGCGACAAGCGATCTCGAATGCACTGCGGCCGAAGGGATGCAAACCCTTCTCGGGAGAACGCGTTCCTTCCGGGAAGATGATCACGCGATAGCCACGCTCGAGGCGATCGACGCCATCATCAATCACCTGTCCAACCGAGAGTGCGCCCGGTCCGGCACCGGCGAAATGCTGGGCCTGGGCGAGCAGCGGCTTGGCCCAGAAGCTGTCAAAGAGCGCCGGCTTGACGGTGAAGACCAGGTTCCGCTCGGCGGCGAGCATCGCGCTGATATCCGTCAAAGTGGGGTGATTTGCCACCAATACGCAGGCCGAATCCGGGATCTCCCCTTCGACGTTTCGCGGATGGAAATCGAGGATTCGCATCCAGCGAAGCGTGTGGTGCATCAATCCGAAACCGGACTTCATGAAGAATTGCATCGCGCGCGCACGGCGATCCGGATTGCGATTCGGGAACAGAGCCCAGATTGCGAAGATCGCGTAGCCAAGCGGCGCCGTAATGAAATAGGTCGTGATGACCACGACCGCTCCAAATATTCGCCACGCGCGAACCAAGCGATTGCCCTCCCATTCGGCTATGAATTCGAGCCCGATCTGGCCGAAAAATCCCGAACCTAGTAGACGATCTCGGCCGGTCAAGGGCGAGCGCCGGACCCTGCGGCCGGGCACTCGATTGAATCACAAGAGGATCACAAAAGGAAAGAGACGTGGGCCATACTCCCCTTCGAGATCTACCCGATCAGATCTTTGACGTGGTGATTTGTGGAGGCGGACTAGCCGGCCTCACCCTCGCGCGACAACTCCGGCGCGCCCATCCCTCGCTCGACATCCTCGTCGCGGAACGAACCACGCGCCCAATTCCCGAAGCCACCCACAAAGTCGGAGAATCCAGCGTCGAACTCGGTTCGCGCTACCTCGAGAACCTCGGTCTGCGCGAGTATCTCGTCGAAAACCATCTCTTCAAATTTGGCCTGCGTTTTTTTCTCGGTGACGGCAAGATGCCGCTGCACGAACGCACCGAAATCGGGCCTGCCATCGAACCAATCGTACCCTCCTATCAACTCGATCGTGGGCGATTCGAAAGCGACCTGCGCGAGATGATCGAGGCCGATGGCGTCACCTTGCTCGAAGGCGTGAAGGTCGGCGCGATCGATCTGAATCCCGGCGATACCCCGCACGAACTCGAGGTGAAGCGCGTCCAGACCAAGGGCGCCTATGACCTTGAAAGCGACATTGACAGCGACATTGACCTCGAGAGCAGCGTCGGAAACGAGAAGGAAAAGGCGCGCATTCGCTGTCGTTGGCTGGTCGACGCGACCGGTCGAGCCTCCTTGCTGCGCAAGCGCATGAAGCTCACGCGCGGAACGAAGCACGCGGCTAACGCCAGCTGGTTTCGCGTCGACGGCAAAGTCGACATCACGAATTTCGTCTCGACGGAGATCGAGGCCTGGCACAAGGCGGCCTGGTCCTCAGAACGATGGCGATCGACCAACCATTTCATGGGACCCGGCTACTGGGCCTGGATCATTCCCCTGTCTTCGGGCAAGACCAGTATCGGCGTCGTCACCCACGACAGTCATCATCCTTTCGAGAAGGTCCGCAATCTCGAGAACACCCTCGCTTTCCTCGAAGAACACGAGCCCGCCGTCGCGGAACAGCTCAAACCCTATGACGTTCTCGATTTCGGCTGTCTTCGCGGCTACAGCCACAACGTCGCGCGCAGTTGGTCCGCCGATCGCTGGGCCATCGTGGGAGAGGCCGGCGCCTTCGTCGACCCCTTCTACAGCCCTGGTACCGACTTCATCGCCTACGCGAACTCCTTCACGGAAGACATGATCGGCCGTGACCTGGCCGGCGAAGACCTCGTGAATCGCGCGCGAGAACTCAGCGCGCTCTATCGATCGCTGATCGGAGGTGGTGTCGACCTCTACCGCGACGCAGCCGAAATCTACGGGCATGCCGAGGCGCTGCTCACGAAGGTCTATTGGGACAATTTCGTCTACTGGTCCTATCCCTGCCAGCTCTATGTCCAGGAACTCTACCGCCTAACAGGCGACGGAATGATGGAGATGAGCGTTCTCGGACAACGATTCACCGCGCTCACGAAATCCATGCAGTCCCTGTTCGGCGCCTGGGCCACACAAAAGCCATCGCGGCCGAGTCCCGGGTTCCGCGGAATCTTCGGCTTCCCGTCGGTCTTGATCGACGCCCACATGGCGCTCCAGAACAAGTGGAACCCCGAAGAAACCCTCGACTATGTTCGAATGCGACTGGCTCAGGCAGAAGAGATCGCCGGGGAGCTGCTGATCCGCGTAATGGACGATGTCGGCGAAGAACATGTCGACGATTTCGTCGCGCGACTCGACGTCCCCGGTTGGGGCATTCGCATATCGGACAAACGGGTTTCGGCCCAGGATAAAATCGGACTCGCTCGTCGCCGAGCGTTGCCGCTGCTGGCGAGAGACGTCGAACGCACCATGGGCAAGCCGGTGCGCAATATCGACGAATCGACGATCCGGCGTGTCCTGGCGGAGATCATCGACCCGCCCGAGGCAGAAGAGGCCTCCGACCATACCTCTCCGGCGGAGGGATCGGCGAACGCCGAAGCACCGCTATGACCGAAGAACCGGGGCCCACAGATCCCGCAGAAAAGCTGTTGCGACTGCTCGGCGGAAAATGGCTGGCAGCTGCGGTCTCCGCGGCGGCCTCCCTTGGCCTCGCCGACGCCCTGGCACCCGCGCCCCTTTCGCTCGACGAGCTTGCCACGAAAATCTCCTGCGAACCGAGCGCCCTGCGACGCTTGTGTAGGGTCTTGCTAGGCGAGGGGCTGATTTCGACCAATGCCGAAAACCAATACGAGCTGACGGAGATGGGCGATCTCCTTCGCAAGGATGAGCTCCGCGAGCTGGCGATCTTCGTGGGATCTCCTTTCAGCTGGGATCCATGGTCGAGGCTTCCGGAGGCCGTTCGAACGGGCGAGTCGGCTTTCGCGAAACAACACGGCCTTCCGCTCTTCGACTACCTCGATCACCACAACGAACATGCCGCGCTCTACCATGAGGCCATCGAGGCGTTTTCGCGGCGCGAGGCGATGGCAGTCGCCGAGACCTATGACTTTTCCAACGCCAAGCGGGTGGCAGACATCGGTGGCGGGCGAGGCCGCTTGCTGGTGGAGATCCTGTCGCGATGGAAGCATCTGACCGGCGTCTTGTTGGAGCGACCCACCGCCGCAGAACTGGCGCGTATTCAGTTCTCGAAGGCGGGACTCGAAGAGCGCTGCGAGATTCGGGTCGGCGACTTCTTCAAAGAAATTCCCGATGACGTCGATGTCTGCGTGCTCATGCATATCATCCACAGCTGGGATGATGAGACCGCAATAAAGCTCCTTCGTCGCTGCGCAGAGGCGGTCGGACCGCAGGGGACCTTGTTGATCGTCGAAGGCCTGCTGGTGCCCGATGCCAGGCGCGATCTGACGAATCTGCTCGATCTCGAGATGCTCGTCCTGTGCGGGCCGGGGCACGAACGAAGAAAGCCTGAAATGCGCCGCCTGATTTCGGCCGCCGGTCTTCGACTCGAAGGCACACATCCGATCTCGGGCGGTGTACGCCTCCTGGTCGCGACGCCACGCCACGCCTGAGCGACCGGCCGCTATCCGGGGAGCCCAACCAGACTCGCGTCAGGCCGGATGCTCGACCAGGGTTTCACCGTGGAAGAGTGTCAGCGTCGCGGTCGCAAAGGTCTCCGCCTCGTGCACGATCTCACAGTTGAAGTGGCTGAGCGTTTCGTTTCCGCGCTCTCGTTCGGCGCGAACACTGAGATCATCACCCACCGAAGCCCAGGGCTTGAATGCCTTGAACGAACGGCAGGCCACGATCATTCCGATCCGAACGCCCTTCCCCCCGCAATAGGCCTCGTAGCCAAGACACGCCGCGACCGCCTGTGCCATATGCTCGATCGTCAGTGGCACCGAAAGCTGTCCATCATCGACGAAGCGCGCACCGTCTTGAACCCGCAAGGCGCACTCGATCCGACCCGGCTCCCAATCAACGATTCGATCGAGCAACACCATGGGCTCCTGGTGTGGAATGACGAAGGCAAGCGGCGGAAAGTCGCTCACCCTGTCGCCTCCGCGCGATCCGGCAACGCGCCCTTCGTCAGTCGAATGGAATAGCCGCGCCCCGCTCCGTGATCCAAGCCTACGATGCCACCCTGGCCGCGGTGGATCGCGACGACCAGATCCAGCAATCCAATATTCGGATTATCGGCGACCCCGCCCGGGTGGGGATCGCCCGCTCTCGAATTTTCAATCGTCGCCTCGGCCATCGTCAACTCGGAAAGTCTCGGGCGCTCGGGCGAGGCCTGGTCTGCCGGTCCGATTGCGATCGCCGCCGTCATCATCGCCCAATCCGCTCCTTCGGGAACGAGGTCCGTCGGCGGCGCTTCGTCACCACAACAAACGATCACCGACTCACCGCGCGCCAACACCAGCCCGATGCCCTCCATGAGCGCCATGGCCGGCGTATCAAAGTCCGCACCCATGGCCGTCGTGATGCCCCGATTCTCAGTCGCGATCGAAATCACACCCGAAGCCGCGTTGTGCACACTCGTCGCGAAGCGCATCGGCGAGAGCATCCCCGTCTCGCTCCACATTTGATCGAGCAGGCCAACCATCGTCGACGCCTCTCCGATCGCTGAACCGAAAACCGACGCGACCGACGAGGGGTCGAGCCCGGACGCTTCGAGAGCCTCGGAGAACGCATCGGCCAGCGCCTTCGACAAAGGACTCGCACGCCGCCGCTGACGCTTCGGAATGAGCTCGGCCTTCGGCGCGTCGTGTTCCTCGCTCCGAACGGACGCAGCCCAACCCTTCAGCCCATCGAAGCCTGGAACGAAGGCGCCGCACCCCAGGACCGCCACTTCATCGTTCATCGCGGCGCTCCGATCACGACGCTGATGTTATTTCCGCCGAAGGCAAAGGAGTTGCTGACTACGCGACGGACGGGGCCGTCGAGCCGCTCGGCGTTGACGCGCACATTGATCTTGGGATCGATTGGATCCGCGCGAAGCGAAGCCGGAATCCAGCCGTCGGCGATGCTCATGACCGCCAGCGCTGCCTCGGTCGCCCCTGCCGCCCCGAGCATGTGCCCGGTATAGCTCTTGGTCGAAACGACGGGCACCTCGCGCCCGAATAGCGCCTCGATCGCCGCGGATTCCGAAACGTCGTTCAAACGCGTTCCCGTCCCATGCGCATTCACGTGATCTACGGAGGAAGCGGAACAACCGGCCGCAGCGATCGCCCGTTCCATGGCCAATTTCGCCCCAAGCCCTTCCGGATGCGGCGCCGAGATATGGTAGGCGTCGGAGCTTTCGCCCACGCCTTCGAGCATCGCGAGCGGCTCGCCTTCCCGTTCGATGAGCAGGAAGGCTCCGCCTTCTCCGATATTCAAACCGTCACGCTCTGCATTGAATGGCCGACAAGCGCCCTTCGAAAGTGCATCAAGGGAACGGAAGCCCTGGAGCGTCATGCTGCAAAGCGTGTCGATTCCGCCGACAATGGCCGCGTCGATCAAACCCGCGGAGATCATTCGTGCAGCGCTCGCCAGCGGCTTGGCGCTCGACGTGCAAGCCGTCGACACCATCCAGGCCGGCCCGGTCGCCCCGGAAAGTTCGCGCACGACGTGGAGGATTGCGCCGAAGGTGTGTTGACGGAAGAGATCGTAGTCGGCGGGCAACGCGCCCTCGACGAGATATTGCCGATAGGCGCTCTCGGTGACATCCGCGCCGCCGGTGCTGGTTCCGAGAAGCAGCGCGATTCGCTCTGGACGCCAGCGCCCGCGCAGACGATCGAGTTCCGGGCCCACCTCCTCGAGCAACAGCGAAGCGATCTGCGTTGTTCGCGTCGACCACGCTTCGAGCTCGCCGGAGAGCTTCGGCAGATCGCTACGCACAGCGCCCACGACCGTGTCGAAGGGCAACGGGATCGGCGATGGACCCAGCCCCGAGCGCCCCTCGAAAAGCGCCTCGCGAACGGCTTCACGATTGGCCCCGATCGCATTGCACAGGGCAATTCCCGTAATCGGGTAGACGGGAAGGTTCGCATCGGACATCGATCTAGTCTTCCTCTCTCGCCGGATCGTCGAAGTTGCCTTCGAAGTCGATTCCGGACTGCCTCGGAATGAGCCCCCGATTCCCGCACGATACCCGGGAACGAGCTTAATACTCAGTGCTCATTTCCGGCAGCATCGCCGCCCGACTCTCGTGGAACCCCGGTATGAAAGCGATGGCGACGCGAATCGAGCAGCATCTCTTGAAATTCATTGTTCTCTCGAAAGACATCACCAGCCAGGACACTGACGACCCCTGCGCGAAGCCGCCCCTCGGTGGGTGCGCCAAAGATCAGATTGTCGACAAACCGTGTGTTGTAGAAGCGGTAGACGAGGGAAGCGAAGGTGTCGTAGCCGCGCTTCATCGATTCCTCGATGGGTTGCATCAGGTCAGCGTCTCCCTCGTTCCCGGCCTCCAGGGCCAGGATGAGCTTGCGCGCGATGACCAGTCCTCGACTAATGGCCAGGGACACGCCGGAGGAAAAGACCGGATCGATGAAACAGGCCGAATCGCCGACACAGGCGAATCGCGAGCCCGACGGAATCGTGTTTTCGAAGCTGAAATTCCCGATCAGGCCCGTGTCTTGTCGCTGGGCGCCGGCGAGAATCTTCTGGAAGAAGGGGCTCGTCTCCAGGTATTCGTCGAGACGTCGAGTGCGAAGGCCAGATTTCCGACTCACGAGGCCGACGCTCAGGCGATCCTCCGTCAAGGGAATCGCCCAGAGCCAACCATCTGGAATCATGATGATGCGAACATCGTTATTCGGCAAAAATTCGTCCATGGCCGCCGCGCTGGCCTCGGAAAAGCGTGTGAAGACGGCCGCTTTCCCGAACTGGTCGAAATTTCGCACCGAGCCGTTCTTGCGAGCGAGAAAGCGATCTTGCCCGGACGCGTCGATGAAAAATCGCGCACTCTCTGCTTCGCCGTCGGTCTCCACGCGCACACACGTTTCGTCACAATGAACATCGAGCACGCTCACACCGTGGCGCACGGTGGCCCCGACCTCGAGCGCCCGATCGCGGAGAATCGTGTCGAACTCGGCGCGCTCCACATGCCACGCATAGCGTTGCGGACCCGGCAGCGCTTCGTTGAAGTCGAAGGATTGGCTTCGACCCGTCTCCTCACAAAGAAATTGCGCGCCACCCTTAAAGAGGAAGCGCTTCGGATCCGGCTCGATCCCGAGGTCGTTCACGATCGTCTCGACCGACGGGAGCAAGGATTCGCCGATATGCCAGCGCGGAAAATCATCACGTTCGAGGACGAGTACCCGGACCCCCGCCTCAGCGAGTGCAATCGCGGTCGAGGTTCCGCCCGGACCGGCCCCGGCGATGATCACATCCCATTTTTCCGTGCCGGATGATGCTGGCAATGAACTCCCCGAAGATTCCAAAGATCCCTCTATCCCGACTCGTCCGAAGACTCCGAACGAGGCGGAAAGATCACTTTCAAGAGTGGATCGGCGAAGCCGCCCACGAAACGCCGGAACCGCCAGTGGCGATAAAGATATTCCGCCGCGAAGAGCGTTCCAATGAGAATATAGGAGATCAGCCCGGTAAAGAGCGCCCATCGTTCGATATCACGCATCAGCGCCAGGACGAGCGCGGTCGCTCCATTGGCCACGAAGAACCCACACCAGACTTTCGTCACCGAGCGACAATAATGCACTTCGGCGAGGGAGAGATCCGCCGCCTGCAAGCGGGCGAAGCGTTCAACGATCGGACGCTCCCCCCAAAGCGATGAGCCGAAGGTCAAGAGCAGGGCCAGATTGATCAACGTCGGAGCCAGCAAGAGCCCCATCGGGTCATTCCAGATCGCCGTTACCAGAGCCACCACACCGACCGCGACGGCGGGGAGCCAGACCTCTCGGACGAAGGCCATCGTGGCCGACGAACGAGCGACTAGCAAGCGAACTCCGGCGAGGCCCAGAACCACGAAGGCGACGACCCTCGGCTCGAACCAGGAGAGTGAGAAAAAGATCAGTACCGGATAGGCGACCCCGAGGACCACCTGAATAATTGCCATTGCCACCGACCCTCGACTCAGTGCCCCGAAGAATGATCGCTCGCCTCTTGCCGCGCATAGATCGAACGTCCGCGCGCAAAGGTCTCGAGAATTTCAATTTCGCTGATGTCATCGGAAGCAACGCGACGCGGATCCGCGCCGAGAATGACCAGATCGGCCTGCTTCCCGACCGAGATCGAGCCCTTTCGATCCTCTTCAAAGTAACCGTAAGCCGCACCGAGGGTCACGGCATGCAGCGCCTCTTCGACGCTGATCCGCTGGTCCGCCCCGAGAATGAACCCCTTGCGCGTCCGCCGCTCGACCGCGATCTCGAGCAGGCGCATGATATCAGGGGGTACGACCGGCGCGTCGTTGTGGATCGTAAAGGGCAGGTCGCGTTCGATCGCGGACCGCATAGGGCTGATGTGAAGCGCTCGATCATCGCCGAAACTCTTCCGATGCCAGTCGCCCCAGAAATAGGGATGCGCAGCGAAGAAGGACGGAATGATGCCAAGTCGCTTCATGTCATCGAGCTGATCTTCCCGGGCCAGCTGCGCATGAATGGTGACCGATCGATGGTCGATGTCCCCGGGACTGTCCCCGACTGCGAGTTCAACGCCCTCGATCATCAAGTCGATCGCCGCATCACCGTTCGCATGAGCGAGCACCGGAATTCCACCTTGAATCATCCGAGCAACGAGGCGCTTGTACTGATCCGGGTCCATGATCGGGTATGCCGTGTAGTCGGCGTCTGCACCCGGCGGTCCCTCGTCATAGGGCCGGCTGAGCCATGCGGTGCGACCTTGAGGGGACCCGTCGAGAACGAATTTGACGCCGGCAACGCGAACTCCGTTTTCATATTCGGCGGAGAATCCCACGCCTTCGAGCGGAGCATCTTCTTTCATATCGTTGACTTGAACATACGCTGCGACGTCGGCGGAAAGTGGCCGATGTGCCGCCAGCGCGCGGAGGCCAGCGATGAATTGAGGATCCGAAGCGCCGTCCTGGATCGTCGTGATTCCATATTGCCCGTGATAGGCGATCGCACGAATCACGCGCGACGCAAATTCTTCCGGCGTCGGCATGCCGCCAGCGAGGCTTCGCAGGACGGTGGCCGCAGCCGTTTCCTCGAGAACTCCGTTCGGCTCCATCGTTCCCGGGCGACGTCGAATCACGCCACCGGGCGGATTCGGGGTCCCGGCATCCATCTCAAAAAGAGCGAGCGCCGCCGAATTGACCGCGGCCAGATGACCGGAGACATGAACCAGGGCAATTGGATGATCGGTCGAAGCGCGATCGAGATCATCCCGAGTCGGATGTCGGCCCTCTTCCAACAACGAGTCGTCGTACCCGTAGCCGATGTAATATTTCCCGGGAGCAATCGCCTGGTCGATGATCTGCTGTCGCAGTCCCTCGACGATGTCCTCGATCGAGTTCATCGGACCGACAGGTGGGGACGAGGCATTCAATAGATCCAGGAAGACCATGGCGAGAGCGAGATGGCCGTGCGCGTCGATGAATCCGGGGGTCAATGCGTGGTCGCCGAGTTCGATGACTCGCGTCTGCTCGCCGATCAACGTTTCAACGTCACGCCTAACACCGACCGCGACGATCGAATCTCCGCGAACGGCGACGGCCTCGGCGCCTTCCGTTCCAGCATCGACGGTCAGGATATTCGAACCCAGGAAAACGATATCCGCGGGCTGTGGTGCCATGGAATCCAGCGTCCCCGCACAGCCGCCAATCGATAGACCGAGTGCGACCAGGAATAGAACCATTCTCTTCATTCTCAAATCCCCTCTATTTGCTCTCTTGCTTGCTCTCTTGCTCGATCGATTCTTCAGCCAGCACCAACGAGCGCCCAGATCATAGCGACCGAAATTCGCGTTCGACGCGCTCCGGGAACGGGACCACTAATTCGCGGGGACCCGCCAAGCATCGTCGGGGACGCAGTGCACGATCGAAAATGAAAGTTGAATACGCCCTTTGACCTGCCATTCGATCACGATCCGGCTAAGTTTCGGCGCAACTCATTCCAGGGGAAGAATCATCATGGCGACCTTCGGTTTGCTCGTTGGCGGCGGACCCGCACCCGGTATCAACGGTGTCATCAGCTCGGCGACCCGCGCCGCCCGCCAACGGGGCGCAAAGGTCGTCGGCATCCTGCAGGGCTTTGAATGGCTCATGCAGGGCGATATCAATCACGTCGTGGAGCTCGATCTCTCGACAGTGGCGCGCATTCACGAACAGGGCGGCTCGATTCTTCGCACCTCTCGGGCCAATCCCACCCGTGACCCAGCCAACCTCGCGCGCGTCGTCGGCAGCCTGCAGAAGCTGGGCATCGATCACCTGATCTCGATCGGCGGCGACGACACCTGCTTCTCGGCCAAGACCGTGGCGGAAGCCGCCGGAGACGATCTTCGCGTCGCCCACGTCCCGAAAACCATCGACAACGATCTGCCGCTGCCCGACGGCATCCCGACCTTCGGATTCGAGACCGCGCGCGCCACTGCCAGCGAAATCCTGACTACCCTCATGGAGGATGCGCGGACCTCGAAGCGTTGGTTCATCGTGACCCTGATGGGTCGAAACGCCGGACACCTCGCGTTGGGCTCGGCAAATTCCGCGGGCGTCACCCTCGCCGTCGTGGCCGAAGAATTCGGAGACGAGAAGATCGGCCTCGACCAACTCGCACGCATCGTCGAAGGTGCAATCCTCAAGAGCACGGCGGAAGGATCGCCCCATGGCGTCGTCGTACTCGCCGAAGGACTCGGCGAATCGCTCGACCCTGCCGATCTGTCCCATCTACCCGACCTGCCACTCGACGAACACGGCCATATCCGCCTGGCCGAATTCCCACTGGGCCGACTGGTGCGCGAGCGCGTTCAAGAAGGACTCGAAGAGCACGGCATTCCCACGACGATGGTCATCAAGGACATCGGCTATGAGCTTCGCTGCGTCTCGCCCAACGCCTTCGACCGGGACTACACCCGGGATCTCGGCGCGGGTGCTGTCGCCACGCTCCTTGCCGGAAAGTCGGATGTCATGATCACGCGCCAGAACCAGGGCATCGTCGCCCTGCCCTTCAGCGAAATCCTCGACCCGAAGACTGGCAAGACCCGAGTCCGCATGTTGGATACCCAGACCGAAAGCTTCGCCAATGCCAAAGCCCTGCAGACACGTCTGACACGAGAAGATCTGGACGATGCGGAGTCGGGCAGGAAGCTGGCCGCGGCGAGCAACCTCGGGCTCAACTCGCTCAAGAAGCGATTCTTCTGACTACGCCAACTCGCCTTAACTCGCCTTAACTCCGCTGACATCGGCTGACATCTACCCTCTACATACCCCCGGCCCGCGACAACACTCCGCGCGCCGCCGGCGCAGGAGGTCAGACGGCGATTCCGGTCGCCCAGGGCGCCAGTAGACGAACCAGCGCATAACTTACACATCCGACCAGCGCCGCCGCGAAGAGCCCAACGAAAAGCGGTCGCGTCCCGAGCCCGCGCAACTTCGCGAAGCTCGTCCCCAGCCCGACCGCCGCCATCGCCACGGCCAAACAGAGCGTGGCCGTCTTGGTGGCCAACCCGATCAACATCGACCAGGTCTCTTGGGTCATGAAGCCGAAGGGCCGATCGCCCATATCGCCGATCGTTCGCAGCAGGCTCATCGCCAGAAAACCAAAGACGAACATCGGCAACGCCGCGCGGATCTGCGACCGGATCGAACCCGTCGCCCGCGAGCGATTCGAATGAAATGCCATCAGGGGAATCACAGCCAACATGAACATATTGCGTTGTAATTTGGTGACCGTCGCCACATCGAGGACTTCGGCCGTCCCGAATTGCGCCAGGTAGACCATGCCCGCACCAGCGACCTGCGCCGTATCGTGGATCGCGGTGCCCATGAAGAGGCCGATCAGGGTCGTCTCACCATCGAAGAGATAATGTCCCAGGTAGGGATAGAAGATCAGGGCGACGAGGCCGAAGATCGTGATACAGCCCACCGCGTAGCTGACCTCATCGTCGGTCGCCTCGATCACCGGGGCCATCGCGACAATGGCGGAGTTGCCGCAGATCGCGGTGCCTACGGCGATCAAGGTAGCCAGACGCGGAGGAAGACCGACGGCGGCGCCCACGCGCGTCACGAAAAAGAGCGCGGTCGCAATACAGATGATGACGATCGGAAGCGCCACCAGCCCGATCGCGCCGGTGGCGGCGAGACTCAGGCGGATTCCCAGGAGCGCGACGCCGATCCGCAAAACCTTCTTGAGCGCGAGCTGCAATCCGGCTTCGTAGACGGTCGGGAGCCCGATCGCGTTTCGCAGAAAGAGTCCCAGAAGAATCGCCACCAGGATCGGACTGACCGGCGTCTTCTCGAAACCGAAGAACTCATTGGGCAGGTTGGCCACGACGCGACCAGCCATCGCGATCCCGAAGGCCAGAGCGAGCCCCGGCACCATTGAACCGATCAATCCAAAGACATGATTGCCGCTACGTTGCCAATTGGACCAGCCCGCACGTTCGGCGTCTGTTTCCGCCGGACCAAGCCAATCCGGAGCACCTTCGAGGCTGTCGAGCCAACGAAAGAGTTCCGGATTCTTGTAGGGATCGGAGAGACCCGCGGCAGGCTGGACCTTGTCCATGCTCGTTCACGTCTCTCCGACTAACCGAGCTTGCCCTGGAAGAGCGTGATTCCGTTGTAGATCAGCGCCGGTCGATCGTTTCCGACAACATGAATCGCGGTCTCTTGCTCGACGCGCGTTCCCTTCTTGCCCGCATCGACCGAGACCAATCGGCTATGCGAATGGATCTTCGACCCGGCCGGGACGGGGCTGAGAAAGCGAAGCTTGTCCGAGCCGTAGTTCACGGCGTTTCCAAAACCGACAACCGCATAAGGCGTCTTCGCCAATCCACTCATCATCGGCAGCAAGGAGAGCGTGAGAAATCCGTGGGCGATCGTCGTACCGAAGGGGCTTTCTTTCTTGCATCGCTCGACGTCGAGATGGATCCATTGATGATCGCCGGTCGCGTCGGCAAATTTATTGATCACTTCCTGCGAGACTTCGAACTGGTCTCCAAACTCACCGAACTCTTCGCTGATGAATTTCTGAAGCGCTGCAATGTCGTCGAATTGGATCTTTTCCAAGGGGGATCTCCAGGGTTGTCCGCAAGCAGTGGTCGAATGCCTCGGCCGCGCCCGTGCACCCAACATCCAACCATTGAGAGCACCTTCACACGGCACCGGCCACACGGTATCCGACCGACCAGCGGGGATGAAAAGAGCGCCACTTCGACTCACGAGGACCCATGGGCGGAGCGACGGCTAGACCCATTGCTATCACAGCCGACAGGGGGGCGCGATCGACCCTTTCCGGCGCGACTCGCCCTCTGAGAAGATGCTACATATAGGCGCCGCCCAGACGACCTGCTGGGCGTGGTTTGGGCGACAACCCAACAGAATCCACCCACGCGGAGACCTTCGAATGCTTGACCTCATGAATATCGCGCGCACTGAAGCCGACGGCGGCGACCTGCTCGGACTGCTGTCCGGTCTCTACGAAAGCTCAGACGTCCGACCAACGGGTTTTCCCGATGCCGTGATCTGGCAGGGCGGGAACTTCGGCGCGAACGCCAAGCCGGTCGCCCACGCGCTGACCGACGCCTACGCGATGCTCGGGACGATCGCAGCCGCCGACGTGCTGGGACTCCCCTTCTATATGGTGCCGATGTGGGCACAATATCGACACGACCTCGATCTCGCCCCGCTTTCCTGGTTCGGGAACATGCCCTGCACCTCGATCAAATGGTCCACGGCCGGCGATGCCTACGTCGATGACGGCCAGGGCGGCAAGGTCGTCGTCAAGGGCAAGTCGGGCAACGCGCCACTACGAACCCAGGCCGGCGTCTATTGCAATGTCCGACCCTATGGCTGCGTCACCGTCGTCCGCTCCATGCCGTGCCTGCCCTACTCCCAGGACCGAGCCGCCTTCGTCGTCGACGAAAAGACCGGCGTCGTCCATTCGGAAATGAATACCCCTGGCGTGCAGATGGCTTATGCCTGCCGACGATTCCTGCAGATGGTGAACGACACGGGCAAGCTCGGTCGCGTCGCCTTCAAGCCGACCCAGGCGATGGAAGATGGCATCAACGCCGGCCTGCTCTCCTGGCTTCTCCAGGACACGAAGTTCACGGTGGGACGGAAATACGCCGTCGATGGATACGTCGAACATCGCGAAAGCGTCGATCGCATCATCAACCTCCTGCCGAGCGACTTCAAAGCCGGCATGGAAAGTTGGACCGGCCAGGTCGAGCAACACATCGCCGACACCGCCTACGGACTCCTGCTCTGGGACTTGATCGAGAAGCAGGACGTGATCATCCTGGCCACTGACCTCGACGGCGACCGCCTAACGGATCTGCTGGCCGACGTTTCGGATCCGATGCGACGATTCGGCCAGCTCGTGATCGACCAGGTCGGTGCCGACGCCAACATGAATGAGCTCTGGGGCGAAATGGGATACACCACGGGCAACGGCCGCGACATGACTTCGGTCATGTACCGCATGGAAGGGCCGCCGATTCATGAGCAGACCCTCGGATCCGCCGATGCCATGCTGCTTCGCCTGCTCGACGGCGACGAATCGCTGGGCGGAACCAAAAAGCCCTACGACCCGCGTATCCACTTCGTCTTGATTCGCGATGCCTACCTCGACGCCAATCCCGGAAACCAGGCTGTGGCTGACTTCCTGACGAAGGCGCTGGACAAATTCGACGAGATCTATGGCGGCGAACGCCCGGGATTTCTCGACGGCTACAAATCACTCAAGGACGCCATCACGCCCTGGGGTGCCTAGGGGTCTGATCGCTTCCCCCTACGAAGCGCCGATGGTCCATCATCCCTACTCGATCACCCCTCGATCACCCCTCGATGGAGAGTATGAACCATGAGCCTTACCCACGACGATACGACCGAAATCCTTCAGCTCTATTCGCGCTACAGCACGGCGATCGACACCGGCGATGGGGCCGGTTTCGGGAATTGCTTTGTCGCCGACGGGATCTTCGACAACGGCATGGCCGTCATCGAGGGCCAGGGCGACATTTCGAAATTCGCGGATCAAACCCATTCGGCAATGCCCGGCATGCGGCATAACGCAACGAATGTCGTTGTCGACGGAATTGGAGAAGACGGCAACAAGGCGACCGGCTCTGCTTTCCTGATCGGCTACCTCGTCGACGGCGGATACAAGGTCATCGTGACAGGACGCTACGAAGATGAGCTCGAGAAGAGTGCCGAGGGATGGCGGTTCACGAAGCGCGTCTTCAAAATGGACAAATAGTCAATGGACCTGCTTTCGCCCTATCGCGTCCTCGATCTGACCGACGTGCGAGGGCAGATCGCGGGCATGATCTTAGGCGACCTCGGCGCCGACGTGATCCGCGTCGAGCCGCCCGGGGGCAGCGATGCGCGGCGAGCGGAGCCACTTCTCGAGAGCGAGCCGAGCCTCGATCCCGAACTCGACCGCAGCCTGAGCTTCGCGGCCTTCAATCGCAATAAGCGTTCGGTCGAACTGGACTTTGCGACCGAAGCGGGCCGCGAAAACTTCTTGCGGCTGGTCGCCGGCGCTGACTTCGTGCTCGACTCGGGGCCGCCGAGCCTGCTCGACGAGGCTGGCCTCGACTTCGAAACGCTGCTCGAGGCCAACCCGGAAATCGTACACGTCCGAACCACGCCCTTCGGAAGCGACGGCCCCCGAGCCGATCTGCCCGCCTCGGATCTTACGATCGCCGCGCTCGGCGGACCGGTGTCACTCCAAGGCGACCACGATCGGGCGCCGGTCCGACTGGGCATTCCCCAGGTCTGGCGACAGGCGGGGGCCGAGGCGGCGGTCGCGGCGATGATCGGCCACGCGCGCGTCCGCACGACGGGTTGCGGTGTCTTTGTCGACGTTTCGGCCCAAAGCGCGATGACCTGGACAATGCTGAATGGGATGACGGCCTCGGCGATTCAGGGTCGCGACTACGAACGCGATGGGGCCTCGCTTCAGATCGGCCCGGCCGGCTTTCCCCTCTGCCATGAATGCAAGGACGGCCATGTGATCGTGCTTTGTCTCGGAGGGCTGCTCGCCAAGCTTGCGCCGTGGATGCTCGAAGCCGGCACGATCGATGAGGAATGGCTCGCCCGGGAAGACTGGACGACCTACGACTACCGGATCTATCGCGGCGGGGAATTCGGCATTGCACAAGACGAATTGATCGCCACCTTCCGACGCTTCTTCGCCACGAAGACCAAGCGCGAACTCTTCATGCCGGGACTCGAGATCGGTGCCACGATCGCGCCGGTCCTGACCCTCGACGAACTCCAGACCTTCCCTCAGCTCGTCGAGCGCGAATATTTCATCGACGCCGAATTGCCCTCCGGCGCATCCGTCCGCGCGCCCGGCGCCTTCGCCCGGCTGAGTCATGCGCCCTTCGCGATGCGCTATCCGGCCCCGCGACTCGGAGAGCACAGCGAAGAGGTCCTCGAGGAACTCGAAAGATCGCCGCGCAAGCGAATCCCGCTCCGGACCGATGGAGCAACCCCAACGCAAAGCGAGTTCCCCCTCGAAGGCCTGAAGGTCGCGGATTTCAGCTGGGTCGGCGTGGGACCCATCTCCGGCAAGACCCTGGCCGACCACGGCGCCAACGTCATTCGCATCGAGTCCGCGACCCGCGCGGACAATCTCCGCACGGCGGGTCCCTTCAAGGACGACGAATCGGGCTGGAACCGCTCGCATTTCTATGGCGAGTTCAATACTTCAAAACGCAGCCTGGCCCTCGACCTGAAGCACGAACGCGCAATGGAAATCACCGACCGGCTGCTCGGCTGGGCCGACGTCATCCTCGAAAGCTTCACCCCCGGCGCGGTCGATCGATTGGGGATCGGTTACGAACGCGCCCGCGCGAAGAATCCTGGCATCGTCATGGTCAGCACTTGCCTGATGGGGCAGACGGGGCCCATCGCCTCGATGGCCGGCTACGGATACCACGCAGCGGGAGTCGCCGGCTTCTTCGACCTCGCGGGTTGGGCCGATCGCGCGCCGATCGGACCCTGGAACGCCTATACCGATACGATTGCACCGCGATTCCTGGTGACCACGGTCCTCGCCGCCCTCGATCACAAGCGACGAACTGGCCAGGGGCAATACATCGACCTTGGACAGATGGAAGCCTCCCTCCATTTCCTGGCCCCTGAAATCATGGCCCGACAAGCCACCGGCGAAGCGATCGCGCGCAACGGCAACCGCACCCCGCACCACGCACCCGAAGGCGTCTACCCCTGCATGGGCGAGGACGAGTGGTGCGCGATCGCCATCGAAACCGACGACCAATGGCAACGCTTTCGTCACGCCCTGGGCGATCCCGAATGGAGTCGCGACTCCGAACTCGCTTCGACCGCCGGCCGAATCGCCGCGCACGACCCACTCGATTCGAAGATTGCCGAATGGACGCGAACCCGAAAGCCGCAGGAGGTCATGGGCCAACTGATGGAGGCCGGGGTCCCGGCCGGTCATGTCCAACGAAGCCGCGACCTCTTGACCGATCCCCAACTTCGCCACCGCGGCTTCCATCGCGAGCTCGATCACGCAGAAGTCGGCCCCATTCCCTATAGCGGTCATCAATTTCGGGTCAGCGGCTACGACAACGGGCCGCGCTTCGCCGCGCCGCTGCTCGGCGGCGATAGCTTCGAGATCCTCGAAGGCGATCTCGGCCTCAATGCCGCGGAGATCGCCGACTTGATGGCCGACGGCGTCATCAACTAGCGCCGCGCCGGTCGGTTTCGACGCCATCGATCCTTTACAGCCAAGCGGCGATCCCCGACGATCCCGGCCATGTCGCAACCGACCCCACCCAACTCGACGCTTTCCGCGAGCGGGATCGGATTCGCCGTCGCTGGTTATCTGTGCTGGGGGCTCGTCCCCATCTATTGGAAGGGCATCCTCGATATTCCGGCGACCGAAGCGTTGATCCCACGCATCTTGTGGACCCTGATCGTGCTGTGGATCGCGACCCTGGCGACGGGCCGAAGGGCAGAAACCTGGGCGAAGGGTGGCCGGGAGTGGGGTTGGACTCTGCTTGCTGGGCTCTTGCTCGCAGGCAATTGGTGCCTCTTCGTCTACTCCGTGCAAAGTGATCAGGTGGTCGCCTCGAGCCTTGGCTACTACATCAACCCCCTGGTCAGCATCCTCTTCGGGCTGCTCGTGCTCGGCGAGCGGCTCAACCGCGTCCAAGCACTGGCGATCGCCATCGCCGCTGGAGGCGTGGCGCTACTCGCCTTTCGAATCGGCGAATTGCCCTGGATTTCACTCGTGCTCGCCATGAGTTTTGCCAGCTACGGGCTGATCCACAAACTCCATCCGCAACCGCCACTGGCCGGACTGACCCGTGAGATGATCATCCTCACACCCGTCACGCTTTTCGCCCTCGGCGTCCTGCTCATGCAGCCCAATTCTTCGTTCGCGCAAGCGTCATTCCAGGAACACGCCTACCTCGCCCTCTCGGGAATCGTCACCGCCGTTCCATTGCTGCTCTTTCACGCCGCAACGCGTCGCCTGCCGCTCGTTGCCATCGGCATGTTTCAATACATCGCGCCGACGATCACCCTTCTGCTCGCGACCATCGTTTTCCATGAAGCCTTCACGTCCGCTCATGCAAGTGGATTTGGTCTGGTCTGGGTCGGGCTTATCGTCTTCTCCGTCGACTCGTTTCGTCGCGCCCGAAGCGCATCCAAGCGAAACGGCGTGAGTTCGTCACTCGCCACGGAGTGAGGGCTAGTCAGAAAATTTTTATTCCCCCGGCTTCGAGTACGTGCAAAGAAGCGGAAACACCGCGTTGCGATAGGCAACTCCCCCTGCGCCTTCCCGATCGGACTCGGGATTCGATCGTGTTGCATTCGGCGAGCGGTGTGCAAGCGATCGGTAGGCATGCGCGCATTCGTGCTCTCGCGGCCGGATCCGGCGAGTCTCGGCCATTTCCATAGTTGACAGTCAAGCCGCCTAATGAGAAGATCGCCTCATCTGATGAGCGTCCTCTTCTTTTCCTCTTTCGCTTTTCGCGGCCCCGGAGATAGCCGGGCCAAAGGCCGGAGTGAAAGAGAGTCGAGGGCAGAGCGCTAGCCGATCGAAACGCAATGTGGAATATGCTGAGACGCGCACGCGATTGAATTCTCGTGCGAATCGTTTCTCGGAGACAACATGACACCCGAAGAAATTGCCCAGGAGTTCGCCGAAATCTTCGACGATCTCCCAACCGAGCAGATCAACGAGATGCTCGCCAAGAACGTTCCCTACGAGACGATCGAATTCTTCTCGCAATACGCGGAAGCCTTCGCGGATGGCGCAGGGATCAAGGGCGACACGCGAGGGCGCTTGCCGAACCTGTTGCTCTTCGGATACCTGATCCGGGTGCTCGAAGAACGGTTGCTGCCCGAACCTTCTTGACCTTTTCCTTTTATTGCGTCGCGCAGAGCGCGACTGGGCCGCGGGCGCTTGCTTGTGCGTTGGGCCGGGGGCTCCCACGGGCGTCGGCGCTTGCTTGTGCGTTGGGCGGGGGCTCCACGGCTGTGGGCGCTTCAGTTCGCGTTGCGTTGCGTTGAAAGTGGCTCGGCGCGAGCGCTGTTGGAGATCGCACGCTAGTCGGTGCGATGCACTATCCTGCATCGACCATGACTGATACGACTCGACAGATTGAAGTTCGAACCGACGACGCACCTGCGCCGGTCGGTCCCTATTCCCAGGCAATCCGATTGAACGATCTGGTTTTCGTTTCCGGGCAGATTCCGCTCGACCCCAAGACGGGAAAGCTCGTCGGGGGAGAAATCGAAGACGAGACCCGCCAGGTGCTGTCGAATTTGAAGGCCGTTCTCGAGGCTTCCGGAGCCAGTCTGGCCAGCGTGGTCAAGGCAACCGTCTACCTCACCGACATGAGCCTCTTTCCGCGAGTGAACGCAGTCTACGCCGAATTTTTCGATGCAGATCCGGCGCCGGCACGCGCCACCGTCGAAGTCTCCGCGCTGCCCCTGGGCGCGCATGTCGAGATCGACGCGATCGCGGTCACGACTCCTTAGTGGTAGTGGTCGTCTGCGGATCGCGGCGCGCGAGTCGTGGCAGGTTGATTCCGTTCACGACCGTATGCGCGACGATCGGCGCCAGCAGATGCCCGGTCCATTCAAAGAGCCAGCCAAACGCGAATCCCATCGCCACCGCATAAAGACTCCAGATCGCGATCTCACGGCGTGGCAAGAAATGGCAGGCACCAAAAATCAAGCTGGCCCAAACGAGCCCCACCGCAGGCTGGAGGGCACCCCGAAAGAGCATCTCCTCCGCGATCCCGCTCGCCACCGCAAGCAGAATCGCGTCGCCAATCGAAATCCCAGCCAGACTCTCGCCAAGCAAGTCGGCCAGCCGCTCGCCGAGTTCCGTCCCCCGCGTGAGCCATTCCGAAATCCCGACCGAAGCGAGGCCCACGAAGAGCCCGGCCCCCGCGGCCGCCCAGGCGCTCGATGCTCCGACGACGGCCCCGCCCGACGGATCGAAGATCGATTCAGAAGACGCTGCCATGCGCCAGATCAGGGCCACACAGCCCATCACTCCGTAGAAGACGAGGGCCCCGCGCACGAAGCCTTGCCGGCCGGCCGCCTGATCCTCGGCCGGATTCGGCGAATGAGGCGACGGCGCTTCCGGCGGCTCGTCCCGCCCCTCGTCCTGGTCTTCCATTTCGCCTCTCACCCCTTTTCGACCGCCTGCGACACGCCGCGAAGCGTCGCATTGGGATTCGATCTACCGGGTGCCCCCGGCTTGCCGCGCGGGCCGGCTCTGGGTAGCCTATTTCGACCGGAGATCCCCGCCAGACCGTCGAAAGAGCGAAGCCCAGCGATCTGACTACCCTCTGTAGCCCTCTGTAGCCCCTACCCCCGAGCCGGCCCACGAGCAATCAAGCTCACCCTGCCCCCAAAACAATCTGAACGAGGAAAAGCATGGACCAGCGAGTCCCCATGACTCCGCGAGGCTACGAAGCCCTGAAGGTCGAGCTGAAGCGACTGAAATCCGTCGATCGCCCGGCCAATATCAAGGACATCGAAGAGGCGATCGCCCACGGCGACCTGAAAGAGAACGCCGAATACCACGCGGCCAAGGAAAAGCAGGCCCATATCGCCGGGCGCATGGCCATGGTCGACGACCGAATCGCCAGGGCGCAGGTGATCGACAATGCCGGCCTGGATCCAGACAAAATCCGCTTTGGCGCGACCGTCCGGGTCTCGGATCTCGAGACCGACGAGGAAGTCGTCTACACGATCGTGGGCGAAGAGGAGGCGGACGCCAAGCAAGGCAGCATTTCCGTCACCTCGCCTGTCGCTCGCGCGCTGATGAGCAAAGAAGTCGGCGATGAGGTCGCGGTCAAGGTGCCCAAGGGCAAGCGTGAATTCGAGGTCCTGGAAATCCGCTTCGATCCGAACTGATCCGCCAACACCTCCGACACCTCCAACACCTCCGACTTGCGCGCCTGGCGAGCAGACCCGATCTCCCGCGGGAGAGAAATCTGCCGCCTCGAGAGCGTTGCGAACCGCATTTCAGCGCCTAAACTCCGGCCGCCCGAGCCATCGTTCCCCGGTAGCTCAGCTGGTAGAGCAGGCGGCTGTTAACCGCCTTGTCGCAGGTTCGAGTCCTGCCCGGGG